>DATAUQ010000084.1:0-43031 GCA_036268155.1 Verrucomicrobiia bacterium | reverse complement strand
CAACACCGATCCGCAGCGCGACAGCATCTTCACCAAAGGCCCGTCCGACGTGCTCGACCACGCGACGAGCGAGATCGCCAGCGGCAGCAAGCTGGGCATTGACGCGACGAAGAAAATTCCCGGCGAAGGTTTCAAACGCGCCTGGCCGCCGCTCATCAAGATGGATGAAAGCGTGCGGAAGAAAATTGATGAACTGTTTGGAAATACCGGCGACAAAATTTGAAATGTAAACGGATTTCATGCGTCGGCACAAAAAACCCCTGACTCGAACTCCCGCTGACAAGCGGACTGTTCCGGTGCGCGCCCATTCACCTTCAGGCGGAAGGCTGGAATTTCCATTTTCTCCACGCGTGCAAGACTGGCTTCTGGGACTTTTGCTGGTCGTCGCAACCGTAATGGCCTACCAGCCGGCTTGGCACGCCGGATTCGTTTGGGACGACGATGTGTATGTCACCAACAACCATTTGCTGTCCGCGCCCGACGGATTGAAAAGGATATGGTTCTCGACGGATTCACCTTCGCAGTATTTTCCACTGACTTACACAACTTTTTGGATCGAGCATATGCTCTGGGGGTTGAATCCCGCTGGCTACCACTGCGTCAACATTTTTTTGCATGTGGTCAATGCGCTGCTGGTATGGCGGCTATTGAGGCGGTTGAGCGTGCCGGGCGCGTGGCTGGCGGCGGCAATCTTCGCGCTGCATCCGGTGGAGGTGGAATCCGTGGCCTGGATCACGGAACGAAAAAATGTTCTCTCCCTTTTTTTCTTTTTGCTGGCGCTGCTTTCATGGGTTGAATTCATCGAAGACCGGGCGGGGCGATGGTGGAGATTTTATGTGCTGGCACTGGTGTTCAGCGCACTGGCGCTTTTCGCCAAGACCACCGCCTGCACCTTGCCGGCGGCGTTATTCCTGATCTTGTGGTTGAAGAAAAAACCGGTTGACTGGATTAGGCTGGCGCAGATGGTTCCCTTCCTCGTGCTAGGCGCAAGCATGGGACTGCTGACGATGTGGTGGGAACGCTACCACCAAGGGACTCAGGGAAAACTTTTTTCGTTGGGTCTGCCCGAGCGCATCCTGATAGCGAGTCATGCGGTCTGGTTTTATGCGGGAAAATTATTCTGGCCGACTAATCTGACCTTCAGCTATCCGCGCTGGAACATCAGCCGCACTGATCTGTTTGCCTATGGTTGGCTTCTTGCGGGAATTGGCGCCGGGATGGCGATTTATTTTGCGCGCCGGTTTGCCGGACGCGGTGTCGAGGTGGGGGTGCTGTTTTTCGTGGCGACTTTAAGCCCGTTGCTAGGGTTTATCATGCTTTATACTTTTCATTTTACATTCGTGGCCGACCATTACCAATATGTTGCCAGCATCGGCCTTATTGCGCTGGCGGCGGCGGGAATCACGAAAGTGTTCGGATTTTTAGGAAAAGAAGTCCGGACACTCAAACCGCTTTTCTGTGCAGCTTTGCTGCTGACGCTCGGTGTGTTGACCTGGCGGCAATGCGGGATGTATGCCGACGCGCAAACGCTCTGGCAGGCGACTCTCGAACGGAACCCCGCCAGTTGGATGTCCCACAATAATCTGGGCAGCATTCTCCTCAATGAAGGAAAAGATGATGAAGCGCTTGAGCATTTCCATAAGGCTTTGGAGATACAGCCCTCCGACAACGCGGATGCCCACTATAATCTTGGACTTTTTCTGCTTCGAAACAAGGAAGTGGACGAGGCCATTGTTGAATTCCGTCGGGCTCTGGAAATCAACCCAAACTATATCAAGGCACATGACAATCTCGGCACCGCTCTTGCCCAAAAAGGATTGATGGACGAAGCCATTTCCCAATTCCGAATGACTCTGAAAATCCAGCCTGACAACCAAAATGCCCACAACAACCTCGGGCTTGTCTTGCTCTGGAAGGGACAGGTGGACGAGGCTGTTTTTCATTTTCAACAGGCTCTGCAAATTGCCCCTGATTACGCTGACGCTCATAATAACCTTGGTCTTGCTTTTTTCCAAATGGGGCGGATGGATGAAGCCATCGGTCAATTCCAAAAGGCATTGGAAATCAAACCTATGTTTGCAGAGAGCTGCAATGGCCTGGGTGACGTAGCTTGGGTGCTGGCGACCAGCCCAAACGCAACGGTGCGAAACGGTCCTAAAGCAGTCCAATTAGCTGAAGAGGTGCAGAGGCTTTCCGGTGGACAGAACCCTGCCATCGCCATGACATTGGCGGCGGCTTATGCCGAGGCGGGACGCTTTTCAGAAGCGATTGCGGCTGCCGAACGAGGCCTGCAACTGGCCAATTCCCAAAACAACCCGACCCTGGCGACCGCCCTACAAGCGCAACTCAAATTTTACCGGACAAATTCTCCATTCCGCGATACTGGCACTACACCATAACTTTACAACCTTGGCTGCTCATGGTGATATTCAACATTCTACGCCCATGCAGCCCGACGGATCAACCACACGACGAGCGAAATCGCTGGCGGCAGCAAGAAGAATTGAGAATTATTAGGAAATTACGCTGAACTCCCTCAAGGAAAAAATATAACCCAACTGGTTGCAGTCACGCACTGGCCGGCGGCAGAATTTCCAACCCGTTTTTTGCACTCTCCATCACGCACGCGATGTCCTGCGTCTGCTGCGGATCGTTGCAGACGGTCACCATGGCACCGGGCGTGACGGAAAATCTGTTTGATATTGGGCGGTTGTGCCTTGAGAATCCGGCCAGCCCAATCAACCCAAAGCCATCACATGAGCAATCGAGTTTTTTTATGGTCACTTACGTCGGCGCTCGCCGGATTTCTGTTCGGCTTCGACACGGTCGTCATCTCCGGCGCGGAACAAACCATCCAGTCGCTCTGGGGATTGGGAGCTGGCCTGCACGGCGTCGCGATGGCGGC
The DNA here is from genome assembly GCA_036268155.1 of Verrucomicrobiia bacterium. Lineage (GTDB taxonomy): Bacteria > Verrucomicrobiota > Verrucomicrobiia > Limisphaerales > UBA11358 > UBA11358. Next base: position 40,126 of record DATAUQ010000084.1, on the reverse strand, counting down.
GGCGCTTTACGGCACGGTGCTGGGCGCGCTCTGTGGCGGTTGGCCCACGGATCGTTTTGGCCGCCGCGCAACCTTGCTCTGGATCGGCGTGTTGTATCTCGTATCCGCTGTGGGTTCAGCCTTGGCGACGAATGTCTATTTTTTCATTGCCGCGCGCGCAATCGGTGGCGTCGGCATCGGGATTTCCACGGTGGCCGCGCCGCTTTACATTTCAGAAATCGCCCCGCCCAAATATCGCGGACGGCTGGCGGGAATGTTTCAATTCAACATCGTCTTTGGCATTTTGATCGCCTATCTATCCAATTGGCTGCTCTCCGGGATTGGCGCAAACGCCTGGCGATGGATGCTGGGCGTGGCGGCATTTCCTTCGTTGCTTTACACCGTCTTTTGTTTCGGCATCCCGGAAAGTCCGCGCTGGCTGCTAGTTCGGAAAGGTGACCGGCAAAAAGGCGTTGAAGTTCTCCGGCTGATCGAACCACAGGCGTCTCCGGCTGAAATCGAAGCCCGCACCAATGAAATCTTGGCCTCCGCCTCCGAACAGGTTTCTTCGGGACATTTCTGGACGCGCCGGTTGCGCGTGCCCATCCTGCTCGCATTTTTAATCGCTTTTTTTAATCAACTCTCCGGCATCAACGCCATTCTCTATTTTGCGCCGCGCATTTTCGAACTGACCGGCCTGGGCGCGAAAGCCGCGCTGCTCCAATCCGTCGGCATCGGCGTGACCAATCTGATTTTCACTTTTGTCGGGTTGAGTCTCATTGACCGCTTGGGCCGACGCACATTGCTGTTCATCGGATCGTTTGGCTATATCGGTTCACTGGGACTGGTGGCGTGGGCGTTTTTCACGCAACATTACAGCATCGTGCCGGTCTGCATTTTCGCCTTCATCGCCGCGCACGCCATCGGGCAGGGAGCCGTTATTTGGGTGTTTATCTCGGAGATTTTTCCGAACCGCCACCGCGCCGAAGGTCAGACGCTCGGTTGTTCCACCCACTGGATTTTTGCGGCGCTGCTGACGACTTTTTTCCCAGCCATGGTCACGCACTTCCCGCCCGGATATGTCTTTTCGTTCTTCTGCGTCATGATGGTGCTCCAACTCATCTGGGTGAAAACTATGGTTCCAGAAACCAAGGGTGTGCCGCTGGAACAAATGCAAAAGCAACTGGGCATCGAATAGAAACAATTGATACGATTGTGCAATATTGTTCCGGCACCTGATCTGCTCCGCAGACGTTCTTAAAAATTTTACTTGCATCGCAGTTCGTGTTGCGTTAATACTTAACCATATGGTTAAATGTTCGCCGAGATTGTTGAACCGCACGTTTGCCGCGCTGGCTGACCCGACGCGCCGCCGCATCCTGGAGCATCTGGCGCACGGCGACCGTTGCGTCACCGATCTGGCGCGTCCGTATTCGATGTCGCTGCCGGCGGTCTCGAAGCATTTGCGCGTGCTGGAAAACGCGGGCTTGATTCGTCGTCGGAGGCGTGGAAGGGTGCATTCGCTGAAATTAGAGGCCGCGCCGATGAAGCAGGCGCAGGCTTGGATCGAGGAGTATCGAAAATTTTGGGAAGAAAGTTTTGACCGTTTGGACGAGTATCTGAAACAACTACAAACCAAGGAGAAAAAATGAGCGCAACAGCAACCATCAAAGAAAACAACATCAAACTTCAACTCACCCGCGTTTTCGACGTGCCGCGCGAGCTGGTCTTCAAGGCGTGGACGGACGCGAATCAATTCAAGCAGTGGTTCGGCGCGGCGGCGTGCGACGGAGGGTCGTTGCAATCAGTGAAGGTGGACGCGCGCGTCGGCGGCAAATACCGGCTTCAGATGCAAAAAGCCGACGGTGAATTTTTCACGACCGTCGGGGTTTATCGCGAAGTGAAGCCGCCGGAACGTCTCGTTTTCACATGGGCGTTTGAAAAGGACGGCAGCAGCGATGACTTTGAGGAAGTTGAACCGCCCGAAATGCTCGTCACGTTGGAATTCAAAGCGCGCGGAAAACAAACTGAATTGGTTTTGACGCACGAAAAATTTGCATCCGTCGAAAGCCGCGACCGTCACGAGGAGGGTTGGGGTCGTTGTCTTGATTCGCTTGGAAAATTCGTTGCAAAATAAAATTATGGCGACAAAAGCGAAAGGTGAAAATTTGGTCGGCAAGGAATTCATCATCACGCGCGAATACGACGCGCCGCGCGAACTGGTCTGGCTGGCCTGCACCGACGCCAAGCATCTGGCGCAATGGTGGGGGCCGCGCGGATTCACCGCGCCGGTCTGTGAATGGGACGCGCAGCTGGGCAACAAAATATATGTCGTGATGCGCGCGCCGAACGGCACGCGTTATCCGATGGGCGGCGAGTTTCTTGAGGTAATCGCGCCGGAAAAACTGGTGACCATGACTGGCGCGCTGGACGACAAAGGCGATTTGATGTTTGAATTCCGACACACGCTGACGCTGGTGGAGCAGGACGGGAAAACGAAGCTGACGATGCGGTCGCGTTTGATGAAGATGATCGCGCCCGACGCGGAAAAATACATCGGCGGATTTGAAGCGGGCATGACGCAAAGTCTGGAACGTCTTACTGACGTGGTGGAAAAAATCCCGTTCACGGCTGGACGCAACTCATCGGCACGGAACTGAAACAATTTGTCGAAGCGAAGAATTAAACCATCAACCAACCGAAAATTATGAGCACACCCAAATCCATCCAACCGTATCTGATATTCAATGGCCGCTGCGAAGAGGCGATTGAATTTTACAAAAAAGCGCTCGGCGCGGAAATCCTGATGCTGGTGCGTTTCAAAGACGCGCCGGATCCGAGCATGATTGCGCCCGGCGCAGAAGACAAAATCATGCACGCGACCCTCAAAATCGGCGGCACGATCATTCTCGTATCCGACGGCCGTTGCGAGAAAGGTTCAGGTTTTAGCGGCTTTTCACTGTCGCTGGCCGTTGAAACTGCGGAAGACGCCGACCACTTTTTTGCTGCGTTGGCGGACGGCGGGCAGGTGCAGATGCCGCTGGAAAAAACATTTTTCTCGCCGCGCTTCGGCATGGTCGCCGACCGTTTCGGCGTTTCATGGATGATCATCATTCCGCAAGACCCCGAGCTTCTCAAAAAATATGGCAGCCCCCAAAAATAATCCCGCCGAAAACATGGCCGACCGGGAAATTGTGATCACGCCCGAGTTCAATGCGCCGCGCGAACTGGTCTGGGAAGCGATGACAAATCCGAAGCACGTCGTGAACTGGTGGGGGCCGCGCGGCTTCTCGACGACGATTGAAGAAATGGATTTTCGCGTCGGCGGCGTTTGGAAGCACGTCATGCGCGGGCCGGATGGCGCGAAGTATCCGAACGAAAACGTCTTCAAGGAAATCGCAACGCCGGAAAAAATTGTTTATTCGTGCGGCGGCAAACGCGAAGGCGGGCCGGGCGTGAGTTTTGTGTCCACCTGGACGTTCGAGAAACCGGCGGTGGGCAAGACGCGCGTGACGCTCCGCTTGGTTTTCCCGACGGCGGCGGAACGCGATTTTGTCGTCAAGGAATTCGGCGCAATCGAAGGCGGCAGGCAAACGCTGGAAAAACTTGGCGAATATCTGGCGAAGATGTAATCTCACCGCGCCATGAAAAAATATCTGCCTTGCATCGCGGGCGTCGTGCTGGGGCTTTGCTTCCTTGCGGCGAGCGTCCCGGTCCTGTTCAACCTCATCAAAATTCCACCAATGCCGGAAGGCACGCCAGCCTGGCATTTCATGGCGGCGTTCGTCCCGACGGGCTATGTGAAGTTCGTGAAAATGTTCGAGTTCATCGGTGGCCTGCTCGTGATGATTCCGCGCCTGCGCAACATCGGCCTGCTGCTGCTCGGCCCGGTCATCGTGAACATCATCGCGTTCCACGTTTTGATTGACGACCCGAAACATCTGCTCAATCCAATGCTCGACATCATCATCGTGTGCGCGCTTTATCTGCTGTGGGATGCGCGAAAAAAGTTTTCCGGCCTGCTCAACTGAAATCAAATCAAGAGGAAATTTATGCTGCCAATCTTTCTCGCACTCGCGTTCATCGCCATAATCTTTTTAATTGTCGTCGTGGGACGGCCGGATGAATTTATTGTTGCGCGTTCGGCGAAAATTTCCGCGCCGCCGGAAAAAGTTTTCCCGCACGTCAACGATTTGCACAAATGGGCAGCGTGGTCGCCGTGGGCGAAACTTGACCCGAACGCAAAAAATTCATTTGCAGGTGCGGATTCCGGCACGGGCGCGGCGATGTCATGGGACGGCAACAAAAAAATCGGCGCAGGCAAAATGACCATCACGGAAAGCAAACCGGGCGAGTTGATCCGCTTCAAATTGGAATTCATCCGGCCATTTCAGGCGACAAACACGGCGGAATTCAGTTTCAAATCCGAAAGCGGCCAGACGGTCGTGACGTGGACGATGACCGGCAAAAGCAATTTTATTTTCAAGGTGTTCGGCTTGTTCATGAATTGCGACAAGATGTGCGGCGACCAGTTTGAAAAAGGTCTCGCCGCAATGAAATCTATCGCCGAAGCGACGTGAACGGTTTTGCCCGCTTGAGATTCTTGCAAACCAGCATTAGTGTCTGCGACGCTGGCGCGAATTCACGTTCCGGCAATTGAAAGGAAAATTTATTTTATGAAACGCAAAGCATCGGCAGTCTGGCAACGCGACTTGAAATCCGGCAAAGGCAAAATCTCCACCGAGAGCGGCACGCTCAAGGAAACGCAATACTCGTTCAGCACACGCTTCGAAAACGGTGTCGGCACGAATCCCGAGGAACTCATCGCGGCGGCGCACGCGGGCTGTTTCTCGATGGCATTTTCGGCGGAACTCGGCAAGGCCGGCTTCACGCCGACTTCCATCAACACCACGGCGACGGTCACGCTGGACAAAACCGACGCGGGCTTCACCGTCACGGAATCACATCTGGACATGACGGCGAAAATTCCCGGCATTGACGCGGAAAAATTCACCGCCATTGCGAACGGCGCGAAGGCCGGCTGTCCGATTTCGCGTTTGCTCAATGCCAAAATTTCGCTGGATGCGAAGCTGGAAGCATGAACGGAGATTGCGGCGCGGGCCGATAATGCCTAACCTGCCCGCATGAATTCCATTCGTTTTTCCGTCGCAATCTTGGCCATGTTCGCCGGCACGATTATCAATAATTTTGCCGGCGAATCGCTGGTTTATTTTGGCACCTACACCGGCGCAAAGAGCAAAGGCATCTACGTTTCCAAGTTCGATTCCACCACCGGCAAATTGAGCGCGCCCGAACTCATTGCCGAAATTAAAAATCCCAGCTTCCTTGCCGTCGCGCCCGGCGAAAATTTTCTCTATGCGATCAGCGAAGTCGGTCAAGGCGCGGTGAGCGCGTTTGCGATAAGTTCCGCCACCGGCAAACTGGTGCCTTTGAACCAGCAATCTTCCGGCGGCAACGGTCCCTGTCATCTTGCCGTGGATGCCACGGGCAAATGCCTGCTCGTCGCGAACTACGGCAGTGGCGGCATCGCCGCCTTGCCGATTCATGCCGACGGCAGTCTGGGTGAAGCGACTACGACCATCCAGCATACCGGTTCCAGCGTGAATCTCCAGCGCCAGGCCGGGCCGCACGCGCATTTCATTTTGCCGTCGCCCGATAATCGCTTCGTGCTCAATTGCGATCTGGGACTGGACAAGGTTTTTGCCTATCGTCTTGATGCGGACGCGGGAAAACTTTCTGCGGGCGATCCGCCGTTTGCGACCGTTGCGCCCGGCTCTGGCGCGCGTCACCTGACTTTTTCCCGTGACGGGAAATTCGTTTACGTCATCAGTGAAATGGGCAATACCATCACGGCGTTCAGCTACGCCGCCACAAACGCGGCGATGACTGAAATCCAAATCGTTTCCACGCTCCCCAAGGATTTTTCCGGCAGCAGCGCCTGTGCTGAAATCGCGCTGCATCCAAACGGAAAATTTCTTTACGGCTCGAATCGCGGACACGACAGCATCGTCGTTTTTGCGGTGGATCAGAATACCGGCAAACTCACATTCGTCGAACATCAATCCACGCAGGGCCGCACGCCACGCCACTTTGCGATTGACCCCTCCGGTCATTGGCTGCTCGCAGAAAATCAGGGTTCGGATTCGGTCGTCGTGTTAGCAATTGATGCTAATACCGGCAAATTGAAACCGACAGGACAAACGCTTTCCATCGGTTCCCCGGTATGCGCGGTGTTCGTGGATGAAAAGTAAGTTATCTCTCCAGTTTCCCGGCTTGTTACCACGCGGATTTCTGCTATTCTCCGCGACTCGTTTGTGACCATCACGCAAGAAATTCAGCGGCGGCGGACGTTCGCCATCATTTCGCATCCCGACGCGGGCAAGACCACGTTGACGGAGAAGCTGCTGCTTTACGGCGGTGCGGTGCAGCTCGCCGGCTCCGTGACCGCGCGCAAAAATCAGCGCGCCACCACGTCCGACTGGATGGAGCTGGAAAAAAAGCGCGGCATCTCGATCAGTTCAACGGTTCTCCAGTTTGATTACGACGGCTACCGGCTCAACCTGCTCGACACGCCCGGCCACAAAGATTTTTCCGAGGACACCTATCGCGTGCTCACCGCCGTGGACGCGGTCATCATGGTGATTGATTCCGCCAAAGGCATCGAGCCGCAGACGCGAAAACTGTTTGAAGTCTGCCGCCAGCGCGGCGTGCCGATCTTCACGTTCATGAACAAGTGCGATCGGCCAATGAAAAATCCGCTGGAGCTGATTGACGAACTGGAACGCGTGCTCGGCATCGGCGCGTTTCCCGTGAACTGGCCGATCGGCAACGGCTCGGAATTTCAAGGCATCTACGACCGGCAGACCAAGACGATGCACACGTTCGAGCGCGTCGTGGGCGGCAAACATCGTGCGCCCGTCGTCGTTGGCGGACTGCACGACCCGGAAGTGCGCGGAAATTTGAGCGAAGCCGAATTCAGCAAAACGCTTGAAGAATTGGAGATGCTCGAACTCGCTGGCGAATCGTTCGACGAGGCCGCTGTGCTTGCGGGCAAAACCACTCCAGTTTTTTTTGGCAGCGGCGTAAACAATTTCGGCGTGCAGTTGTTGCTGGACGGATTTCTGAAACATTCGCCCGCGCCAAAATCCCGCGTGATGGGCGGCATCGAGATCGCACCGGAAAATCCGGCGTTCTCCGGTTTCATCTTCAAGATTCAGGCGAACATGGATCCGAAACATCGCGACCGCATCGCGTTCATCCGCGTTTGCTCCGGCAAATTCGACCGCGACATGACCGTGCACCATTCGCGCTCCGAGAAAAAAGTCCGCCTCTCCAGTTCGCACAAACTGTTCGGCAACGAACGAGAGACCGTGGACGAAGCGTATCCCGGCGACGTCATCGGCCTCGTCGGCCACGACAGCTTTGGCATCGGCGACACGCTCACGACCGATCCAAAAATTCTCTACAAGGAAATCCCGCGCTTCACGCCCGAGGCGTTTTCGTATCTGCACAATCCGAACACCGGAAAATACAAACAATTCCGCCAGGGCCTCGACCAACTTTTGCAGGAAGGCGTCATCCAGGCGTTGTATCTGCGCAATTCGTCCGTCAAAACGCCGCTGCTCGCCGTCGTAGGCCCACTGCAATTTGAAGTCGTGCAATTCCGTCTCGAAAGCGAATACGGCGCGGAATCCCGTCTCGAAGCCGCGCCGTGGAGCGTCGTCCGCTGGCTGCCGACCGACATCAAGGAAGAAGAACTCGACGCCCTCTCGCTCCCGACCGGCGCGCGGCTCGCCTACGACATCGGCAAAAATCCCGTCATCCTCTTCCAGAACGAATGGTCAGCCAACTACTTCGGCGAGACCAACAAAAACACGCCGCTGTCCGCTTTGCCCGTGCAGACGGCAAAGGAATAAATGCCTCAACCGAAAAAATTTTGGGAAACGGCTGGCAATTGACTGCGGCCTATTTCAATACTTTTGCCAAAACGCCCTTAACAAATTGAGGAATTTCCAAACCGGATTTTGCAGCGTCAGTTTTCAACTTTTCATATTGAGCGATTTCTTCGCCTTGCCAGACAAGATCAATCCGACGAATTTGTCGCATTGCCACATGAGTATGTTTTTCTGGATAAGCCCAATAACATGACAGGCAAATATTTTTATCCTTAATGCTTTTCCAATTTTCGCAATGTTCGCAAGACCACGATTTCGCGCGATTCGCTGAACCACAGAGCAACATAAAATCATTAGTCTTAAGTTCATCGTCATCACCGGCCACTTCGTAAGGCACGCGATGGTCAATTTGTAAATTTGCCGCGTCCATTTTTTCAAGATAGATGAAGCACTGGCAGCCATACTTCTTGACGAGTTGCTCCTTGATTTCTTTGGAAAGGCCGGTGCGCCCGCTAAATCGCCGGAATTGTTTCTTGGTTGGATCGGCGAATCGGTAAGCCGCGATTTTGCGCCCGTTCGCCGCTTCCACCCGAAATGTTTCCAGTTGTATGCCGAGTTCTCGAACATCACGCGCCGCTCGCGGCGGATGATCGTAGCCGTATTTGTTTTTCAACTCCTCGGTCGTGATGTGCCCGTGTTTGAGAATGTGATCAATCACAGTCTTCGGACGCTTTCCGGTAACGGACGCGCAAAGTTCAAGAAACTCTTTTGGATATTTTAGCTTTGCCATAAGGCGTCGGTGTTTCCATCAATTGCATTTGCTCGTCCCGATGTCTGCGGTGCATTGTGGGATGAACCTCCAATTCTTCTGCCAGCGCAGGCGAAAGATATAATGATTCCACCGTCATCTCATCCCGGCCAAGCAAAGTTGCCTGCGAAGAACGGCCAGCTTCAATTTCCATCAGCGTCAAATGCAATTTAGCCGGCAGTGGCTTGCCGTAACTGCGATTTCCCAAACGCCCATCATAGCTCACGAGATAGCGAATATTTTTAAGATTCAACACCGTCAGTTGCGCCACAAAATCATCGAACGAAATTCCGGCAAAATATCGCGAGTCGCGCTCTCCGCAAACTCCTTGATATGGCGGATCCATATAAACCACATCGTCTTCACGAACATTCGCCAGAACATTTTCGTAACTCAACGACGTGACGATGGTTTTTCCACGCAATAAAATGGAAATCGCGGCGATATTTTCCTTCATCGTTTCCGGTCGCGTCCCCAAACGGCGTTTATCGGGACTTTGATTGAACAATCTTTCCGAATTGTAGCGAACCGCGCCCTTTACGCAGCGAGTCAGCAGATATAAAAGCAAGCGCGGGTCTTCCGTGCGATTGAATGACTCGCGCACCTGATAATAATGCTCCAACGCATCTTCGTGATCTGCGCGCCAAAGCTCCGCATAAAATTTTCCAAGTTCTTTTGGACTGTTGATGATGAGTGAAACCAACTCCGCCAATGGCTTGTTAAAATCGTTTAACCAAAATTCCTGCGCGCGCCCATGCGTCGCCACAGCTAACGACAAGGCCGCCGAACCACAAAACGGCTCAACCAGTCGCGTTGTTCTCACGGGCAGATATTGCAGAATCAACGAAGCCAGCGTCCGCTTGCTGCCTTGATACTGGAATGGCTGGGGAATTTTCACGATGATAAAAGGTCTGTTTGTTCTGGCGATGTATCAGGGACAATCTCAATGACTTTGATTATATGGTAGTGAACAGAAATTTCGTCCCCTTGAAATCCATAATTTATCTGTGTTTGCAAAATTACCGACAAAGCATCGCCGGGACGCACGTCAACTTTGCGGGATTGGAAGCGAAGCAACCAATCGTGATCTATAATTTTCGCGGAAATTGGGTGATCGCGTAATTTCAATTCCCACATGGATTCACCGAGATAATCCGGCTTTTTTACTTTGAGTGTTTCGTTTTTTTCAAAAGTTTTTGTCTCTTTTGTAAGAAGTGCTTCGACAGAATCCTGTTGATACTGAAAGCTCTGATTAAATTGAACTTCTTGATTCTTTGAAATGAATTTCGCGGAATCTGTCAACTTCAGAGGTTCTAGCGACAGAGTTATTTGGTGAATGTCTCGCAGCAACAACGCCAAAGGCACAGGCTTGTATGATGATAATTTTTTTACATTTGTTTCTACGGCGAGCGTATGGATGTCTGTTCCCAGTTTTTCAATTTCCGCTCGCTCCGTAATTTGCTTTTTGTTTTCCAAAAAACTAATTAACCGATACTTCCCTTTCAATAGATAGTCACCCACTACTTTTTTCCAATCGCCATCTTTCAGAGCTTCATCATTCACCGACCGGAGCATCGTTGTTAAACGAGTGCGCAACGAACCTGCTTTTATGTCCTCTAAAATTAAAAAAGTTTCAGCACGAACATCAAAAGGAAGAAGAAAATCATTATCAATGACTTGAAACGACTCAATCATTTGAGCCATAGACTGAAAAACCCTGCTTGGTCGGTCAGAATGTTTTTCAAAATCGATTTTTATCTCGAAAGAACTGGCAGCGTCTACCTGTGCCATTATTTGCGGTGGCATATATGGACATTTAAGGCGGTGCATGGGATTAAATCGAGAAAAATTAGCCGAATCATTATTTGTCAAAAAAGCGGCCTCCGTTTCCTTTCCCGTCTTGTTCCCACCTGATTATCTGCTACCGTTCATGTTCTTGTGAAACTGATTTACATTCTTTTGGCGGTTAAAAAATATGCCCACCATCATTTCCGCCTCTGAAATCACCGTTCGCTACGGCGACCGCGCCATCCTCGATGCCACCACGCTCGGCATCCAGGAAGGCGAGCGTCTTGGTTTGGTTGGGCGCAACGGCGCGGGCAAGACGACGTTTCTGCGCATTCTCGCCCGCCTGCAATCGCCCGACAGCGGCGAAGTTTCGCGGCAGCGCGATCTAGTCGTGAGCTATCTGCCGCAGGATTTCATGCTCGATGACAAAAAGAACGTGGTCGAAAACATCCGCGACGGCGCGAAGCACGTTTTGGATTTGATCGCCGAGTTTGAATCGCTGCCACACGACTCGAAGCGACACGAATTTCTGGAACATCGCATCCAGGCGCTCGAAGGCTGGACGCTCGACACCCGCATCGAGATTGCAATGGCGCACTTGAATTGTCCCGCCGGCGACCGCCGCATTGAAACGCTTTCCGGCGGCGAAAAACGCCGTGTCGCGATGTGCCGCGCGATTGTTTCGCTGCCTGATTTTTTGGTTCTCGACGAGCCGACAAATCATCTCGACCCGGAATCCATCGAGTGGCTCGCGGAATTTCTTGAAGAGTTTCACGGCACGTTTTTGGTCGTCACGCATGACCGTTATTTTCTGGATCGCGTCGTGAAGCGCATGATCGAGTTGTCCGACGGGAAATTTTTCTCGCACGATGGCAACTACACCGAATACCTGCTCGCGAAAGCCGACCGCCAGTCCGCCGACGCGACCGTCGAGCATAAGCGCCAGATGTTTCTGAAAAAAGAGCTCGCGTGGGTGCGTCAGGGGCCGCGCGCGCAACGCAGCAAGCAGAAGGACCGTTTCGAGCGCTATTACGACGAAGCGGCGAAGTCCGGCCCGGTGATTGAGGAAGATGTGGAACTCGTCATCCCACCGCCGCCGCAACTTGGAAATCGCACGGTGGATGTGGTGGATTTGGGCATGAGCATTGGCGGGAAGAAATTATTTTCCGGTTTTAATTTTAACTTCGAGAACGGCAAGCGCATCGGCATTTGCGGGCGGAACGGTCTCGGCAAAACCACGCTGCTCAAGGCCATCATCGGCCAGTTGCCGCCGAGCGAAGGCATCGTGAAAACCGGCCAGCTCACCAGCTTCAACTATGTGGATCAGGCGCGTCTCCAGCTTAACGAAGAGAACACCGTAATGGACGAAGTTGCGCAGGGGCGAGAATTCGTGGAGTGGGGTGATGTGAAAATCTTCGTCCGCTCGTATCTCAAGCGGTTTTTATTTTCAGATGACCGCATCACGACGCAGGTGAAAAAACTTTCCGGCGGCGAACGCAGCCGTTTGTTGCTCGCGCGAATTTTGAAAAGCGGCGGCAATTTTCTGATTCTCGACGAGCCGACCAACGATCTCGACCTGCCGACATTGCGCGTGCTCGAAGAAGCGTTGATCGCGTTTCCCGGCGTTGTATGTGTTGTCAGTCACGACCGCTATTTTTTGAATCGCGTCTGCACGGACATCCTCGCGTTTGAAGGTGATGGGAAAATTCATCACAGCGTCGGTGATTACGATTATTATCTGGAAAAGAAAAAGAAGGCCGAGGCCGCCGCAAAGCGTGCATCTGATGTAACGTCGAGCCTGTCGCTCGAAAAATCTGGCAAATCCGGCCACAGGCCGGACGCTACAATGAAAACGAAGCCGCGCAAGCTCTCCTTCAAGGAACAACGCGAGCTTGAAGGCATCGAAGCGCAAATCCACGCAGTGGAAGCCGAGGTGGCGCGCATCGAAGGCTTGTTCGCCGACCCGGAATTTTTTCGCAAGCACGCGGCGCAAGTGAACCAGCTCACGCACGAACTGGATGCGGCCAAGGAAAGCGTGCCGAAACTCTACGCGCGCTGGGAAGAACTGGAAGCCATCAAGTTTGCGGTGGAAGGTGTGTGAAATTAGGTGGCACAGGCCTCCGGCCTGTCGTTTCGGGCGTCGCGCCCGAAACTGTTTTGGGATGTAGACCGACTTTGGCTCCCGCGCACCACCGACGATGTGATCTCTCGACGAAATCCGGCGTGACACCCGTGCCACCCTTTCGGAACTCATCCACCGCGTGCGACTTCAAACATCGCAAGGCAAACCTGCGCCTGCGCCGGATCGTTCAGAGAAATCGCACCTGCGCTGATGCGCGGTGACGGCTCGCCTTTGAGTTGGATGGGAAAGCGTTCATTCAAGGCTCGCGCATAAGCGGAGAAATTTTCAAAACCATCCGCGAGCGCCTGCTTGCGGCTGACGATCCGGAATACGCCACGACTGCCAGGCGCGACGTGCTTCATCAATTCCACCGTCACGCGCCCCATCGTGTAGCGCGGATTGATCTCGACAATCGGCTTGAGCCGGATTTTTCCGTTCGCATCGCTATAAGCAAAGGCATCAACGCCCAACGGTCCCAAAAAATCCGCGCGCCGCAATTCTGCTTCCAGCAACGTAAAAATGTCCGCGTAAAGCGCGTGCAACCGCTGCGCGATGTCCGGTGGCCCGGGGAAAAGTGCGATCAAGTTCGCCGGAATTTTTTTCTGATGGCCAGGCAACGCGACGTTCGCTTGAAACTGGCCGCGCGCGTCGCTGATCAAACCCGTGTAGCCGCAAATTTTCAGACCGTCGGCTGACATTTCCAATTGCACGGAAAAATCCAGCACGCGTTCCAGCCACGACTCGACAACGAGTTGTCTTTTATTTCCAAGCGCATTCGCAATCCAGCGGCGATGCGTTTCCAAAATTTCCGGCTCGAACAAGCGCATCGCGTTGCTGCCCGCGAGGCCAAGCGATTCCTTGATGACGATTTTATGATGACCGCGCTGACGAATTGTCGAAATTGCCGCGAGCGCTTCATCAAGTGAATTTACAGCCACGCCGACTTCGTGTTCGGTGCAAAGGTAGGGCGCGTCACTCCGTGCGCGCCGTTCGGCGGGCAGAGGACTGCCCGCCCTACCAAGAATCTTTCTCAACAACGCCGCGCTCCACGCCTTTGAGTAAAACCGCGCGATGGCGGGATTGAAACTTCCATCGGCAATGCGTTTCTCGCCGGTGAGATTGGTGAAGAACGGCGCGAACAATTCGACGCTGTCCGGCCCCCACGCCCACGGACGCAAACGACCGAGTTTGCGTTGCGCGAGATTTTTAGTTTCGGATAATTCCAAAAATTCCGGCAAATCGAAACCCGCCTGCTTGATGCCGCTCAAAAATTCCACCGATGGTTTTTGGTTCACCAAAACAATGTCGTCCTGTCGGCAGAGAAATTGCGGCAGATTTTCCAGATCGCGCGCAAGCTGCGCCTGATGTTTGGTGGGATTGAACGATTTGCCGTGCCCGATGCGCGCCTCTGCAAACGGATTGAAAACAAAGACATTCGGCGTGCGGCCTTTGGATTGCGAAAAAACATCCAGCTCGGCGATGAATTGCGCGTCGAGTCCCGCCGCGCGCCGGCCCTCGACATTCAGTGTGATGCCTTTCGCGCGCTGCGGCGACAATGGGAATTTGAGTTGCCGGCAGAAGGCTTCCCAATCGCTTTCGCTCGGATTTTTCCAGCGACGAAACCATTTCAGGCCGTAGGCGACGTGGCCGATTTCGTCGCGATAAATTTTTTCTAGCAGTTTTGAGGTTTCATTATCGCCAATGCTGGCAAAGCCTTTGGCGTAGTGCCGCGCAAAATCCAAATTCGCCTGCTCGAACGTCAGGCACAGGCTGGAAACGTAATCCATCGGGTTCTCCATCACGGAAACTGAGCGCCAAAAATAACCGCTCACCGGCAGTTCGCCGAAGTGGACGCCGCATTCTTTCATGCGCGCGAGATAAAGTTGCGTGTGTTCCTGTTCGTCCTTGAGCGTTTGATAAACGCCTTTGCGGAATGCGGCGGGCGCATCAGGAAAACGCAACAGCACGAGCGCCATCAATTCGGTGGCGAGCAGTTCGTGATTGGCGAAGAAGTGGAGCAGCTTGCCGCGCTCGGTTTCGTTTTCCAGTTTGCGCGTGCCGGGAAAACTGTCGCGGGCGGTGCCGGTCACTTTGAATTGCAATTCTATCGGACGACCGGGCGCGGACGGAGTGGTCAGCGCGTTGCCGGGACGTTCGTCGGTGATGTCCGTCGGACGCAGGAGTTTTTCCTCCAGCGTCGTGGCGAACAAAACGCACTCGGCAAATTCACGAAGTTCCATGTAACACGAAATGGCGTAACAGTTACGCGGCGAAATTGCCAGTCTGCAAAGTAGTGGGACAGGCTTCTAGCCTGTCAGTCGGAAGTGAACAGCGCGAAAAATCCACCGACTGCGCCCGTTCAACTGGACAGGCTGGAAGCCTGTCCCACTATTTCGGCGAGGCGTCCGGCTTTTTCGACGGATGCAGCGGCTCGTTGATGCGATGCGGCTTCAATCCGGCGTAAATGGATTTGGCGAGGTCGGACTTCGCGAAGCCGACGGTCTTCGCGCCTTTGATCTTGAATAGCCTTTCAAAATCCGACGCCGTGTAATGTTGCACTACTGGATAATGTTTGAAGTCCGCCAAAACTTCCTCGCGATGGTTGGCGATGATGTCCGTGGCGATCAAAACAAAATGCAGACGGCTTTTATTTTTGCGCAACGCTTCGCGCCCGATCAGCAGGAGCTTCGATTGCACTGCCAGTTCAAATAATTGCTCGATTTGCGAGACTGGAACTTCACCACTCATCACGCCGCCTTGATCTTCACCTTGTTGCCTTTGATCTCGGCGCGGTTGAGCCGGGCGAGGATGGCGTTGGCGTGTTCGGTAGAAACATCCACAAACGAATGCCGTTCGCGGATGTCCACTTTGCCGACGACTTTGCCGGGCAGGCCGGTCTCGCCCGCGATGGAGTTCACGATGTCAATCGGCACGACACCCATTTCTTCGCCGACGTTGATGTGCAGGCGCGTCTGGTCCGCCGGGGTTTTGCGCTCGGGTTTAATTTTATTTTTTTTGGCCGTGGATTCTGACGGCGCAACTTTTGCGTAAAACGGCGCGGGTTTTGATTTGAGCAATTCGGGCGCGAGCGTTTCGGGTTTTACGGATGCGAGAATTTCCGCGTCGGAAAAAGTTTTTGGGTCGGCTTCAGCGGTAGGGCGCGTCACTCCGTGCGCGCCGCTCGCGGGTTTTTCCACGACGGCGGGCAGAGGACTGCCCGCCCCACCTTCAACGACTTTTGCAACGGGCGGCGCGATTGGCGCAGACGCGGCTTGAAAAGTTTTTACGATGCGCTTCGGCGGCGGTGGAATGATTGTTTTCGGAACGCGAGGAACCGCCGGGCCGGAGACCGGCGTTCCGAACGTGCGTGGCGGTGGACGTTGCTCGCGTGTGTCGCGATAAGGCGCGCGTTCGCGACGATCATTATCGCGAAAAGGAGTATTGCGCGCAGGGCGATCTTCAAAACGGCCGCCGCGATTGTCGCGGCCTTCGTTCCGGTCGCGGAAGCTGGGACGTTCCGGGCGTTCAAAAGAAACTTCTTCGCGCGGCGCGGGTTTTGCGGGCGCGGCGTCGCCGCCTTGCAAATGATGGATCAGCGCGGACGCGATGTCGGTGGAATTGAAACCTTCTTCGAGCAGGCGTTCGATGAGGTGATCCTGTTTTTTGTATTCGCCGCTGGTCAGCGTGGCGCGGAGTTTATCGAGGAACAGGCTCGCGCGGACTTCGTGAACTTCGTCCACGGTCGGAATTTTCGCGCGTTGAATCCGCATGTTCGTGTAGCGCTCGATGTTGCGGATCTGAAAAAGCTCGCGACCGGAAGCGAATGAAATTGCGCGTCCAGTTCTTCCTGCGCGTCCAGTGCGGCCGATGCGGTGGACGTAATCTTCGCCGTCGTAGGGCAAATCGTAATTGAAGACGACTTGAATGTCGTCCACGTCAATGCCGCGCGCCGCGATGTCGGTAGCGACGAGAAATTCCAAACCGGACTTGCGGAATTTATTCATCACGCGGTCGCGTTGCGCCTGCGTCATGTCGCCGTGCAGGCGGTCGGCCATGTAGCCTTGCGCCTCCAAATGATCCACAAGATCGTCTACCATGCGTTTGGTGTTGCAAAAAATTATTCCGAGCTTGAGGTCGTAAATGTCAATCAGCCGCGTGAGCAAATCCACCTTGTAGCGGCGATCCACTTCGTAATAAACCTGCTCGACGGTCGGGACGGTCATCGCCTTCTGGTCAATCTTCACGTTCTGCGGATTGCGCGAATATTTTTCGATCAAATCGCGGATCGGACGCGGCATCGTGGCAGAAAAGAAAACGGTCTGCCGTTCCTTCGGCGCGTCTTTCAAGATGGTTTCGATGTCCTCGCGGAAACCCATGTTGAGCATCACATCGGCTTCGTCGAGGATGACCATCTTGATTTGCGCGAGGCAGATTGTGCCGCGCCGCATGTGATCCATCACGCGGCCGGGCGTGCCGATGACGATTTGGGCACCTTGTTTCAAGCCCCAAAATTGGCGCTCGTAAGATTGGCCGCCGTAAATCGGCAGCGACGTGATGCCGCGTTTGAAAAGCGTGAGCTTGTGAAATTCCTCGGCCACCTGCACGGCAAGTTCGCGCGTCGGGCAAAGAATCAAAACTTGAACCGCTTTCAGATTCGGATCGGTTTTTTCAATGGCCGGAATCGCGAACGCCGCCGTCTTGCCCGAACCGGTCTGCGACTGGCCGACGACATCGCGACCGCTCATGAGAACGGGGATGGCTTCGGCCTGGATCGGCGCGGCTTTTTCAAAGCCGAGTTTGTCAATGGCCTTGAGGATTTCAGCGGACAGGCCGAGTTCGGAAAATAATTTTGTGGACATAAAATGTCTTTCGACTTTTCCAGTGTATCGGCTTTTGCTGCGAAAAGAGAGTTAATTCTGCGCGCCATGCAAAGACAGTTGCCCGGTTCGATTTCCTGCGGCAAGATTGTTCGACGTGGTTGTCACTGGCAAAAAATTAAGTTCTCTGCGCCTTAACCGTTTTGAATCAAAACGGCTGGCGTGGGCTTTGGCGTTGTCGCTCGCGGCGCATTTAATCGTATTGGGCGGTTATGAACTTGGGGGAAAAATGGGACTATGGCAGCGATTGCACTGGCCAGGACATAAACAATTGGCGTTAAAAAAAACACCAGCGCCGCCGGCTCAAGAATCCGATCCGTCCATTTTTTTGGACGTGGACCCGGACCAGGCGACACCGGATGCGCCGAAGAACACAAAATATTATTCCAGCAAAAATTCCCGCGCCGCGCAAACCGAGGCGAGCAGCCGCGACGCGAACCAACCGAAGTTGAACGGCAAGCAAGCCGACGTGCCAAAAACGAAAGACGTGCCGCGCACGCCGAACACGAAGGTGCAGTCGGCGCCTGAAACGCAGCCCAGCCAGGAAAAACTGGCGGCGATGAAATCAATGTTACAGGCGGGCGATTTGAAACTGGCGAAGCTGGAAACTTCGCCGGAGAAAAATGATTCCACGCAGGAACGTCCGCGCACGCTCAACCAAGCACGCGCGCAGCAGCATCTTTCGCCTAGCATGGCAATGCAACAGGAAGGCGGGATGCGGCGGATGGCGATTGTGCCATCGCTGGACGCGAGGGCGACGCCGTTTGGCGATTACGACAAAAAATTTATCGAGGCGGTGACGCAACGCTGGTATGATTTGCTCGACAGCCAGCAATTTGCGCAGGATCGCACCGGCAAAGTGACGCTGCGGTTTCGCTTGAATTACGATGGTTCCATCAGTGAAATGGAAGTGTTGCAAAATTCCGTCGGTGAATTGTTAAGCTATGTTTGCCAGAAGGCGGTGACCGACCCGGCGCCGTTCGAGACGTGGCCGTCCGATATGCGGCGCATGGTCGGTGAAAATTATCGCGAAATGATATTCACGTTTTATTATTATTGAAATTGCACCGCGCATCGCGGTCGGAGAAAAAATTATGGACTTGCTGATTTATATTTTGCTGGCGCTGACTTCAATCGTCGGGCTGGCGTTCATCATCGAGCGCGGGTTGGCGCTGCGCTGGAACAAGGTCGTTCCGCCGGCAATCGTCACGGCGCTCGCCGCGTGCCGGACGCGCGGCGATGTGGATCAGTTGCGCGGCGTGTGCGCGCAAAAACCGTCGCCGCTCGGACGTTTGCTGTTGCTCGCGGCCAGCCAGCTCGACTGGCCGAAGACTGACAACGTGGAATCGTTGCAGACCGCCGCGCGCCATGAAATCGTCCGGCTCGAACGCGGTTTAGTTGTCTTGGAAATCATCGTTGGCATCGCGCCGCTGCTCGGACTTGTCGGCACGATTGTCGGAATGATCGCGGTGTTCGGCGATGTCGGGCAGTCCGGCTTGAGCGACGCAGCAAAATTGGCCCAAGGCATCGCGCTCATCCTCAAGGCCACGCTCATCGGTTTGCTCATCGCAATTCCGGCGCTGATCGCGTGGAGTTATTTCAGCAAAAAAGTCGAGGTGTTCGCCGTCGAGATGGAGGCGTTGTGCGACGATTTTGTCCGGCGGCAATATCGCCACGAAACGGAAGACCAATCCTGACCATGCGCTTTCTCGTCCGCAAACGCCGCAGCGCGCCGACGGTCATCATCGTCGCGCTCGTGGACGTGCTGATCGTGTTGCTGATTTTCCTGATGGTCACGACCACGTTCAAGCAGCGGCCCACGTTGAAGCTGCAACTGCCGGAATCGTCGCAGGCATTGAAACCCGGCGCGACGACCAACGACGTGCCGTTCATCGTCAGCATCACCTCCAACGCCGTGGTCGTCGTGGGCATGGACAGGATGCCGATCCCGTTCGACAGCCTCAAGGCGCGGTTGCAGTCGGAAGCCGCCAAAAATCCGCAGCTCAAGCTCGCCATCAACGCCGACCGGAACGCGCCGTGGTATCGGATCGTGAGCGTGATGGACATCGCCAAGGAATTGAAGATCAAATCCGTCAGCGCCTCCACGATTCAGTCGAAGGACGCGGGAAATCAATAGCATTCGTTGAATCGGTTCACGATGTAACGAGTCAACGCAATTATTTCAGCAACTCTTCCGCGATCTGCACTGCATTGAGCGCCGCACCTTTGAGCAGTTGATCACCGCTGACCCAAAAGCACAGGCCGTTGTCCAGCGCGCAATCCATGCGGATGCGGCCGACTTCGCAATTGTCCTTTTCAGAAGTGAACAGCGGCATCGGATATTTTTTATTTTCCGGCTCGTCAATCAAATCGAGTCCGGGAGCTTTTTTAAGAACGGCGCTGGCGGCTTCCACTGAAATTGGCTTTTCAAATTCCGCGCTCACGGCGATGGAATGCGAACGATACACCGGCACGCGCACGCACGTCACGCTCGCGCGAAAATTCGCGTGGTGCATGATCTTGCGTCCTTCGTTTTCCATCTTCATTTCCTCTTTCGTATAGCCGTTGGGCAGAAATGAATCCACCTGCGGAATCACGTTGAACGCAATTTGGTGCGGAAAAGTTTCCTTCGTCGCCGGTTTGCCTGAAACGATTTCGCCGATCTGCCGTTTTAATTCTTCAATCGCCTGCGCGCCCGCGCCGGAAACGGCCTGGTAACTCGACGCAAAAATTCTTTTGACGCCGAATTCTTTGTGCAGCGGATACAACGCCATCAAAGTAATCGCCGTAGTGCAATTCGGGTTGGCAATGATTCCTTTGTGCAACTTCACGTCAGCGGCGTTGATTTCAGGAATCACGAGCGGAACGGAATCGTCCTGCCGGAACACGCTGGAATTATCCACGACCACGCAGCCGGCTTTCGCGGCGATCGGCGCGAATTCTTTTGAAATTTTTCCGCCCGCGCTGAACAGCGCGATGTCAATTCCGTTGAAGGAATTTTTGGTCAATTCCGTGACCGCGATTTCCTGCCCGCGAAATTTCAGTTTCTTGCCGACCGACCGCGCCGACGCGAGCAACGTGAGTTTGCCAACCGGGAAATTTCGTTTTTCCAGCGTCTTGATCATTTCAATGCCGACGGCGCCTGTCGCGCCGACAACTGCAACGTGCGGATTTCGGTTCATAAATGGCCGGACAGACTAGCAGAAATTTTGCGTGCGTCAATCGCGGCTCCGCCGTCGGAGTTCAAAGCCACAATGTCCGGGTTCAATGGTGCGGCAACGGGGCTAAAAGGTGAAACAACGGAGTTGAGAGGTGCAACCGTCGAGCTAAAATCTGCGCTGACGCCATTTTGCGGGATTATGTCTTTGACAATGGGATTATCCACATGACAAACAAATGGGATAAAACTGGTAGGGCGGGCAGTCCTCTATTCGCCGAACGCGTGGATTGGCAAGAAGCGGCGCGCACGGAGTGACGCGCCCTACCCGGATTATTTGTGAACAAGATAATCCCATTTGACAAAACTTTTCGAGAGGCAGGGATGCCGCTGCTGCGGCGTCCCTGTCCGCCAAGGCGGAACGAACGTGGCAAAAGCCGGTTTTTCCGTCGCCTGACGGTGCGTTCGGCGAGGGGGGCGGCGCAGCGCGTCGTCCCCACCCTGTCAATTTATGAAGGGCATGATCTCAAAAATTCTCAAAGACTGACCCCTTTAGAGCGGGCTACTGCCCGCAGGTGTTGGTGGTGACGACCATCGAGAAATAATCTATGCCGGCAGTATCCGTGATCACCACGCCAATGTCATTCGTTCCCCAATGCAGAAGGTTGGGAGCGACATTGTTAAAGACCTTGAACGACGACCAAGTGGCAAAACCTTCGTGATTAGTGAGGGCGTCAATCGGCGCGTTTGAATTATTGAGATACAATTTATAGTCGTTGTCTATGGCGATGGAGTATTGCACGTTGGAAAGGTTTACGCCGGTGGGAATCAGCAGGGCTATGTGATTGGACCAAACCGAATAAATGCCGTTGGTCCCTGGCGGCCAGTAGGTGTTTGGCAACGGATAAAGACCGGGGTATTGATTGGTATATTCATTTGAAAAGGGCTCCTGCAACCTCACCACATTGGTCGGGTTGGCCAGATTCGTCACCACATTCCAAAATGCGTTGGGCGGAATCAAATCGTTGGGATAGGTCTCCGCCACTTTAACCGGATTTGAGAGGGGCGATTCGTAGGTGATGCCGGAGCCGCTGGATTCAAAATTTACGACATAATAATTGGTCTGGCCGCCCGCGCTGGTTGGATCAGTATAATACATCTGAGTGGAACCTGCAGTGGCGATAGCAGTATATGGCCCGCCGGGATTGGTGGAGCGGTAGATGATGAAATCGCTGATGCTCAATCCTTCCTGCTGCATCTGCACCACGTTGGTGTCCAGGTTCCAATCCAGTTCAAAGGCCGCGAAGGGATCACACGGAACACTGTTGGTCAGAATCGGCCCCGCGACGACATACAGATTGACCGTGGCCGGCGGATAAGGCGAAGCGAACACGCCATCGCCGGCTGTGAATTGAAATGAATCCACTCCCTCGCCATTGGTGGGCGTGTAGGTGAGGTTGGGCGGCGTGCCGCTCAAATAGCCGTTGGTAAGGACGCCGCCGACAAGGGTGTAAGTGTAATAATTGGTGTCCGCCGTGCAAGGATCATAGGCTGACGCGCTCAAGGTGATGGTCACCGGACGGTTTGTTCCTGTCATCACGTTTTGAGGATTGGGATAAACACTTTCATCGCCGATGGTGACGGTGACAGTGTTGGTGGCGGAATCGCCGCACTCGTTATAGACAATGAAATTGAAAGTGTTAGTTCCGGTGAAGTTTGTGTCGTTGCAGGTATAAGTGAGGTTCGCCGCCGTGCCGCTCAAGGTGCCGTTGGCCGGATTGGAAAGCAGGGCATAGCTCAATGTTTCACCACAGTTATCCGCTCCCAACTGGAAGCTGACCGACGCGCCGCGGCAGGTTTGAAGTGAAAGCGGATAAGCAAAGACCGGGTCGGAAATGGTCAAGGTGACGGTGGCGGGAGCGGAATCATACTGGCCGTCATTGACCTTGAAGGTGAAACTGTCCTGACCTTCATAACAATTCGTTGGCGTGTAAGTGACGGAAGGCAACGCGTTGGTGATCAAATTTCCATGAGTCGGCCATGTCAGGATGGTGTAAGTCAAAGTCAAACCGCGAGGGTCATTGGCATCTGAATCTAGGTAAATAGGCCATTGTGTGTTTGGGCATGGTGCTTCCTTATCGCCGCGAACTGTCGGATACACTTGGGGGTTGGCAAAAAGAGTATTTGTGGCTGAATAGTTTGCGGGGTCAATCAAGTAATTTGTGTTTTGCACCAACGTGAGAATGACGGTCTGGTTGGGCTTCAAACCATCGGCAATCGGGTCAATGTCGATCTCCGCATAACCTTGAGATAGAAGAACGGTTGCCACGCCGGTGAGATTGGTATAGTCAATACCATTTTGTGCCGTGCCGCCGATGGTGTAATAAACCGTGACATCATTGGTTGCCCAGCCTTCGTTGTTAATGTAAAAGAAGCCGACTTGTGCGGGATCGCTGTTGGTCGGATTCGGCTCCGTTGAATCCAGTGCATCCACGATCTCCATCACCGGATTGGCGTGATGCGCCCAAAAGAAGGTCATTGAGTTGGTGATGGGAACGGGCGTGAAATCCGTGAAGACATCCGGCGCGTTCTTAATTTCACCCAATGTCCAACCACTTTGTAAGCTGGTGGTCGAAAGCAGTTGGTAGTTATCACCGACAATCGTGTTGTGCGCGCGCAAGCCGATGTAGGGAGCTTCATTCGAGGCTTCCAACCACAGACCATTGGTGTCAAGCATCGAAGTAAAGCTGTTCGGCTGAAATGAGTCATCAGTGTCGGGATTTTGTATCTGTCCAATAAGGTCAGCCATAGTTTCGGTTTGCGATTGCGCGGTGGAAGCGGCTTGCACACTGCTCATCCGCTTGGCGGAAGAAGGCATCAGTAGCCCGCCAGTGTCATCCACGATGAACTTGTCACCGGAAACTGAATAAATCGGCAGGGCCGATAAGCTGGGCGGCAGGAAGGGATCAGGCGACTCTATAAGTTCACCATCGGAACCAATGGTCATCACCCAAAAAGTTCCGGTAGCGGACACCGCTGCGGACGACACAGGAGTCAGGCCAGCGGCATCGGCTGTGGCTTGAACGACGGAATCCTGTGATGCGTGAACATATAGAACTGAAGTAGTGAACAATAATAGAACAATCTGTCGGGAACGACATTTGAAGATGAAAATTAAAAGACAGCCTAAACCCATTAAAGCCAAAGTAGAAGGCTCTGGAACAACGCCTTCTCGAAACCAAAAGTCTGTGTTAAAACCAGCGCCATTCACAAATAGTTGTCCATTGGGGTAAGTATTACCAATTGTCATTATATCCCACGGGTCATCTCCAGACAAAACCACTGGCTGAAGGTAATAAGTCTGGCCAACAGTTAATGTGATTGGAGTCGAAAAGTAAAAATTTGTAAGACCAATCCCAGCAGCCCCAGCGCCAGCACCAAATCCATTAGGCATATAAACGGGAGTAGATGAACCGAGTAATGTCGCAGAGTTGAAACTGATATTCGGTGAGCCAGTCCACAGTTTGACATAAACCGTCGCTCCGTTATTACCATTGCTTGGTATGTCCCAAAATTCAAGCTGGACAAATTCAATCGCAGAGAGTGATGGAATAAAAGATTGAGTCAACGGTTGGGGCTGAATGTCAAGAAAGTCAACACCTGGGGTTTGTGTATTAAGCGGGCTGTTAGCCGATTGTTGATCATAAACAATCCCTTGCGCGTGAGTTTGAAGAGAAACGGCAACAAACAACATTGCCAATAAGTTTCGGAGGGGTGTTTTCATAACATTTCTGAATATGAGAAAATGTTAAACGCTTGCTGAAAATGGTCAAGCAAAAACATAAAATATGCTTTATGGCTTAAATTCTGTGGCACTGCTCTGCTGCAAGTTGTGTCGCTTCCTAAACACCGCAGAAAGCTTGGCGTTGCTGTTCGCTCTTCGCGCAAACAAGCTGCCCTAAGCCAAGAAAGACTGGCTGAAAAAGCCAATTTAAGCACTGTTTTCATTAGTCATATTGAACGCGGCGTAGAGAATATTTCGGTGGATGCTTTGGTGCGGATTGCCGGAGCCTTGAATGTTCAAGTGCATGAATTAACAAAGGAGTTTTAATTTAATTGTCGCCGCCAAGAGTCCGCTTAATCCGGCTAAAGCCGCAATAGAAGGCTCTGGCGCAGAGACGATGCCTTCTCGAAACCACATGTCCATGGTAGGTTGAATAGCTCCACCGCTGGCAAATAATTGGCCATTTGGATAAGTGTTGGTAAGCACTACTATCGCCCAAGGGTTGTCGCCCGACAATACAACAGGCTGAAAATAATAAGTCTGACCAGAAGACAATGCCACAACAGTCGAAAAAAAGAAATTAGTGATCCCGTCAAAACCTTCAGACATATAAACAGGAGTGGTTGAGCCGAGTAATGTGGCTGAATTGATATTTGGTGAACGCCCAGTTGCGGGCGTGCTTCAGCACTTACTTGAGATGTCCGTGAAATTACCAGTTTCGTGGGGACAAGCAGCCGAAGCCGCAAAATTATTTTTTGTTCTGATTGTTCTGATGTTGGGATTATGCACATTACAGACAATGTGGGCAGGGCGCGTCACTCCGTGCGCGCCGCCGGTTGCAAACCCACGCGTTCGGCGGGCACAGGACTGCCCACCCTACCCGCCGTGTTCGCGCCCGTCGCGGCAGAGGCCAGTTTTGCCTCATTAGTTTGTCATCTGCATAATCCCACTTTTGTCTCCTTTTTTGACTCTGGCGTTCCGCTGCCTGTCCAAAATCAAGATGTGTCTGCATTTTCGAAGGTTGTGCCGGGGTTTGGGCAGAGGCTTCCTCATATCACGGGAAGATTTTCGGACATTGGGAAACATTTTCCCAAGTTTAAGAAAGGATTTCCTAAACCTTGGAAGAGGTTTTGAGGTATTCCGAAGGCGTTGGCGGGCGTTGCCCAAGGTAATCAGCAGGACGGCGACAATGGTTTTTTTGTGTTCATATTGAATTTGTAAATTTGTTTGGTTAAAGCACCGTGTTCCTGCCGGAAATGACCCGGAGCAAAACCGCCGCGAGCGTTAGAGGGAACATGGATTGCATTTTATTTCTTTCGTTGGTCGGTTGTATATTTTTTAACACTTGAAGCACGCTACATAATGTGTGAATCCTTCGCCATGGGTGTAACCCTTACTGTGGCATTTGGTTGATACGCTGCAAAAATGGGCTCAAACTTAATCAGGGAAATTGTGCTGATAGAAGGGAACGGATGGTGCGCCCGGCGGGAATCGAACCCACGACAACCTGCTTAGAAGGCAGATGCTCTATCCAACTGAGCTACGGGCGCAGCCAGAGAAACATTAGTGATGGAGACGCACTGGCGCAAGCGTGGTTGTAGGAGAAGCATGAATTAACTTGGCGCCCATGAAGTTGCGTTAAGATTGAGCAGGTGGAAATTTCCTTGACGTGTGGCGCAAGGGAATTAGGTTGATCTGTGCAGGTAGTTTCAAAACCAAAAATAGTAATGAACCTCCATCGCTTCATCTTGATCAGCGTGGCTCCGTTGTCCTGTAGTTTGCTTTTCACCGGGTGCGCCACCAGCCATACCAGTCCGTATCAGCCCGGCCCAGTGGCGGGACAAGCGGTGGGTTACGGCGTCGGCACCGTGGCGGGAAATGTGGCGGGTTTCGGCGTCGGCGCGGCGCAGGGAACCGCGTATGGCATCGGCCAGTCATTCAATCCGAATTATCACATGGTTCGTTACTGGCGCACGGAAACCACTTCCGATGGCAGAACAATCCAAGTGCCTTACGATATTTTGGTGGATCAATACGGCCGGCCCGCGCACATGCCCGCGCCCACCGGAAATCCCGCGCCGCCGCGCAGCGTGTTGATGAACAGCACGAACGACGTGGCCAAATAATTTCATTCTCCCGCCGCGAAAATTTTATGCGAAGGTTTCACCCGATTTTCTTCCGGTCGTCAGTTTGCCGGCGGTCGGAAATTCTTTTGCGATTAAAAACATTCATTGGATTTGCGCGCAAACCTTGCGTCCAGTCAATGCTCCTCGCGGCAATGGCCGGTTTGCTGGCGACGGGTTGCAAAACTTACGACCAGCAAAATCAAGTTGTTCGATATTGGCGCCAAGGCAACTTGCCGAAAGCCGTTGCCGAGGCTAATAAAATGGCCGACAAAAATGCCAATAACAAAAATGCCGTCATCTGGCATTTGGAGCAAGGCGCGGTGCTGCGCGCCAATGGCCAATATGACGACAGCAACAAGGCGTTCGACGCGGCGCAGCAAAAAATTGACCGTTACGCGCAGGCGGCCAAAGTCAAAATCGGCAGCGAGACCGGCGCGCTGTTGTCCAACCAGGCTGAATTGCCTTACGAAGGTCGCGCTTACGACGGCATCATGTTGAACACTTACGAGGCGCTGAATTATCTCGCGCTTGGCGAGCCGGACAAGGCACGCCCTGAACTCATCCGCGCCTACCAGCGCCAGCAGGACGCGGTCGAGGACAACAAAAAACGCATCCAGAAAATTCAAGATCAAGCCGCAAAAAATAAAGACAGCGCGGAAATTCAGCGGGCGCAAAATGATCCGGGCCTGCAATCTCAAATCCAAGGCGCTTCCGCAAATCTTAACCACTTGAAACCTTACGCGGCCTACGTCAATCCGTTCACTGTTTATCTCGACGGTTTGTTTTTCATGGCCGATGCCGCCGACAATTCAGATTTGGAACGCGCCCGAAAATCATTTGAGCGCGTCACGCAATTCGCGCCGGACAATAATTACGTCAAAGAAGATTTGACGA
Source organism: Verrucomicrobiia bacterium (assembly GCA_036268155.1). Taxonomy (GTDB): domain Bacteria; phylum Verrucomicrobiota; class Verrucomicrobiia; order Limisphaerales; family UBA11358; genus UBA11358. The sequence continues at coordinate 12,675 of DATAUQ010000084.1, read as the reverse complement.
TGGCAGATAGATTGATCAACGGCCAGCCGCTGTCGCCGACGACTTATGTCATTTTTGAAACCGGCTGCGCGCCCGTGCGCGATCAGGTTCGGATTGATATTCCAATCATTGTCACAAGAGTTTCCTACATCGGCGCGGCATTCCCCACGCTCAAGCCGCAGGGCAATTATATTCCCAGTTTGACCGTGATGGCGGACGGAAAAAATTTCGGCACGTCGCTCGTTTCCGACATGGACAGCGTCATCGGCCTAGATTTCAAAAATGAGATGCCGATTGTCATCACCAAAACCATCGCTGCCGCCGTCGTCAAAGGCGTGGCGGCCTACGCAGCGAACGCTGCCGTTGGCCAGCAAAACAATCTGGCCGGGTTGTTCATGCAAATCGGCACTGCCGTTTATCAGGCCGCCGTCAACATCGCCGACGAACGCACCTGGACGACGCTGCCGAAACAATTTCAGACCTGCCATTTTCCCACGCCGCCGGATCGAAAGATTGAATTAAAAACGCCCGGCGAACGTCAAACAATCCAAGTGACAATTGGTGAAGGCACAATTAACCTGATTTATGTCAAATCCATTGATGCAAACGGCGCGCTGCTGGTGTCGCAAATGAAATTGAAATGAAAACAAAACTTATTTTTCCGCTCGCCGTTGTTGGCTTCACGATGTGTTTGTTCGCCGTGTCCGGCTGCAAAACGTCCGTCAATTCCATCGAGAACGCCCAGAAATCCGGCCAGCGCCAGATGATTTCCGACCAGCGCGTTATCACCGACGGCAGTCTCAAGAAAAAAGTTTCCCTCGTCGGCGTCAATCAATCCATGACGCCCGGCGGATTTCTTCAGGTGCAGATCGAACTGCTCAACACCACGCACTCGCTCGCGCGCTTCAGCTATCACTTTGAATGGTTCGACGCGAACGGGATGCAATTGAACAGCCTGACTCCCGCAGAAATTCCCGACCAGATCCAAGGCGGCGAAGATAAATTCATTTCCAGCGTCGCGCCGACGACCATCTGCAAAGATTTTCGCGTCAAATTCATTGAAAATTAATCAACCAAAACATCCCATGAAAAATAAAATTCTTTTTCCCATTCTGGCCGCAGCCATTCCATTGATGGGCGACGGCTGCGCGACCAATGCCCATTATGTCCAGACCGGCGGCAGCGAAAATATCGTCAGCGTCGGCCAGATCAACATTCAGGATTACATCCAGGCCGCGAATGATATGACGGGCAAACTGCTGGCGTCCGGTGCGCTGGACCGCGTTGCCACGCCGCCCGCCGTGCTCGCCATCAGCCGCATTGTCAACAACACTGGCCAGCAGATTGACACCGACTTGCTCACCAAAAAAATCCGCGTCGCCGTTCTCGACAGCGGCAAGGCCATGACCACCACCACGATGGGTTTGGGCGGCACCGCTGAAGATCCGATGGCCAAGGGATTCCAGCAGAATATCCGTCCGCCGGACTTCACCTTGTCCGGCAAAATAATCCAACTCACCGCGCGAGCTGGCGACACCCGCCAGTCCACTTACAGTTTTCAGCTTTCGCTGACCGATGCCAAAACCGGTCTTGCGGTCTGGGAAGGCGAAAAAGAAATCACCAAGCAAGGCACGCGCTCGTCCGTCGGTTTTTGATTCCACCGCTAGTTTATTTTGGCGCCGGTCTGGAAATTTTTCAGGCCGGCGTTTTGTTTTAAGAATTCAGTTTGGTTGAAAAAAGTCACAGCCTCGGGCAGACTGCGTTTGTGAAACTGACAAAAATTCTCGCGCTGCTACTGACCGTCGCATTATTGGTCGGTTGCAAAAAAACGGAAACCGTTGCCGCCGCGCCGCCATCGCCGGAAAATTCGCTGCCGACGCAGGCGCAACCGAAATTGCCTACGATGAAAATTTATCTCGGCGCGGAAACGCTTGACGCCGAACTGGCGCTCACGCAAAAAGAGGAAATGACCGGCATGATGTTCCGCACAAATATTCAGGACACGGACGCGATGCTTTTTGTATTTCCATTCCCGCAACGCGCGTCGTTCTGGATGAAAAATTGCCCCGAATCCATTTCCGCCGCCTATATTTCCCCCGACGGCGTGATCCAGGAAATCCATCATCTCGAAAAAGAAGACACCAACGCGGTTTTTTCCGCCTCGGAAAACATCGGCTATGTTTTGGAAACGAGCGACGGCTGGTTCGCCCGGCATAACGTCAACACCGGCGCGGTCATCCGCACGGAACGCGGCTCGCTGGCGGAAACTTTTTTACGGAGATAATTTTCCATGCGCGCAAAATCTGAAAATGTCTTTGTAGGAGACGAGGTGACGAGTCTCATTTTTTTAATTCGAGATGAAAGTCAGAGACTCCTTACGTCGTCTCCTACATTCAATCTATGAACCGCGCAAAATCCGAAAAACTTTTTGCCGAGGCATTGAAATTTATTCCCGGCGGCATCAACTCGCCGGTGCGCGCGTTTCACGCCGTCGGTGGCCAGCCGTTTTTTGTCAATCGCGCCGCTGGTTGCAAAATTTGGGACGTAGACGGAAATGAGTTGATTGATTACGTCGGCACCTGGGGGCCAGCAATTCTCGGCCACGCGCATCCCAAAATCATTTCCGCCATTAAATCCGCCGCCAATCACGGAACAAGTTTCGGCATCCCGAATCCGTTTGAAGTCAAAATGGCGAAACTGATTTGCGAACTGGTTCCGAGCATCCAAAAAGTCCGCATGACGAATTCCGGCACGGAAGCGTGCATGAGCGCGATCCGACTGGCACGCGGATTCACGAAGCGCGATAAAATCGTCAAGTTCGACGGCTGCTATCACGGCCATGTGGATTCGCTTTTGGTCAAAGCGGGCAGCGGCGCGCTGACGTTTGGAAATCCTGACAGCGCGGGAATTCCGGCGGCGTTCACGCAACACACGATTGTCGCGCCGTTCAATGATGTGGATACTGTAAAAAATATTTTTACCGCGAATAAAAATCAAATCGCCGGAATCATCGTTGAGCCGGTTCCCGGAAACGCGGGTTTGTATTTGCCGAAAAAAGGTTATTTGGAATTTCTGCGCGAGATAACAAAAAAGAACGGCGCGCTTTTGATTTTCGACGAAGTGATGACGGGCTTTCGTCTGGCTCCCGGCGGCGCGCAAGAACTTTTCAAAATCACGCCTGATTTGACGTGCCTCGGAAAAATCATCGGCGGCGGTTTGCCGGTGGGCGCGTTTGGCGGTCGGTCGGAAATCATGGATTTACTCGCGCCGCTCGGCCCGGTTTATCAGGCGGGAACTCTGAGCGGCAATCCGCTGGCGATGGCGGCGGGGATTGCGACGCTGGAAGAATTGTCGGTAGGGCGCGTCACTCCGTGCGCGACGCGGCGGGCAAAGGATTGCCCGCCCTACCAATATCTTGAAAATCTTGGCGCGCATCTTGCCGCCGGAATGCGCGAAGCGGCGAGGTCTGCAAATGTTCCGGTGCAATTCAATAGTTGCGGCTCGATGTTCTGCGCGTATTTCACGGATGAGCCGGTTCACAATCTTGCCGACGCGATGAAAAGCGACCGCGCGCGCTTCGCAAAATTTTTCCACGGAATGCTGGGCGAAGGAATTTATTTTGCGCCGTCGCAATTCGAGGCGGGGTTCATTTCGACTGCGCACAGCGAAAGGGAACTTGACCGCACGATTCAATCGGCGGCCAGAGTTTTGCGCCGGTTGTAACCTTCCGCCATCTTATGCGTCTGACCAGACATCCCGCCGTTCCATGAAGGCGCGGCGGATTGAAACAACCAAAAAGTGCAGCAAAATCTTATGAAATCAACGAAAACATTATTCATGGCCGCGCTGATAGCCGTCAGCCTGTTCGCGGGCAATTCCGCGTTAATGGCGCAGGATTCCACCAACACCCCACCCGCCACCCAGCGTCCTCCCGGCGGAATGAGGGGCGGAATGAGGGGGCCAACCATTGAACAACTCACCACAAATTTAAGCCTGACTGCGGATCAAATACCCAAGGTCACAGCGGTGCTTGACGAGCAGAAGAAAAAAATGGCCGATTTGATGGCAGACGATAGCGTTCAAGGACAGGATCGCCGCACCAAGATGATGGAAATCCGCACTGATGTGACGGCGAAGATGAAGGACATCCTTACTGACGACCAATTCGCCAAATACCAAAAACTGACCCAACGCGGCGGCCGCCGTGGTGGTGCTGGCGGTGGTAACGGGGGCGGCACTCCTCCGCCCGCTGCTCCGCCGCAGAACTGATTTGTTGGGGACATAAAACACAGGGACGGCCTTCGGGCCGTCCCTTTTTATTTTTGTGCAAAATTGGTAGGGCGGGCAGTCCTCTGCCCGCCGCGAACGCGGTGAATTGTCCAACTACGGCGCACGGAGTGACGCGTCCTACCAGCTTTGTTTGTCAAAGACATAATCCATTTGCGCGCAAGATTCCGGTTGAGCAAAATCCCGCGCGCGCGTAACGTGTCCCCGCGCGCGCGTGTAGCTCAATTGGATAGAGCGTCAGCCTCCGAAGCTGAAGGTTGTGGGTTCGACTCCCGCCACGCGCACCAGCCTTCGCTTGAACGCAGCGCTGTGAGTTACGGCCCGGCAAGCCGATTTAATTCTTCACCTTTTCCACGACGAGAAATTCAATCGGCGCGCGGCTTTGCACAACTTCGAGGCCAAGTTGGTCAATGAGCGCCTGTTTTAGATTGAGTTGGTTTTGCTGTTGTCCGCCGAATGGGTTCCACTTGAGGTCGTAATAATAATGATTGGTGAGACCGGTTTCATCGAGCACGGGCATTCTGAAGTCGTTTGCCAAAGCTCCCGCCAGAGTTTGCAAGCCTTGTTGATCCTGAAAGGATATTTCACCGGCCTTCTGATTAAGAGGAGCTTGATTTTCCGCAGTGATTGGTTCTAACCCCGGTGAATTAGGATTTTTGACTTTGAGGAGCAAAACATTGGTCACGATAGTTTCACGTCTGCCCACGAGACCGAACTGGTTCTTTAATTCCAGTTGTAGTGCTTCGACATTGCCGGACGACTGTTTCGCTAATTCTTGTTGCATAGCTTCCACATTACTGAACTTCAAATTGACGATGTAATCATATCTGGCGGGTGAAATTTTGGTTAAAAGAAGCATCCTGAACCTTTTGCGCCCGTAGAAGTAACCCTCTGCATCATAAGCCGCCACTAAAATATCCTGGATACGAACTCCGATTCCCAAAGACGATGGACCACGTGTTACTTCTATGCTTGTTTTTTTATTCGGAAATTTTGTGGGAACAATTTTTACAAGCGGTGGAATTTTATTAAGCATATCTGATGTGGGACTTTCCACCTGCCATGGATAATTTTCATCTGTGTGTCTTTGAATTTCTTCAACTGCAATTGTTGTTCCAGCTGCCAAGACCAAGCCTGTGCCAGCTAAAATTGCCATTTTCATTTTTGTCCACGCCATAATTTTCAATGCTCCTTTGATGAGGGTTAAAGTTGAAGCGCTCACCGCCGCGCCTTTTGCCGCCGCCGCCGTGACCGTCGCCGCCAAGCCAACTGGCGCAGCGTGAACCGAATTTGATGAAACCGCGCCCGCAATCGCCGCCGCCGTCAGCGTCACGCCGCGCTTCGCAAAAAACGCCCGCAGTTTTTCCACCGCGCGCGTCAGGCGCTTTTGCGCCGCCGGTTCGTCCACGCGCAACGCCGCCGCCATTTCGCGCGCGGATTTGTTTTCAAAATAGTGGAGCAAAATCGCGTCGCGGTCGCGCGCGCCGAGCTTGGCAATCGCGTCGTCAAGCAGCGGCGCGATTTGCGTCCACGTTTCCGTTTCACTCGAAGCTGATTGCATAAATGCCTCCTGTTCGCGGTGCTGGCGGCGGATTTCCGTCCGCAGAAAATTCGCCGCCATGAGCCGCGTGGTCTGGTGCAGCCAGCCGGTCAAAATGGTTTTGTGGGAAAAACTTTTCGCCTTGCGCGAGAGAATGATGAAGACGGCCTGCGTGATTTCTTCCGCTGCGTGCGGATTGCCAACGCGACGCAGCGCAACGGAATAAACTAAATTGACGTGCCGCCCGACGATCGCGGCGAACGCGGTCTCGGAATTTTCAACGGCGTATTGGCGCAGCAGTTCGATGTCGTCCGCTTCGGTCATTCACTAATAAATGTCCGCCGGAGCGGGTTTGGGACAGATTATTTTTCGCGTTCCGGTGGTTTGGTGAGTAACCCGTGCGATTTGGTGTTTGACTGTCATCAAGGAAAGGAGGAAAACAGACGCAGCCATGAAAATGAAAAGCTGGGTTCTTTGGTTGCTGGTCGTGGCGTTTCTTGCCAGCGAAGTTTTTCTCTTCTCGGCCAACCGGCAGAAGGATGCGGCGCTCGTTTCCCTCCGCGAGTCGAAACAGCAGGCGGATGATTTGCAGGCGCAGTTGGATTCACTCAAAAAATCCGAGGCCGAGTCGCAGAACGCGGAACTTTCCCAACTGCGCGCTGACAACAAGGATTTGCCGCGTTTGCGCAACGAGGTCACACAGTTGCAGGTGGCAAACCAGAAATTGAAACAGCAATTGAGCACCACGCTCACCGCCGCGCAGCAGCAGCAGGAACAGTTGCAGCAAATAGCGGCCGAAAACCAGGCGTTCCGCACAGCGGATGAAAATCAAGCCCGCGCAACAGAACAAGCGCAAACAGAAACGCAGGCCGAATCCGCGCGCGACACCTGCATCAACCATCTCCGCCAGATTGACGCGGCAAAAAATCAGTGGGCGTTGGAAAATAATAAAGTTGCTGGCGACATTCCAACCGCTCAGGACATCGCGCCCTATATCAAACTGGATGCCAATGGAAATATTCCCGGCTGTCCCTCCGGCGGCACCTACATGATTGGCGCGGTTGGCGTGCCGCCGACTTGCTCGATTCCCGGTCACGTCCTGCCGTGACATTTGAGTCACGGCGATTTTCATTCTTGGCTTTCGCAATTTCTCGGCTAGACTTCGCGTTCAATGATTGACACAGATACTGAACTTTTAAAAGGCATCGCAAACCAACTGCGGATTCATTCCATCGAAGCCACGACTGCGGCGGGCAGCGGGCATCCGACTTCCTGCTGCTCGGCGGCGGATTTGGTGGCCACATTATTTTTCGGCCAGATGCGTTACGACGCGAAGAATCCGCATTTTTACAACAACGACCGTTTCATCCTTTCCAAAGGCCACGCCGCGCCGCTGCTTTACGCCGCGTGGGCGGAAAATGGTTTCGTGCCGATCCCTGAATTGTTGACGCTCCGGCAGTTCACCAGCGAACTCGAAGGTCATCCCACGCCTCGCCTCGCGTTTGCGGATGTGACGACCGGTTCGCTCGGCCAGGGTCTTGGCGTTGGCGTTGGCATCGCGCTGGCCGCGCGTCTCGACAGTTTGGATTACAACACTTACGTCCTGATGGGCGACGGCGAAATCGCCGAAGGCGCCGTCTGGGAAGCCGCATCGCTCGCGGGCATCAACAAGCTGAATAATCTGATCGCCATCGTGGACGTGAACCGCCTCGGCCAGAGCGACCCGACCGCGTTCGGCCATCACATCGAAATTTATCGCGACCGTTTTGAAGCGTTCGGCTGGCGCGTGGAAGACGTTGACGGCCACGACATCGAGGAAATCGCCGAAGTCCTCGGCGGCGTCGGCCTTGACGACAAGCCGCTCGCCATCATCGCAAAAACTTACAAGGGCGCTGGCATTTCATTTGTGCAGGACAAGGACGGCTGGCACGGCAAACCGTTAAGCAAAGACGAAGCCGCGCGTGCCATCGCCGAACTTCAGCCGAGCTCAAAATCCGGCCTCGGCGTCGCGATTCCTGCGCCGACGAAATTACCCGCGCCGGTCAATGCCGTTCCCGCAAGTTATCCGCCAATCAATTACACGCTCGGCGAAAAAATCGCCACGCGCGAAGCCTACGGCACCGCGCTCGCGCGAATCGGCGAAGCGGATTTGCGCGTCGTCGCCCTTGACGGTGACACCAAAAATTCCACGTTCGCGGACAAATTTTTCAAAAAATTCCCGGAGCGTTCCACCGAATGTTTCATCGCCGAGCAAAACCTCGTCGCGGTGGCCATGGGTTTTGGCGCGCGTGGCAAGGTGCCGTTCTCATCCACGTTCGCCGCATTCTTTGCGCGTGCCTACGACCAGATTCGCGTCGCCGGCATTTCGCAGTCGAACATCAAGCTCGTCGGTTCACACGTCGGCGTGAGCATTGGCGAGGACGGCCCGTCGCAGATGGCGCTGGAAGATATGGCCATGATGCGCGCGATAGTCGGCAGCACGGTTTTGTATCCGAGCGATGCCGTTGCCACGGAAAAATTGCTGGAACAAATGGCGTTGATCAAAGGCGTCTGTTTCCTGCGCACGTCGCGTCCGAAAACGCCGGTCATTTACGGCAACGACGAAAAATTTCCCATCGGCGGCGCGAAAATTTTGCGCGAAGGCGACAAAGTCACGATTGTTTCGGCGGGTGTCACACTGTTTGAAGCGTTGAAAGCTGCGGATCAATTGAAAGCCGAGGGCATCAACGTCACCGTCATTGACGCTTACAGCATCAAGCCGCTCGGCAAGGACGTGATTCTCGCCGCCGCGAAAAAAACCGGCAACACGGTCATCACGGTTGAAGATCACTATTCCGAAGGTGGACTCGGCGACGCGGTCGCTGGCGAATTGAGCGTCGAAGGTGTCAAAATCCACAAGCTCGCAGTCGTTGGCATCCCGCACTCCGGCAAGGCGGAAGAATTGCTCGCAAAATTCGGCATTGACGCCGCCGGAATTGTGAAAAAAGTGAAATCGCTCTGAGCGGCTGAAAATTTTGCAAACGCAAAAGCGCGGAGAAGAAATTCTCCGCGCTTTTTTTCATTTTCATGCGTCGCCCAGCTTTCTGATTGCCGGGACAACTTCTATTTGCAAAAGTCAGCCCATGCAACGTCACGGCTGGAGTTTTTTGATCGCCTTTCTGATGACCGGCTTTGGTTTGTGCGGCACGCTGGCGGCGCGCGCGGATGTCTGCGACATTTGCGGCAAGCCGATCACCGGCACGGTTTACATCGTCACCGACCAGGTCACGGGCGAGAGAAAGCTCGTCTGTTCCGACTGCATCAAATTGCCCCGGTGTTATATCTGCGGTCTGCCCATTAAAAAAGGCGAGGAGCTTGAATTGCCGGATGGCCGTTACCTTTGCGCCCGCGACGCCAAGACGGTGGTGTTGAAGACCGATGAAGCCGAGCAGATTTGCGCCGGGGTCAAGGATGATTTGGACAGACTATTTTCCCGCTTCACTTCATTCCCGGACAATGTGGATGTCACGGCCATAGACCACATAGACGCCTACACTATTTTTCAAAGCGAAAGCCCCGACTTGCTGGGCTGCACCCAGCCGCTGACCGGTGATGATGGAAAAAAACGATACAAAATAAGTTTGATGACCGGCTTGCCGTTGTCCGAGTTGAAGGAAACGTGCGCCCACGAATATTCCCATACTTGGGTCGGCGAAAATGTGCCGGCGGAACGTCACCGGCGGATTGCGCGCGACGCCGAGGAAGGTTTTTGCGAGATGGTCGGCTATCTGTATATGGATTCGCAAAACGACGAAGCCGAGAAAAAAAGAGTCATGGCAAATCTCTACACCCGAGGCCAAGTGGCCTTGTTCGTCGAGGCGGAACGGCGTTATGGTTTTGATCAAGTTCTCGACTGGATGAAATACGGGACGACCTCAAAACTGGAACCCGGCCATCTGGAAGAACTCCGCAATGTTGAAATGCCAACGGCGGGAAACGCGCCAGTCGCGCCAGTCACTTACAACAACATCAAAAACGTCAAGCCCGCTGCGCCGGCTCCGGCCACCCTCAAACTTCAGGGAATTCTGTGGGGCAGCGCACCCACGGCGATCATCAACGGTCATTCCTTTGGCATCAATGACGTGAGCAAAGTGAAATTTGGAGAAACCAATGTGACTCTCCGCTGCCTGTCAATCCAGCCGAGTTCGGTTTTCATCCAAAACGTCGGCTCCGGGCAGAAACAGCAACTTTTGTTTCCGGCCAATTAAACCTTCCGCGCGCCCATTGCCAACGGCGCATTCTTGATGCACATTGCCAGCGGCAATGAGCGGGATGGAAAAAATTCTCAAGGGAAAATTACTGCTGGACGGCGGCGATCTGACCGGCTCGTTTTTTCATCGCACCGTCGTCCTCATCTGCGAACACAACGCCGAGGGCACGTTCGGCCTCGTGCTCAACCGTTCCAGCGGCAGCAAGGTCGGCGAACTCGTCGTGGCCGATTTGCCCGACACGCTTAAACTTGCGCCGCTGTTTCTCGGCGGCCCGGTGCAACCGACCGCGTTGAGTTTTTTGCACGCGGACAATTTCATCCCCGACGCGAATGTCTTTCCCAACCTGAACCTCGGCCATTCGCTTGACGATTTGCTGGAAGTTGGCGAATCGTTTTCCTCGTCGAAAAAAGTAAAAATGTTCGCCGGTTATGCCGGCTGGTCGCCCGGCCAGCTTGAAAATGAAATGAAACGTAAATCGTGGCTCACATTTCCCGCGTCGCTCGAACTCGTTTTTGAAACGCCGCCCGACCAGCTCTGGCAGAAAATTTTGAAAACCAAGGGCGGCTGGAAAAACAAATTGCTCTCACAGATGCCGGATGACTTGTCGCTGAATTAGTTTGCTTCGACCAGCAGCAAAGACCCCTCGGATTTTGACAAAATTCCCGTTTGCTTCAAACAAGCCGGAATCAAACAAAATTGTCCGGCGGATAATTTGGTAAACTCTAAATCGCTTCTAATTTCAATTTCCCCGTTCACAACTGCGACTATTTGCAATTTGCGATGCTTTAACATGGAGAGTCCGTGAGGCCTTAATTCCCATTGTTCAACATTGAACAATTTGTCACTTACAAGTCTGCGCCATTTAATGTGATGACCGCTTTGTTCTTCGCCGTTAAATTTTTCCGCGACCAATTTCGGCTCGAAGTCATTGAAATCAATGCTCGCCAGCGATTGCGCGATGTGCAGCTCGCGCGGCTTGCCGTCCAGCCCGACGCGGTTCCAGTCAAAGACGCGATACGTCGTGTCCGAGTTTTGCTGGATCTCAAAAATCACCAGGCCGTCGCCGATGGCGTGGACGCGTCCGCTCGGCAGAAACATCGTGTCGCCCTCGCGCACGGGCACGCGATGAAAACAGTCGGCCACGCTGCCGTCTGAAATCTTTTTCTCAAACTCCGCGCGCGTCACGCCACGTTTGAGGCCGACATATAATTCCGCGCCCGGCGCGGCGTCGGCGATGAACCACATTTCGGTTTTCGGTTCACCTTTGAGTTCGGCGGCTTTGCTCGCGGGCGGATGGACTTGCAGGGAAAGTTTTTCGCGCGCGTCGAGGATTTTAATCAGAAGCGGAAAACGATTTTCGCTCGCCGGTTTTGCGTCGCCGAGCAGTTCGCGCGCGTGGTTTTCCATGAGCCAGCGCAAATTTTTCCCGGCAAATTCTCCATTGGCGATGACGCTTTCGTCGCCGGGCCGGTCGGAAATTTCCCACGATTCGCCGATGACCTTGCCCGCCGGAAGTTTCTTGCCGTAAAGTTTTTCAATTTCGCGTCCGCCCCAGATGCGTTCCTTGAAAATCGGATGAAAAGTAAGTGGGTAGAGCACTGGGATTTTTATGCGGCGGCTTGCGGAACTCCATTTTCCACCGGCTCGGCTTTTTCGTGGAAATGCCCGTGCGCGCGGAATTTTTCGTAACGCAATTTCAACCGTTCGGCGATTGGCAGCGCGAGAATTTCTTCAAGATGTTTAAGCAAATGCGTTTTCAGGTTTGCCGCCGTCAACGCCGCGTCCGTGTGCGCACCGCCAAGCGGTTCGGGCACGATTTCGTCCACGAGTTTCAATTGCAGCAAATCCTTCGCGGTGATTTTGAGCGCGGCGGCGGCTTTGGCGGCGTTGGCGCGGTCTTTCCACAAAATCGCCGCGCAACCTTCAGGGCTGATGACCGAATAATATGCGTTCTCCATGATCAAAACGCGATCCGCGACGCCGATGCCGAGCGCGCCGCCGGAACCGCCTTCGCCGATGACGGCGGCGATGATCGGCACTTCGAGCAAGGTCATTTCGCGCAAATTGACGGCGATGGCCTCGGCGATATGACGTTCTTCGGCAGCCACGCCGGGATATGCGCCTGCGGTGTCAATGAGCGTAATGATTGGCAAACCAAATTTGTCCGCGAGCCTCATCAGACGCAGCGCTTTGCGATAACCTTCGGGATGCGCGGAACCGAAATTGCGCAGAATATTTTCCTTGGTGTCACGGCCTTTTTGCGTGCCGATGACGACGACGCGATGTTCGCCCAGTCTCGCAAAACCGCCGACCATCGCGCGGTCATCGGCGAACAAGCGGTCGCCGTGGAGTTCCTGAAAATCGGTGAACGCCTTGCTGATGTAATCCAGCGTGTAAGGACGTTTTGGATGGCGCGCGAGCTGGACGCGTTGCCACGCCGTAAGATTCAGAAAAACCTGCCGGCGGGTTTCTTCCAGCTTGCGTTCGATGATCTGGATTTCTTCCTCGAAGCTGATGCCGAGCGAATGTTTTTCGGGGTGCTGGCGGAGTTCGTCCAATTTATTCTGCAACTCCGTTATCGGCTTTTCGAAATCAAGCTGATGTTTCATGCGTCGTAAA
>DATAUQ010000083.1:0-13884 GCA_036268155.1 Verrucomicrobiia bacterium | reverse complement strand
CACAGACCCGCGCTCCGGCGATTCAGTTGTCTGGCTTGTGGCGCGTTCGTCGAATTGATTTACTTTGCCGACGACCGTCCAAACCATGACCACTATGAAGACCACCAAAAAGGAGTTGTCCTTAAAACAACGGGAAGAACTTCTTAAAGCTTTGAAAGCTCGGTTTGAAACTAACCTAGGCCGTCACCAAGGCTTGGTGTGGGCCAAAGTGCAGGCCCGGCTGGAAGCCAATGCGGAAAAATTGTGGTCGCTTGCGGAAATGGAACGCACCGGCGGCGAACCGGATGTGGTGGGCGTAAAGTCGGGCGAATTCGTTTTCTTTGATTGTTCCGCGCAAAGTCCCAAGGGCCGCGTCAGTTTTTGCTACGACCGCGAGGCGTTGGATTCGCGGAAGGAACACAAACCTAAAAACTGCATCGTGGATATGGCCGCGGCCATGGGCATCGAGCTTTTGACGGAGGAAGAATATTTCGCGCTACAGAAGCTGGGCGAGTTCGACACGAAGTCGTCGAGCTGGCTGAAGACGCCGGCGGAGATCCGCAAACTCGGCGGCGCGATTTATGGTGATCGCCGTTACGGTCGCGTCTTCATTGGCCACAACGGCGCGGAGTCTTACTACGCCGGGAGGGGATTTCGCGGCTCGATCAGTGTCTAAAGTGCTTGCCGCATTGTGCAATCGTGAGATTGTTTTTTTCATGACACTGGTCGCCGGTCGTCCATAATCCTGCCATGAAATCCTTTCCAATTATGCGTTCACTCGCTGTCTCCATCTGCATTTACCTTTTGCCGTTCGCAATTTCAGCGGCTGAACCGGCCGTTCCCGAAGATGTTGTTTTCGAGCGGAACATCGAATACTCAAATCCTGACGGCCAGCATCTTCAACTTAACATGGCGCGTCCGAAAAATGCGGATGACCTGCTGCCCGTTGTGTTGTGCATTCACGGCGGTGGATTTCGCGGCGGCACGCGCGATGGTCATAATGCGCTTTGCCTCAAACTTGCACAGCACGGATTTGTGGCCGTGACCATCACTTACCGGCTTGCCCCGAAGTATCAATTTCCGGCGGCGGTTTATGATACGAAGGCGGCGGTGCGCTGGTTGCGCGCGAACGCGGCGAAATATCACATTGATCCAGCGCGCATCGGCGTGATGGGCGATTCAGCGGGCGGGCATCTCGCCCAGTTTCTCGGAGTGACGGCGGGCGTGAAGGAATTTGAAGGCGACGGCGGCAATGCCGGTGAATCCAGCAGCGTCGCGTGCGTGGTCAATGAATATGGGACGAGTGATCTCACGAAATCCTACGGCAAGAGCGTGGATGCGGGGGAAGTATTGCCGCTGTTTCTTGGCGGCGATTTGCAGACCGCCCTTCCGCGTCACATCCAGGCGAGCCCTCTAAATTGGGTCACGCCGGACGCCGCGCCCACGCTCATCATGCACGGCACGGACGACAAATACGTTGCTTACGAACAGGGCGTCTGGATGCGCGACCGACTGCTGGCGTGCGGCGTTGACGTGGAAATGATCACGTTTGAAGGTGCTGGACACGGCTTCAAGGGCGCGGACGCCGAGAAGGCCGAGCAGGCGCTCATCGCTTTTTTTGAAAAGCATTTGAAGCCCGGCTCGAAGTGAAAACGGATAAATCTCAAATCTGCGAGGCGGACATGCGTTTGAGCATGATGCTGATGGAACCGTTCATGTTGTCTTTGTATTGCGGGTCGCTGGTCAATTTTTTCCAGACGGGTGAAGTGTTGAATCCCTGCCAGTGTTTTTTGTGTTCGGCCAGATTTTCGCCGCAGGTCATATAAACCAAACACGGCATATGCAAACCGACAATGGTGCGGCTGTAAAAAATCGGAGCCAGCCCGACTTCTTTCATCAGCGGAATTTCGCCGCTTTCGAACATCTGCATTTTGTTCAAGCTCTTGTTTTCGCTGGGGCTGAGATAAGTGCGCAGTTCAAAAACATTCGGTTTCTTGTCCGGCGGCGGCACGACCATGTGTTTCATGCCGTTGAAGGCGACCAGCAGCGAACTTTCAAAGTGATCGTAGGCGGGATTCGATTTCGGCGCGGAAAGAAATTCGGCGGCGGACTGCTGGTAATTCGTGTCGGAAGCGAGTTTCTCTGGAATCGCGGCGAAAATTTCCAGCGAGTCGCACGGAACGAGAACGTAAATTTTATTGGTGGCGGAATCCTGCAACTCGGTGAAAACGCCGATGGGTTGAATGCCCATGCGATTGTAAGCGGGGACGGCGGCGTTTTGCCAGTAATCGTTGATCCGCTGCTGTTGTTCTGCCGATTTGGTCGTGTAAATCCGCAATTCATAATACTGCGGCTTTTCCTCGTCGGCGGCGATCGCATAACACGGATTGCCGATGACCGCGACGGCGGCGGAGATGATGAAAAAAATGCGCGAGACCATAAGAATATTTATGTGCGGAATCAGACGTGCATCAGCCGGCAAGGTTACAAATATTGCCGGACGCGACAACGCCGCCTTGATTCATATTTCAAAAGACGGGCGCAAGAAAAACTGTCTCTCCGGTTTTCACATCGGAAGATACAGCCGGAAACGGCCGGTTATTTTTTCTTGCCGGCGGCGGACTTGGCGGCGCCAGCGGCGCTTTTTTTCTGGTTGGACTTCGGGGATTTATCGCCCATAACTTTTATTTTTTGCCTGCGGTTGAACTGCCTGCGGCACGGAATTTTCTCCGGAGGAAAGCTCAGCGTGCGCGCGAGAACGGCGATTGTAAATGTCGGACGCAAATTTATTTGACCGGCGGTCAGCGGGCCGCCGGACGAGTGATGCGGATTTCAATGCGGTAATTGATTCGCACAAGCAAGTCACCGCGTCCGCCGCGTGATTTGGGCAAGCCTTCGCCGACAATGCGTAAAACTTCCCCACGCTGCACCCCGCGTGGAATCTGCACCCGCATCATCGCGCCGGAAATTCCGCGAATCATTTCCACGCCGCCTTGAAGGGCGCGATCGGGTTTGATTTTCAAATCGCAGCGCAAATCTGAACCGCGCACTTTGAATCGGAAGCTTGGCGACGCCTTTACGCGCAATTGCACGAAGCCGCCGGCAAAAGGTTCATTGCGCGGCAGACGAAAACGCATTCCGGGCGCTGTATCCGGCGGAACGACCAGTTCGTAAATCTCGATACCATCTGGATTGGCTGGATCTTTGACACGCACTTCCCGTGTCGTGCCGCGCAAGAAATCTTCGAGGTGCAAATTCACATCCTGGGAAAGATTGCGCTGAATTTTTGCACCGCGCATTTTCGGCGCGGACTTTTTCAAAGCGTCAAGTTCGCGATCATATTCCCGCCGTCGCGCAGGATCACGCAAGGTTTCGTGTGCGGCGTTCAGTTCTTGCGTGTGCGCGATTGCGGCGGGCGAATTCGGATTGAGGTCGGGATGATGCTGCTTGGCGAGCGCCAGATAAGCGGCCCGGATTTGAGCGGATGTGCAGCGGCGGTCGAGGCCGAGCATGGCATAATGATTTTTTTCAACGCGTTGCAACTTCCGAGCTTACTGCGTGGAAACGATACCGTCAGCTTCATTCAACGCGGGCGAAGTTTTCTTGTCAAGCGAGAGCAGTCGGGCGCCTTTTAGCAATCGGCAGAAATCTTTCTTGCTGGTGACGTGTTTCACGCCTTCTTTATTCCCGAGATTGGGCATGGACTTGTATTCCACTTCGAGCCGTTCGAGGCGGACGATGCGGATGTATTCCTTGCCTTGTTTCCAGATCTGGCCCTGGCAGAGTTTCATCGTTGCGCGGATGGAAAAATCTGTCTCCCCTGATTTTGTCGTCAAAGGAGACAGCATTTAAGCGGATGACTACTTTTTCTTTTTCTTGGCGGCGGGCTTCTTCGCAGCGGGCTTCTTCGCTTTGGATTTTGTGGCCATAATTTTATTTTTCTACGGATTGACCGGCCGGCGGAATTTCAGTTTCTCCGAAGGCGATGGCATCTTGCTGTCAGGCGCAGCCATTGTAAATGGCGGATGTGAAATTATTTGGCGCGGAGTTCCCAAGTTAATTGCGTGCTATTGCATTCTGCTCGTGCATACTGTCCGTCATGTCATTTAGCGCGCTCGGTCTTGATCCAAAAATTTTGCAGGCGGTGAAGGAAGCCGGTTACACCGAACCCACGCCCATCCAGGCGGCTGCCATTCCGCCAATTCTTGCCGGACACGACCTTATCGGCATCGCGCAAACCGGCACGGGAAAAACCGCCGCGTTCACTTTGCCGATGCTCACGAAACTCGCCGTCGTCATCGGCGATGGGCGGCAACCCGGCACGCGTGCGCTCGTCCTCGCGCCGACGCGCGAACTCGCCTTGCAGATTGATGAGAACGTCCGTGCCTACGGAAAACATCTGCCGCTGCGCGTCGCCACTGTTTTCGGCGGCGTCGGCGAACATCCGCAGATCAACGCGCTCCGCGCCGGCACGCATCTCATCATCGCTTGTCCCGGACGCCTGATGGATTTGATGCAACGTCGCTACGCCGATTTCTCGCAGTTGCAATATCTCGTGCTCGACGAAGCCGACCGCATGCTCGACATGGGTTTTCTTCCATCCATCCGGCAAATCGTCCGCTCGCTGCCGCAGAAACGGCAGACACTTTTATTTTCGGCGACACTCTCAAAAGAAATTGAAACGCTCACGCACGAATTTCAACGCGCGCCGAAATTGATTCAAATCGGTCGCCGCGCGAATCCCGCCGAGACTGTGACACAACTCGTCTATGAAATTCCGAAAAGCCTCAAGCCGTCGCTGCTCCTGCATCTGCTGAAAGACCCGGCGATGAACATGGTGCTCGTTTTCTCGCGCATGAAACACGCCGCCGACCGCGTCGCGCGCAATCTGGAGCAAGCCGGCATCCGCACGGCGACACTTCATTCTAATCGTTCACAAAACCAGCGGCTGCGCGCGTTGAAGGACTTTAAGGACGGCGTCGTGCGCGTGCTGGTGGCGACGGACATCGCGGCGCGCGGGATTGATGTGGACGGCATTTCGCACGTCGTGAATTATGATTTTCCGATGCACGCGGAGGATTATGTCCACCGCATCGGACGCACCGGACGCGCGCACGCGGTCGGCGACGCCATCAGTTTTGTCACGCACGAGGATCAAAGTGAATTGCGCGCACTGGAAAGATTTATCGGTCGCGGCATCGTTCGGAAAAAAGCGGAAGGATTTAATTATTCCGCCGCCGCGCCCGCATTTAATCCAGCCGACGAGCGCCGCCGTCCGCAACATCCGCCGCGCGGACAAAACCGTTCGCATGGTTTTTCGACGCAAGCGCGCTCGTCGCAAGGAAGCCAGCCTGTCAGCGGTAATCGTGAAGGCGGCAACCAGCGTTCTTTCAGCGGTCGGCCGCAAGGACAACAAAGCGACCGCAACCGCCGTTTCAGTTCGCGTTGACGATGGTGGAAAAAATTTCAGGAACAGCTTTGGCGTCAATGATGCTTGGTTCGATTCCGTTTCTTGTGGATTTTTTTGCGATGGCGATGGGTGTCAACCACTGAAAAGATAAAAATAATCAGCCCGCCGGCCACCAGAAGGATGATCACTGGTTTATACTGCCAGATTTCGCCGATAAATTTGGATAGCTCCACCTTCATCACGGATTAGCTTACACCAGGTCAGTCACAAATGAAATGGATGTTTCGCCTTCCAATTTGAATCTAAAAGTGGCGGCCATTTCAATTTCCAGTATCCTGCTTCGCGTTTCGATGAAGAAGACTGTCAACGTCGCCGCCTACAAATTTGTTTCGCTGCCGGATTTGCATTCGCTGCGCACGCGGCTGCTGGGCCGGTGCCGGAGCTGGGAACTCAAAGGCACGATTTTGTTGAGCGCAGAAGGAATTAATCTTTTTGTCGCGGGCAAAAAAGAAAAAATTGATTTGCTGCTCGCGGAATTGTGCGGAATTTCCGGCCTCGAAGATTTGCAATTGAAAGTGAGCGAGACGGAACATCAGCCGTTCACGCGGATGCTCGTGCGCGTCAAAAAAGAAATCATCGCGTTCGGCGTCGAGGGAATTAATCCCGCGCAACACACTTCGCCGAAACTCGCCGCGCGCGAATTAAAACAATGGCTCGACGAAGGCCGGCCGGTGACGTTGCTTGACACGCGCAACGATTACGAAGTGAAGCTCGGCACGTTCAAGAACGCGCGGCCCATCGGCATTGATCATTTCCGCGAATTTCCCGACGCCGTCCGCAAGCTGCCGCCGGAATTGAAAGAGCAGCCCATCGTGATGTTTTGCACCGGCGGCATCCGCTGCGAAAAAGCCGGGCCGTTCATGGAGCGCGAGGGTTTCAAAAATATTTTCCAGCTCGACGGCGGCATCCTGAAATATTTTGAAGAGTGTGGCGGCGCGCATTACGACGGCGAATGTTTTGTTTTTGATCAACGCGTCGGCCTCGATCCGAGTTTGCAGGAAACCGAATCCACGCAATGTTTCCGCTGCCTGACGCCGTTGACCGAAGCCGACCAAAAAGATGCGCGCTACGTTTCCGGCCAGTCGTGCCCGTATTGTTTCAAATCGCCCGCCGAGCAAATGGCATTGAACATCGCGCAACGTCATGCGGCAATTACGCAGGTCATCACGCCGCTGCCGGGCAGCCAGCCGCGTGATAATTTCAAGCCGGTCAATGTGCCGGAAGATTGCGACGGTAAAACTTTATTGCAGACGCTTTGCCGGATTGTCGCGCACGTTCCGCAAAGTTATTGGGAAGCGGAATGCGCGCACGGCCTGCTGGTAAATTTGAAGCGCGAAATAATTTCCGCCACGCAAATTGTCCGCGCGGGCGAGCGTTATCTGCACAGGTTTCCCGACGTGACCGAACCGGACGTGAACGGTCGAGTGGAAATTTTGCACGAGGACGAGGCGTTGATCGTGCTGAACAAACCCGCGCCGCTGCCGATGCACGCAGGCGGACGGTTTTATCGCAACACGCTCCAGCACATTCTCAACGAGGCTTACCATCCGCAGAAACCGCATCCCGCGCACCGGCTGGACGCGAACACGACAGGCGTGGTGCTGGTCACGCGCACGCGGCATTTCGCCGGAAAATTGCAGCCGCAATTTGCGAACGGAGAAATTGAAAAAATCTATCTCGTCCGCGTGCAAGGCGAACCGCCCGAAAATGTTTTTAGTTGCGATGCGCCCATCAGCGGCGAATCCGGCAAGCTCGGTTCGCGTGAAGTGGATTTTGAATCAGGCTTGGAATCGCGCACGGAGTTTCGCGTGCGCCAGAAAAATTCCGACGGCACGACATTGCTCGAAGCGCGGCCGCTGACCGGGCGCACGAACCAGATCCGCATCCATCTTTGGCATCTCGGTTTTCCCGTGTGCGGCGATCCCGTTTATCTGCCTGGCAAAAAAACCGGCGACACGCAGACGCTGGCCGTCGGCGATGCGCCGTTGTGTTTGCACGCCTGGAAAATTTCCTTCACGCACCCGCTCACGAAAAAGCCGATGGAATTCACCGCGCCACCACCGGCGTGGGCGGTTTGAATTCCACCGGCTAATTTGATTTTGCGGCGAAATTTATTTCCTTAAAAGCCCGGCGAACGCGCTGCGGTTTTGCCAAAGCAGAAAGAGCGCGAACGCGGCGACCACCAGCGCGACCGGCAATCCTTGATGATTCATGAAAATGTGGAAGCAAAGGATGTTCACGATCACCGGGCCGAGCAGCGTCAGACCCAGCGGCGTAAAACGGCCGCTCAGCAGAATGAGGCCGCCAAGGACCTGGCACGCGGCGACGACGTAGAGATAGCCCGTTTGATACATGGCACCCATGAAGTCGCCCGCCGGGCCGGGCATCGGCGGCATGGGCATGAAGTGCAGAAACGCGTTGGAGCCGAACACGACGAAGACGAGGCCGAGCAAACTGCGAATGATGATGGTCACGATTTTCATTTTATTTTGTTTGTTTGGTTGGTTTTAGTTTAGGTCGAACAACAACACCTGCGACGGTTTCACGCCGACAAGTTCGATTGTCGTTTCGCTATCAACGGCCACGGCATCACCACCGAGCAGCGACTTACCATTCACTTTCACTTCGCCTTCGGCGATGTGAACCCACGCGTGACGTCCGGCGTTCAATTTATGCGCGACCCGGTTTTCCAGCGCGAGTTTGGCGAGCCACAAATCTGCGTCCTGATGGATGGCAATCGAACCATCGCGTCCGGTTTTGCTCGTGACGAGATGGAATTTACCGGCGGCGGCGTTGGCAAATGATTTTTCCGCGTAGCGTGGTGTAACGCCTTTCGCGTCCGGCTGGATCCAGATTTGCAACAGATGGACCGCCTCGTCCTTCGACGGATTGAATTCGCTGTGTTGCACGCCCTTGCCGGCGGCCATGTATTGGATGTCGCCGGTCTTGATGACGCGGCCGTTGCCCATCGAATCCTTGTGCTCGAGCTTGCCGCTCAAGATGTAGGTGATGATCTCCATGTCGCGGTGCGGATGCGCGCCGAAACCCATGCCCGGCATCACGAGATCGTCGTTGATGACGCGCAGGCTGCGGTAACCCATCCAGTCCGGATTATAATAATCCGCGAAGCTGAAGGTGTGATAGCTGTCCAGCCACCCGTGATTCGCGTGGCCCCGTTCATTGGCTTTAAGTATTTTCATATGTCAAAACATTAGCGGCAGTTTCACGCCGACGGAAATACCATGTTTCTTGCCTCACCATAACTTTGAGCTATGCTAGCTAACGAAAATAATTTTTTGGTATGATTGAAAATGCCTCAATGCCATGCGTTGAAATTTATGCGGACGGCGGATGTGAACCAAATCCCGGTTTGGGCGGTTATGGTGTAGTGTTGTTGCATCCCAAGAAACGAGCAGAGGCTAGCGGTGGTTTTCGTTTGACCACTAATAACCGGATGGAAATTTTTGCCGCAGTCAAAGGGCTTGAAATGTTAACGAAGCCATGCAAGGTCACGCTCTTCAGTGATTCGCAATATGTGGTGAAGGCGATGATGGAAGGTTGGGTTGCGACATGGAAAAAGAAAAGTTGGTGGCGCACCAAGACCGAACGTCCTGAAAATGTTGATCTATGGCAGCGGCTGGATGCGTTGTGTCAGAGGCATCAGGTGGAATTCCGCTGGGTGAAAGGTCACGCTAATATTCTTGAAAACGAGCATTGCGATCAACTCGCAATGGCTGCGCTTCGCCAGCCCAATCTTCCGGCAGACGAAGGCTATGAATATAAACCCGCAACCGAAGGCGTTCGCCCCGATATGCAGGAAGGCGAGCGGTGCGGCAAATGTTCAACGCCCGTCATCAAGCGTAAGGGAAAACGGAAGCCGAGCCGCGATTATTATTTCGAATACCATCTTTGGTGTCCAAAGTGCGCAATTTCTTACCACGTTGAGTCAGCCAAGCGGTTTATCGAACAGCCGGCTTCATTGTTATAGGTAAATTTTTATGGAACTTCGCCATCTCCGTTATTTCGTCGCCGTCGCCGAGGAGGAAAATGTTTCGCGCGCCGCGTTGAAGCTGCACGTCTCGCAGCCGGGCTTGAGCCGGCAAATCCGTGACCTCGAAGACGAAATCGGATTTCAACTTTTTGAACGCAGCGCGAAGGCGTTGCGCTTGACGGCTGCGGGAAAAATCTTTTTGGCAGAGGCGCGCGGCGTTCTACAACACGCCGAGGACGCGGTGAAAAAAGCCCGCGCCGCCGCCGGTGGAACGCAGGGAGAAATTCACGTCGGTTACGCGCCGTCGCTCACGGTGCAGATTTTGCCGCCGATGTTACGCGCGTTTCAGGGCGAGTTCCCGCACGTCCGCGTGATGCTGCACGATTTGTCTTCCGAAGAAATGCTCGAGGAGCTTGGCGCCGGGAAATTGCAGGTCGCGCTCACCGTACGTCCGCCGACGAAAATGTTGCGCCGTCTTTCCTTCGTCGAACTCGCGCGCTACGCGACCTGCGTGGCGATGTCGCCGCAACATCCGCTGGCCAAGTCGCGCGCGCTTACGTTGCCGCAGGTCGCGCGCGAGCCGCTCATCGGCATGACGCGAAAAGATTATCCTGATTACCACAACGAGATCGGCAAGTTGTTCGCCGCCGTCGGCTGCAAGCCGCGTTTTGTCGAGGAACACGAAGGCGGCACCGGCCTCATCGCCGCCGTCGAAGCCGGGCGCGGAGTTTCGCTCGTGCCGAGCAGCCTGCTGTGTGTGGTCGGGGCGCGTTTGAAATTGATTCCGTTGAAGCCTGCATTGCCACCGATTCCCGTCGGAGCCATCTGGCTCAAGGATAATCAATCGGAGATGGTGAAAAAATTCATTGCGGCGGCCAGACGGAAACCGCTTGATCAAAAATGAAGTCAGGAAATCAAGGCCGTGAGACGAACGGATTGCCTTTGATGTAAAATCGCAAATGCCGTTTCGCCCAGTGTTTCGCATAGTCCACGCCGATGCGCGGACTTTTCATAGTTGAAAATAATTCAGATTTTTCCGGCGCGGCGATGTAAAAATTATCGCTCAACAAATCATGCCCGGTTAATCGCCGGTCAATTTTCATCGCGCGGCAAAGCAGGCCGGGGCCGCACGTCCGGCCTTCGACATTTTTCACCGGCTCAATCGCTCGCAATAAAACTGCCGACGCGTGGCCTGCGCGTTCGGTCACGACGTTCATGCAGTGATACATGCCGTAGATGAAATAAACGTAAGCGTGACCCGGCGGCCCAAACATGATTTCAGTTCGCTTCGTCCGCCCTTTGGCCGAGTGTGCGGCGAGGTCGTGCGGACCGAGGTAGGCTTCGACTTCCACGATTTTTCCGATACGTTTCACGCCGTTCGACTTGTGAACCAGAAATTTTCCGAGCAATCCCTTCGCGACGATAATCGTGTCCCGGTCGTAAAATGCGCGCGGCAATTTTTGCATGGCGGCAGGGTAGCAAAAGGGCGCGAAAGAAAAACATTGCTATTCCGGCGGGTTAGTCCATTCTTGACGCATCTGTTAGATAGCTTGTCAGTCCCACGGCATGGTAAATCCTCAAGTGAACTTGTTTCAGTGATGATTTGAAATCCGAAGTTCGGAAACAGTCTGGTGAGTGCAGTGTTAGTCGGACAGTAAAACATCAATGAGCAATAAATTATTTGTCGGAAATCTTTCCTTCAATACCACAGAAAACGACCTGCAGGACGCCTTTGCGGCGCACGGCACGGTCACGGAAACGAACCTGATGATGGACCGCATGAGCGGCCGTCCGCGCGGTTTCGGTTTCATCACCATGAGCACGGCTGAAGAAGCGCAGAAAGCCATTGCCGCCCTGAACGGCGCGCAGTTGGATGGTCGCGCTTTGACGGTCAACGTTGCCAAGCCGCGTGAAGAACGCGCGCCCGGTGGCGGCGGCGGTCGTCGTGAATACGGCGGTGGCGGCGGTGGCGGTGGTCGTCGCGAACGCTATTAATCAATAGCAGAAAGTTTTCACGGCGGGGCTTGGGTAAAACCAGGCCCCGTTTTTTTTGTGGAGCGGATTCCGGTTTGCCGTTCAGATTTGACAGCGCGCGAAATGTCCGCAAAATATGAGACTGTTTTCGGTGGCCAGCGTAGCTCAGTGGTAGAGCAGAGGACTCATAAGCCTTTGGTCGGAGGTTCAAATCCTCCCGCTGGCACCAAAATCTGGCAACAACCAATTCAATTAACCTAAACCTGAATAACGAAAATGAAAAAATTCCTGTCAATCGCCCTGTTCATGCTCGTGTCACTGGCTATTGTTCGCGCTGATGATGCCACGAATGCTGTGCCCACATTGCCGCCGTTGCCAATCAAAGTAACCTTCCGCAAGGCTGTGCTCGGTTCAGGCTACGTTCTGACCATTACCAGCAAAGCCGATGACACATTGTCGCTGAAAGTCACATTGACCAATCCTACTTTTGCTAAACAAAAAATATACGATCTTCATATTGATTCCAAAACGGTGAAAGAAATCGGACACTTGCAAGGCTGGTCATTTGCCAGTGGCGATACTGCTGAATTTTACAGTATCGGCTATGCGGAAAAAAAGCTCATTTTTAACCCGGAACAATAATGAAAATTTTCGAAATCGCCGTGGGAATTTTCTGCGGGCTTGGACTGGCGTTCTTGATTTGGTGTTTGTTGATAACGCTTCTTCGAGACCATAAAATTTGAAGGTTTGTCCAACTGTCACTTACGGTGTCGTGAAATTATTCTGCGAGTTTCCGGCATAAAAGTTATTCACAGCTTGACCTTTGCATCCGCAACGGATTTAATCCCTGCCGTTAGTAGGCATATTCATGTTTGCACAATTCAAAAGCCTGTTTTCCAACGACATTGGAATAGATCTGGGCACCGCCAACTCCCTCGTCTATGTGCGGGATCGCGGAATCGTCCTGCGCGAACCTTCGGTAGTGGCCATTGAGGCCGGCACGACCAACGTGCTGGCCGTCGGTAACGAAGCGAAAAGAATGCTGGGCCGCACGCCCGGCAACATCGTGGCCATCCGCCCGATGAAAGACGGCGTGATCGCCGACTTCGAAATCACCGAGGCCATGCTGCGGCACTTCATCCAGAAAGTTCACCATCGAAAATTGATCGCCCCACGCGTCGTGGTCGCGGTGCCTTCGGGCATTACGGAAGTGGAAAAACGGGCCGTGAAAGATTCCGCCACCCACGCCGGCGCGCGCGAGGTGTATTTGATTGAGCAACCGATGGCGTCCGCCATTGGCGTCGGATTGCCGGTGCATGAACCGGCGGGCAACATGATCGTGGACATCGGCGGCGGGACTTGCGAAATCGCAATCATCTCACTTGCCGGCATCGTCTTCAGCCGCAGCCTGCGGGTGGGCGGGGACGAATTTGACGCCACGATTACCGCGCACATGAAGCGCGCCTACAACATGATGATAGGTGAACGCACTGCGGAAGAAATCAAGATACGCATCGGCTCCGCGTTTCCGTTGGAACAAGAACTGACCATGGATGTCAAAGGCCGCGACCTCGGTTCCGGCCTGCCCAAAACATTGACCATCCGTTCCGAGGAAGTCCGCGAAGCATTACAAGAACCGCTCTCGAGCATTTTGGAATCCATCCGCCTCACACTGGAACGCTGTCCGCCCGAACTCGCCGCCGATCTCGTGGATCGCGGCCTAGTCATGGCTGGCGGCGGTTCATTGTTGCGCGGAATTGACCGGCTCGTGGCAGAAGAAACCGGCTTGCCGGTTCATCTCGCCGACGATCCCATGAGCGCCGTGGCTGAAGGCACTGGCCGCGTGTTGCAGGAAATCGAATTCCTGAAACGCGTCGCCACCAACGCCAAGTATTGAATTGATTTCTTCTCTGCGTTTGCCTGCACGCGGCTGAAAATGCCGCAGTGGCAGGATGTTCAAACAAAAACATTACCTCGCGCTCGGCGCGGTGACGCTGGTGGCCTTGCTGATTTTCAGCCTGCCGCCGCGCACGACCGAACGCCTCAAACTCGCCATCGGCAGTTTATTTTTGCCGCTGCTGGGCCTCGCCAACACCGCGCAACAATTGCCCGTCGCCGCTGCCGATGCCGCCATGTCCCGCCGCGAACTGCTCCAGTTGACCGAAAATCTCCGTCGCGAAAATGACGAGCTAAAAGTCGCGGCTTTGCAATCTGCGGCGACTACGCGCGAAAATGACCAGCTCCGTTCCGCGCTCGACTGGCAGCGGCAGGTGTCGTGGAAACTCAAACTCGCCAGCGTCATCACGCGCGACCCGGCAAACTGGTGGCGCACCGTTGAGATTGACCTCGGCACGCGCGACGGCTTGACCGAAAATCTTCCCGTGCTGACCGCTGAAGGTCTGGTCGGCCGCGTTTCATCCGTCGGCCTCACGCGCTCGCAAGTTGTTTTACTCGGCGACCCGAATTGCAA
>DATAUQ010000082.1:0-5286 GCA_036268155.1 Verrucomicrobiia bacterium | reverse complement strand
ACGCTCCGTGCCGCCGGAATTGCAGGCGCACGCGAGCCTCGACCGTTTCGCTAAAGCCGAGGAAGCCGAACAGGAAGTCAAACTTGTTCAGGAATTGGAAAACTGGCTTTCGCCGCCCGCTATGCCGCTGCTCGACACGCCACGCGCGACGTTGCGCGTCGTCTGCAAGGCGAAGCAGGACGACGAAGAGCCGTCGCGTCATCGCCTCGCCGTGCAGTTTCTTTTGTCGCGTCCGCGCACGGGCGAAAAGGCGCGCACGCTGCGCGAGATGATTGACCTCGTCGTCCGCGCGACGCACGAGCAGGAACTTTTTCCGCCGCACGACTGGGAATTCATCCAGTGGATCGCCGACACGCACCGCAACCGGCAGGACGGCAACGACACTTTGATTTTGACCGACGGCGAATTGCTGCAATGGCTCGCGCGCTGGGGCAACACGAACCGGCTGGAATTTTCCGACAACGGCCAGCCGCTGCAATTTCACGGACAGATCATCTCGCTCGCGCCGCATCTCGAAAACGGCGACAAGGAACTTTCATTCACGCATCGTTTCAATCTGCCGGGCGGCGAAAATCATTCCGTCGGCGACGCGAAATTTTTCAACCATCAGCCGCCGCTCGCGCTCGTCGGCAGCACATTTTTCCTTTTGCGAAACGCGCCGCCGTCGCGCGTGCTGAAATACCTCGCGCACAAGCCGTCCGTGCCTGTCCGTAAATTGAGCCATCGTTTGCTGTTGCATCTTCGCAAGACGCAATCAAATCATGGCGTGGATTGGGAAAGTCTGTGCATCGCGCATCCGGCGTCGCCACAATTTGTTTTTGAACTGCTCGACGACACGGTGCGTTTGAAATTGCTCGCCAAAAGCGAGCGCGACCAAAGCATCTGGTTTTGGAACGGGCACGAATGGCAGCGGGACGGAAAGAATAGTGGCACGGGCATCCTGCCCGTGCGTTTCGACAAGAACCGGACAGAAACTCACGGGCAGGATGCCCGTGCCACTAACAAACCGGAAATTTTGGACGATGCGCGGCTTGAACCCGCGACGCAATGGCTTCGCAAACTCGACTGGTTCACGCCCGAACCCGGCTTGTGGATCGGCGACGCAAATGAAAATTTTCTCGGCGCGCTTGCCGAAGCATGGGCGGCGCGTCCGGCGGATTCGGAGTTTCTCGGCAACGGCGCGTTTCATCGTTTGTTTCTCACGCCGCGCCAGCTCAAACCGAAATTGATCGTCAAAGGCAGCGGCATTGACTGGCTTTCCGTTTCCGCCGAGTGGGAACAAGAAGGTTTGAAATTGAGCAAGACGGATTTGGAACGGCTCGCGAGCGCGACCGGACGCTTTGTGAAATTGCCGAATTCCGGCTGGGTCGAACTCGACACCGCCGCCGTGCAGGGCGCGCACGAGGCGATGGCCGACATGGGCGTTGAAGGTCTGATCGCCGTGCCGCAAAAAGTCGGACTCGAAAATGTCGCGCATCTCGATGACGACGAATTTTCGCGTTTTGCGGAAACGCCTGAGGCGAAGGAATTGCGCAAGCGCGTTTCCGAATTCAAGGGCGTTCCGAGCGTCGAGCTGCCGAAAATGTTGCAGGCGGAATTGCGCCCGTATCAAAAAGATGGCTTCGATTTTCTCGCGCATCTTGTCCGCATCAAGCTCGGCGGCATTCTCGCCGACGACATGGGCCTCGGAAAAACGTTGCAGACGTTGACGTGGCTCGGGTGGTTGCAGGAGCAGAATAAAAAAAATCACAAACCGTCGCTCGTAATCTGTCCCGCGTCAGTCTTGCACAACTGGCGGCGCGAGGCGGAAAAATTCACGCCGAACCTGAAAGTGCTCGTGCTCGAAAGCGGCGCGGCGCGGCATAATTTGCGAAAACAGATTCCGCAGCACGATTTGATCGTGACGAATTACGCGCTGCTCCGGCGCGACCTGGAAGAGTTCCACAAATTTTCCTTCCGCGCGGTAATTTTGGACGAGGCGCAATTCATCAAAAATCCCGGCGCGCAAGTCACGCAGTCGGTGAAGCAGTTGAAATGCGAAAATAAAATTGCGCTCACCGGCACGCCGCTGGAAAACCGGCTGCTCGACCTGTGGAGCATCGTGGATTTCATCCAGCCCGGCTACCTCGGCAATCAGGAGCAATTTTTGGAGACTTACGAGCCGCGCGGGGAAAATGCCGAGAGTGAACAGAGAATTGCGCGGCGAAGATTGTCCGCGAAATTGCGCCCGCTTTTGTTGCGTCGCTTGAAGAAACACGTCGCGAAAGATTTGCCCGACCGCATCGAAGAACGTCGCGATTGCCCGCTCGGTGACGAGCAGCGCAAGTTGTATCTGGCCGAATTACGCCGCAGCCGCGATCAGGTGATGAAAGCGGTCGAGACGCAGGGCTTGAACAAAAGCAAAATGCACGTTCTCGCCGCGCTCACGCGCTTGCGCCAAGTGTGCTGCCATCCGTCGCTCGTCGGCAGTGACACGGCGAGCGGAAAAACGGAAACGCTTTTTGAATTGCTCGACCCGCTGATTGCCGACGGACAAAAGGTTTTGGTCTTTTCGCAATTCGTCCAGATGCTGCAAATCCTGGAAAAAGATTGCGCGGCGCGAAACATCCACACGCACATGCTCACCGGCCAGACGAAAGACCGTCAGCAAGTCGTCAACGATTTTCAGAAAGAAACCGGCGCGTGCGTTTTTCTGTTGAGCCTGCGCGCGGCGGGAACGGGATTGAATCTAACGAACGCAAGTTACGTCGTGCTTTACGACCCGTGGTGGAATCCGGCGGTCGAGGCGCAGGCCATTGATCGCTCACATCGCATCGGTCAAACGCAAACCGTGAACGCGTATCGCTTGATCGCGCCGGGCACTGTTGAGGAAAAAATCTGGGAGCTGCAACAAAGCAAAGCACAAACGATTGCCGACGTTCTCGGCGAGGAAGGCTTTGCCCGCAGCCTCACGTCTGTGGATTTGGAGTATCTATTTTCGGAAGATTAAGTCACGGTTGAATCAAGCCGCTTGTCCGGCACGAGATAATTGCGGACGTAATCCGCGACGGCATTTTCCAGCGAAGTGATTTTTTCTTTGTAACCGGCCGCGCGCAAACGCGAAATGTTCGCCTGCGTGAAATACTGATATTTGTCACAGATCGCTTCGGGCATTTCGATGAATTCGATTTTTGGCTTTTTGCCGAGTGCGGCGAAAACAGAATTGGCTAAAGCAATCCACGTTCGCGCTTCGCCAGAGCCGATGTTGAAAAGTCCGCCGGCCTTTTTGTTCGCGGCTAGGTGCAAAGTCATCGCGACGGCGTCTTTGACATAAAGAAAATCACGCTTCTGTTCGCCATCCCGAAAATCTTTGCGATAACTTTTGAAGAGACGGATCAAACCTTCAGCCTGCACTTGTGCGGTGGATTTATGGACGAGCGAGCGCATATCAGCTTTATGATCTTCGTTCGGGCCGAAGATGTTGAAATATTTCAGGCCGACAATTTTGTTCAAAAACCCGGCGCGCTCGGCGTGCAGATCAAACAGATGCTTCGAGTAGCCATACATATTTAACGGGCGCAAATTGTCGAGTTGAGAATCGTCGTCTTCCATGCCCGCCGAGCCGTCGCCGTAAGTCGCAGCGGACGATGCATAGACAAAGCGTGATTTATTTGCGAGCGACCAGATGGCGAGGTCTTTGGTGAACTCGTAATTATTTTTGATGAGATACGTCGCGTCCTTCTCGGTCGTGGCCGAGCACGCGCCCATGTGCAAAACCAGATCGAATTTTCCCAGCGCGCCGCTTTGCAAACGCGGCAGCAAATCAGCGGCCTCGACGTAATCAGCGAAGCGCAACGGCGTAAGATTGCGCCATTTTTCGCTCGTGCCGAGGATGTCGCAGACGACGATATTCTTGCAGCCGCGCCGGTTCAGCGCCCAGACGAGCGCGCTGCCGATGAAGCCCGCGCCGCCGGTGACAAGCATGCGTTGTTCAGGCCAATTTTTCATGGTTACTTTGATGCCGCCCACGCCAGGCCATCCGCGCCTCTGCCAGCGGCGATCATCTTTTCGACTGCGAATTTTTTCAGATCAATCACCGCGACTTGTTTGCTGGCATCACAGGAAACATACGCAAACAAACCGTCGGGGCGAACCAAAATTTCCTGCGGCGATTTCGGCACGTCGAGAGTTTGCACGACCTGCATCTTTTGCAAATCAATGAAGGCGACTTTATTGATAGTATTCAGCGCGACAAGCAGCCAGCGTCCATCCGGCGTTGTCGCCGTGCCATAACCGGTGCCCGGCATTTCAATCCATTTGACGATTTCATTTGTCTGCGTGTCAATCACCGCAAGCTGCGGTTTGGTCTGGTCGGAGGTGAAAACCCATTTATCGTCGCGCGAAATGGAGATGCGCTGGGTGGTTTTTGAAATGGGAATAATCTTGATGACTTTTCCCTTTTGCATATCCAGCACGGAAACGGTTCCCGTCCCGACGTTCGCGGTGTATCCGGTTTTGCCGTCGCTGCTGATGGCGAGCATATGGGATTGGGTCTGGCCGGTCGGAACCGCGCCGACGACCTGAAGGATTTTCGGGTCAATGATGGAAATGCAATTTTCCAATTCAGTGGTGACGTAAATCATTTTATTTTTCGGCCCGAGCACCGCGCCATGCGGTCGCACGCCCCTGCCAAAATCAATGGTTCCGACGATGGCGCGTTTCTCCAGATCAATGACGCGAATGAGGCTGCCATCCGTGCCAGGGCCGCCAACACCGGAGTTGCCGTAAATGGGAACGAAGGCGAGCTTGCCATCCGCCGATGCGACCACTTCATGCCCGGTCACGCCGTCTTCCGGCACGGCGGCCAACTGTTCACCGGTCGTTGGATTGATGATTGAAAGCGTCCGGTCGCCTTTATTGGCGACGAGGAGCATATCTTCCGAACGAACCGTAACGGCAAACAAAACGAGCAGGACGGCTGTCAAAAATGTTTTTTGACCGCTCAAAAGAAAAAAGGAAAGCCATCTCAACGAATGAAAATTATTTTTTGATTTCATAATTTTACCATCCAAGAACATGCGCAAAAATCAGCGGCGCAACAATCGTCGCATCCGATTCAATGATGAATTTCGGCGTCTTCACGCCGAGCTTGCCCCAAGTGATCTTTTCGTTCGGCACCGCGCCGGAATAACTGCCGTAGCTCGTCGTCGAATCGCTGATCTGGCAGAAGTAGCCCCAGAGCGGCACGCTCGTGCGCAGCAAATCCTGATGCAGCATCGGCACGACGCAGATCGGGAAGTCGCCGGA
>DATAUQ010000081.1:0-17570 GCA_036268155.1 Verrucomicrobiia bacterium | reverse complement strand
CAATTCACGACCTGCCCCCGACGCCAGGATGGACAATTACGTCCAATCCGCTAAACTTAACGGCATTCCCTTAAATCATCCGTGGATTACTCAAGAAGAAATCGCCAATGGCGGAACATTGGAATTGGTAATGGGTGTTCTGCCGAATAAAAATTGGGGAACGACGAATTGAATTATGCGCAAAAAAATATTTGTAAACTTATTTCTCACCTTGCTTTTGGCTGGCGAAACCCGCCTTCACGCGGAGGATTATGATGCCCGTGCGCGTGAACTGGTGGGCCAGATGACATTGCAGGAGAAAATACAAGAACTCCACGGGATCACGGATCGCACATATAACCGTTATGTTCCGCCGGTTCCTCGATTGGGAATTCCCGCTCTCCATGTCGCGAATGGTCCGGCTGGCGTTGGTCCAGCTGGCGACAAGCCGCAGAAGCCGGCGACTGCCTTGCCCGCTCCGATTTCATTGGCCGCCACTTGGGATGTCGCGCTGGCAAACCGTTACGGTGTCGTCATTGGCAAGGAAGCAAAGGACTTGGGCGAAGACTTGCTCGAAGGTCCCGATGTCAACATCGCGCGCCTGCCGCAAAATGGCCGCACGTTTGAAGCATTCGGTGAAGACCCGTATTTTGTTTCGCAAATGGCGGTAAATGAAATTGAAGGCATCCAAAGCGAAGGGGTGATTGCCAACGTGAAACATTACGCTGCAAACAATCAGGAAACTCATCGAGGCAATATCAATGTCATCGTTGATGAACGCACTTTGCGCGAAATTTATTTGCCGGCATTTGAAGCATCCGTCAAACAAGGCCATGTGGCTTCCATCATGGGAGCCTACAATAAAGTCAACGGCTATTACTGCTGTCAAAATGATGAGCTGCTTAATCAGATACTTAAAAAGGAGTGGGGCTTCAAAGGTTTCGTCACGTCGGATTTCGGCGCGGTTCATGGCACGGTTCCGTATGCGCTGGGGGGATTGGATTTGGAAATGCCCACCGGGGCATACTTCGGCAAAAAGCTTCAAACGGCGGTCGAATCCAACGAAGTGCCGATGTCCGTCATTGATGACAAGCTGATCCGTCGTTTCCGAACCATGATGGAGTTCGGACTTTTTGACCATCAACCAGCGCTACAGCCCATTCCCGCCCAGGCAGACGGCCTTGAAGCAAAATGCGTGGCCGAGGACGGCATGGTGTTGCTCAAGAATAAAAAAAATGAACTGCCTCTCGATCCAGCGCGTTTGCATACCATTGCCGTCATCGGGCCGTATGCAACCAATGCCATGACCGGCGGCGGCGGCAGTTCTCATGTCGTGCCGCTTTATGCCGTTACTCCTGTGGATGGCATTCAACAACGCGTCGGCCCAAAGATTAAAGTCGTTTTTTCAGATGGCAGTGACATTACACAGACTGTTGCGCTCGCAAAATCTTCTGACGTGGCAATAGTCATGGTGGGCGACAATGAAGAGGAAGGCGTGGATCACCCGCTGACACTCGATGGAAATCAGGACCAATTGGTTGCGGCGGTTGCGGCGGCAAATCCTCATACGATTGTGGTGCTTAAAACCGGATCGGTCGTATTCATGCCGTGGGTGGACAAAGTGCCCGCCCTTTTGGAAGCTTGGTATCCGGGTGAAGAAGATGGGAATGCCGTGGCTGCGGTTTTGTTTGGAGACGTGAACCCTTCTGGAAAACTTCCGCTTACTTTTCCAAAACGTCTGGCCGATCTTCCGGCAAATACGCCGGAACAATATCCTGGCGTTAAAAACACGGCGAATTATTCAGAGGGAGTTTTTGTTGGTTATCGCCATTTTGACGCTCAAGGCATCAAACCACTTTTCCCGTTCGGCTATGGGCTTTCTTATACTACATTTGATTATAAAAAACTGTCCATCAGTCCGAAAAATATTTCAGCGACTGTCAGTTCAAATTTGACGGTGACAGTTGATTTTGATGTTCTCAATACAGGCAAAAGATCTGGCAAGGAAGTGACTGAACTCTATGTTGGATTTCCTTCGACTGCCGCAATACCGCAGCCGCCAAAGCAGTTGAAGGGATTTGAAAAAGTGGCGTTGGAGCCGGGACAAACTCAACGCGTCCATTTGACGCTTGATGCGCGCTCATTTTCTTATTGGGATTCCGGGACGCACGGCTGGAAAATCCTGCCAGGAACCTATCGCATCATGATAGGCTCGTCTTCCCGCGATATCCAACTGCAAGGTAAATTGACAGTCAACTGAACGAAATGCAGGCGCTTGATACGACAATGGAAATAAGTGGAAATAACGAAAAGAATTACGAATCTGGCGGCCAATATCAAATTACTCACGCAACGACCGGTGTGGAAATCGCTCGCTGCCCACCACAAGACGATTAAGAAACTGCATTTTACATCGCGGTGCTGATTTCACGGCTGGTGGCGCTGTATTCGTCCCAAGCCGCCGAACCGTCCGGGAACAAAGATTGAGTGGAAGCCGCAAAAATTTATCATCAAATTTATGAAAACTACATTGCATCGTCTTGGGTTGTTTGCCGGTTTTTTCGCCGCCGTGCTGGTCACGGCGGGTTGCCAAAGTTCAAATCTGGGTTGCTGCACCAAGCCGGAGACTGCTGCGACTGCGATGTCGCCGGTGCAAACCAAGGCATCGCAGGCGGCGATGACGCCGCAGCAGGCGCTCGCGGAATTGCGCGACGGCAACGCGCGCTTTGTCGCGGGCAAACCGCTGCACCGTGATTTTCCATCGCAAGTCAAGGCGACCGCTTCCGGGCAGTATCCGTTCGCCGTGGTCTTGAGTTGCCTGGATTCGCGCCAGCCCATCGAAATTGTTTTCGACCAGGGCATCGGCGATATTTTCAGCGCGCGCGTCGCGGGCAACGTCCTGAACGACGACATCCTTGGCAGCATGGAATTCGCCTGCAAAGTTTCCGGCGCGAAACTGATTGCGGTGGTCGGCCATTCCAATTGCGGCGCGATCAAGGGCGCGATTGACGATGTTGAACTCGGCAACCTTACCGGGTTGCTTACTAAAATTAAACCGGCGATTGACTCTGTTCCCGCCGATGTGCAGCCGCGCACTTCCAAAAACTATTCGTTTGTTGACCAGGTGTCCGAGGCTAACGTGCGTCTCGTGATGAAGGAGATTCCCGAACGCAGCCCGATCCTGCGCGAGATGATTGACAAGGGGGAAATCAAACTGGTCGGCGGAATGTATGATTTGTCCACCGGCAAGGTTCAGTTTTACGACAACTAGGTTGCCGCGACTTTGCCTTCAAACCGAACCATGAAATCAAAACCACCGAGACTCACAACCCTGTCGCTACTGTTGCTGTTGGTTGTCATGTGCGGCTGCCAGTCGGGAAAATTCACGCACTACACGTCGCCCGAAGTCACGGGACGAGTGCTGGCGGCGGACACACAACAACCGCTGGCCAATGCGCAAGTCCAGCGCGTCGAGCCGGAAAATATGTCGGCGTATTGGTCGTTTGGCTCGCCCAAGGGAGGGACGTTATTAATGCAACCCATCGGCGCGCGGACGGATGCCGACGGCAGGTTTGTGCTCAATAACAGAAGCGTCTTTGCCCTCTTTCGTCAACCGGGCTGGTGGACAGTGACAGTCATTTACAGTCATTCCGGCTATGAATCTTTCTCGACAAATTACACCGGCAGCAATGTCACCAGCAATTCCGATGCGGGTATGCCGGTCGTTGACGCCGGGGACGTTTTGCTCCAGCCGGTGGCCAGATAAATCAATCCGCTGCCACCGGCGGGCGCAGGTGATCTATTTCAACGCTTCCTTGCCCCGCTGCATCACGAACTGGCCAAGGCATTGCACCAGCGGAAACCGGCGGACAACATTTAAGGTCGTAATATCGGTTTTTAAGGCGCTCAATTGCTGCTTCTTGGCCTTTGGCCGTGGTCTCACGCTCCCTTTTCAAGTTGGCGAACAATTTTGTCCGCAATGGCTGATTCTAGGCGATCTACTTCATCGAGCGACAGCTTGATAACCTCGATGTCTGTTTTGCTGCGCGAATAGGCCACTAATAAAACCAAAACCACCCTCAAGGATGATTTAATCAAGACTGACTCCAAAGATGGCATCATCCCTACCGAAGACATTGTTAGCCCCGGCGGTTAAGAAAAATTTAAACGTGCTTTTACAACAAAAAAATCGAGGATGAAGTGGGATTATCTTGTTCGCAAACAATCCGGGTAGGGCGCGTCACTCCGTGCGCGCCGCCGTCTGCAAATCCACACGTTCGGCGGACAGAGGATTGCCCGCCCTGCCAATTTTAACCCATTTGTTTGTCATCTGGATAATCCCAGGATGAAGACGAAAATTCAGAATGATCTGCCTTCAGCACTTCTATATTGATAACCATGGAATTTCATTGACCACCAGAATTGATTGCGACCAAAAAATTTGTTGACAGCAACTTTGATTGTGCCTTACTGCGTGCAAATTGAGGATACTCCCTGAAGCCAGAAATTTATTGGCCAACATCATAAAAATGCTATGATGCGCAACATCACAATCACAGGAATCATGCACGCCCCAAAATCATTCACTTCATTTGCCTGCGTTCTGGCCATCTCTTTATTGTGCGTGGCGAACAAGGCGGACGCCACGGTCGGAGCAACGACGCCCTTCACGAGCGTGGAGGCGGAAACCGGGTTGTTGGGCGGCGGAGCCAGCATGATTTATCTTACGAATGCGCCCACGACCCAGTATTCGAGCGCGCAATTGGAGGCTTCCGGCCATGCTTATGTTGCGCTGACGGCCACGGGCCAATCCGTCACCATCACGAATACCACCGGCACAAACGTCACCGCCATCAACCTCCGCTCCTGCATTCCC
The DNA here is from genome assembly GCA_036268155.1 of Verrucomicrobiia bacterium. Classification (GTDB taxonomy): domain Bacteria; phylum Verrucomicrobiota; class Verrucomicrobiia; order Limisphaerales; family UBA11358; genus UBA11358. Next base: position 12,715 of record DATAUQ010000081.1, on the reverse strand, counting down.
GACGCTCCGGCGGGAGGCGGGATTTCAAACACGATAGACTTGTATGTCAACGGGGTGTTCCGCCAGGCGTTCAGTGTGAACTCGATGCAGAATTATGCTTATAATGGGGGCTCAAACTACGGCAGCACGTCCGACAAGAATCCCGCCGACGGCGATCCGCGCGATTTCTGGAACGACACGCACTACTTCGTCAGCGGCGCCGCCATCACCAATGGGGACACGATCACGTTCCAGATGGATTCAGCCAATACGGCGGCCTTCTACTACATAGACGTCATTGATCTGGAAAACCCCGTGCAAATCGCGCAGCCGGTTGGCTCGCTTTCCATCACGAGTTACGGAGCAATATCAAACAGCATCAGCACGGATAACACCACGACGATCAATAATTGTTTCAGCGCCGCAAAATCCCAGGGAAAAATCGCGTGGATACCTCCCGGCACATGGTATATCAAGGGCACCAGCGGCGGCCTCAAAGGTTCGGGCATAACCATATCGGGGGCGGGCCCGTGGTATAGCACGATCTATCGCGTCACGCCAGCCAACAATACGCAGGGCGAAGCGAACATTATCACCACCACCTCAAGCACGGTGGAGAATCTTGCCCTGGACTGCGACGCTACCAACAGGTTGAACACTGACAATAACGGTGCGGTGAATTCCGCCGGCACCAATTGGGTGGTCAATAATGTCTGGATCCAACACGCCACTTCGTCCTTCTGGTGCGCGGGCGTCGGCGGCATCGCGGAGAATTGCCGCACGTTGAGCACCTGGGCTGATGGTGGGAACTTCAACAACCAGCAAAGCGGCAATGGCATTGGCATGAATCTCACCTATTCCAACAACTTTGTCCGTGGCACCGGCGATGACGGCATGGCCATCAATTCGGTCAGATACAATGTGAACGGCACCACGACCAATTACTACACCATCATGAGCAACATTACTTATGTCAACAATACTGCCATTGATCCATGGGGTGGCCACAACTTGAGCATCTATGGTGGAATAAATGTTGTTCTAAAAAATAATCTATTGACGGACTCATCCTGGGCAGCCGGATTGACCATCGGGCAATTTGGCGCCAATGGATCGCCTACGATGTCCGCAACGGTGACGGGCAATGTTCTCATGCGCTGCGGAGCCGATTGTTACAATCAACAGCAGCAGGCCTTGGGTCTCGGTGGAACCTACAGCCAATTTGGTCCCACCATGAACCTCTATTGCGCCTCAAATACGATCAGCAATTCCCTGTATGCGGGTGTCGGCATTCAGCCCAGCACAAATGTTGTCTTTGAATACAACACCGTCACGGCTCCGGGGCTTGATGGCATTGACGTTCTGTCGGGTCCCGGATACCTCGTGCTTAATAACAATACTGTGACCGGAGTGAAGTCCGGTCGCTCCGCCTATAAGAACTCGGCCGGCAGCTCTGTCATCGGCGGAATTTCCAACAGCGGTTTTACGGTTCCGGGATCAATCCCCGCTCCGTGGCTGGGCCTGGACATCGGTTCAGCGGCAATTGTCGACGGCACCACTTACACCCAATCGGTTTTCAGCATTGTTAGCTCCGGCGCGGGTATCGGTGGCACCAACGACGCGTTCCGTTTCAACTATCAGCCGTTCATGGGAAACTGCACCATCTCGGCTGAAGTGGATGCAGAGGAAATTTTTAATCCATCGGCCCAGGCTGGCGTCATGATTCGCAATTCGCTTGATCCCGCCGACATGGAAGTTTCGGTTCTCGTGACGCCTACTAACGGCATTCTCTTCGAAACGCGCAGCACCAACGGTGGCCCCACCACCATCACGACCAATAGCAGTCCCTTGAACTACTACGGCTACCCGGTTGCAAGCGCCGGCACTACCTTTACCACGACCAATTCGAAACTGCTGATGCCGTATTGGGTCAGCCTGACGCGAAATGGAAATACCTTTACCGGCTCCTATTCATCCAACGCCGTGAACTGGACGGTGATTGGCGCACCGACGACCCTGGCGATGGGCACGAACGTCTATGTTGGAATGCCGGTCAGCAGTGGTGCTACCGGTTCCTTATCTTCGGCCATGATGGGAATCCCCTCGGTGTCCATTCCGCCGATAGTGTTCCCGGCCGTGCATTGGGAGGGCAACCTGATTGCGAACCTGCAATCGGTTGACTTGAACGGCGGCAGTTCGGTCTGGAGCAACCGCACCAGCAGCGCCAGCGGCGTCGGCGATTTCTCGACCACGGGCGGCAATCTCAACGTGGCCACCCTCACTTGGAACTCACAGTCCGTCAATGCACTCTTTGTCAATGACAGCATAGGCAACGCGGTGCGCTCGGCGTTGATCGTGCCGGCGGAGATCAACAGCAACAATCCCGTTTCCGCCGAAGCCTGGATTTATGCCACCGCTGTCAGCCAGCAAAATAGCAGTGCCATCGCTTATGGCATCCAAGGCAGCTCATTGTTGCCGGAAGAAGACCGGGAGTTTAATTATAACACCCAAAACTCCGGCGGCGTGTCGGGCGACTTTGGGACTTATGACACGCCTTGGGGAACCACGCCTGCGGCTGGTGCATGGCATTACCTGGCCTGGACCTACGACGGAACCACCGTCAAACTCTACCTTGATGGCGTCCTCAATGCCAGCCATGCCCCCAGCACGCCGCTGCAAACCCCTGCCACCGCCATTGGCGTCGGCGCGGGCATGAACAGCGCATCGAATCTGGTCGTGGATGCGTTTCAAGGCTACATCGCGGCGGCACGGGTCGAAAGCGGCGTGTTGACTCCGACAGACATTGCCACCAATTACGCCCTCGGCTTGCTGGCCACGGCTGCGGCGCTCACTCCGACCGGCCTGACCGCGACGGCAGGCGACGGCCAGGTGGTCTTGACTTGGAATACGTCCAGCAACGCCACCAGTTACTATCTTGAAAGCTCCACCGTTTCAAATGGAACTTACATCGTCATTGCGACAAACCTGACCGGGCTTAGTTTTACCAACACCGGCCTTACGGACGGAACGACCTACTACTTTGTCGTCTCCGCCGTCAACATGGCTGGAACGAGCTCCAACTCCGCACCCGTCAATGCTCAACCCGTCGCACTGACTCCGCCCGTCTTCAACATCGCCGTCAACAGCGGCCAAATCCAACTCATCTGGCCCCAAGACCACACCGGCTGGACCTTGCAGGTGCAAACCAACTCGACGAGCCAGGGTCTCGGCACAAACTGGATGGATGTCCCCGGGTCAACACTTACGAACCAATGGATCCTCCCCATCGGATTAGACAATGTCAGCGTCTTTTTCCGGCTGGCTTATCCATAGAAAATAGTGAAGGATATATCTGTTCATTTCGTCTTATTGTCCGTCGCGTTTTTCTACAAAACCTCTGCGGAAACGTCTGCCAGCAATGCCAACGCCGTTTATTGCCGCAAATGACACCGATGCGCCCCAGGTAATGTGGACAGCATCTGTCTCCTTTTCGGATTGACTTCTTCCGTCACGCGCCAACATTGAGCGGTTAAACGGTGCAATGGGATTCAAATCCCTCTTTCCGCCATTTGATTTTACAATGTTTTTTTGATGGTCTTCAATGGACAGTGGATGCCGGCCACAACTTTTCCATTTGCTCAAGCGAGCGTCCTTTGGTTTCAGGCACCATTTTCCAAACAAACAAAGCCGCCAGAATGCTCATCGCACCATAGATCCAATAAGCGAAACCGTGATTGAAGTGGGTAACCAAAGTAGGGTTGCCGTCCAGCATCGGGAACGTCCAACTGACGGCGAGATTGGCGATCCATTGTGCGGCCACGGCCACGGCCATCGCCTTGCCGCGAATCTGGTTCGGAAAAATTTCACTCAACAGCACCCATGTGACCGGCCCCCATGACATGGCAAAACCGGCGATATAGCCCAGCATGCAAAACAGCGCAACCATGCCTGCGCCGTGCAGCGCGAAATTGGTGCCGAGGGAAATCATGCTGGCGGCCATGATCAGCGCGCCGATGATTTGGAGCGGCTTGCGGCCGTATTTGTCCACCGTCAAAACGGCCACGACAGTGAAGATCAAGTTGACCGCGCCGACGATGATCGTTTCCCACAACGACGCATTCGTGCTCATGCCCATGCCTTTGAAAATATCCGGCGCGTAATAGAGCACGACGTTGATGCCGATGAACTGCTGGAATACGGAGAGCATGATGCCGATGAAAATGACCAGCATGCCGAAGGAAAATAATTTGCCGGAATGATGTCCGGCCAGTGACGCGCGGATTTCGATGATTTCCTTTTCAGCCTCCTCGGCCGTCCCCAGTTTGGCGAGCACTTCGCGCGCGCCGGCTTCGTTTCCCTTCAACATCAGGTAGCGCGGTGTTTCGGGAACCAAAAATAACAGCAGCAAGAAAGCGAGCGCGGGAATCGCACCGGAAGCAAACATATAGCGCCAGCCTATGGTATTGAGCCAGGTCTCACTGTCGCCTGACTTGGCGATGCCGTAATTGACAAAGTAAATCACCAGCATGCCGAAGATGATGGCGAGCTGGTTCCACGCGACGAGATTCCCGCGTATCCGCGCCGGCGCGATTTCCGCAATATACATCGGCGAAAGCATGGAGGCCAACCCGACGCCAATGCCGCCGAGAATCCGGTAGAACACAAAATATCCCATGTAGCCTGCGCCGCCATGACCGATGGGCGCGAACGGAAATTCCGGCGCGGCGGCGCCCAGCGCGGAAATCAAAAATAAAATCGCGGCCACAATCAATCCGCGTTTGCGTCCGATGTTTGTGCTCACCCAGCCGCCGATGATGCCTCCGACGATGCAGCCGATCAGCGCGCTCGAAGTCACAAATCCCAGCAATAAATTCGCGGCGTCAGGATCAAGATTCCGGGGAACAATGAAATAGGCCCGCAAGCTGCCCACTGCGCCGGAAATGACGGCGGTATCATATCCAAAAAGCAATCCACCCAAGGTGGCGATGAGCGTGAGCAAAACAATGTATGGATTTAGTCGGGACATAAGGTTCCTTTTTTATGGGTTATGGAAACGCAGGTTGGACAAATATTCAAAAGAGTTCAATTTGTTTTGCATGACGGAGTGTTCAGGGTTCGTTTGGCAAACATCAATAAAGACACTTGGCCAGATAACCTGCCAGAGCCGTATATCTTTGCGTCGAACGAAACTCGGCGATCTTCTTCCGGTCCACCTTCAACGCCTTGGCCCACAAACGCTGCAAGTTGGCCGCGCTGGTGTGCAAAATGTCCGCAATGTCTTCCTGCCGGTCGGTGCGCGGAGCCTTCACGTCGAACGCGAGGATGCCTTCCCATTTCGCGTCTTGCAGCACGACGCACAAGGCCAGATCTTTCAGCGGCTCCGTGTAACCGAACGGCAAATCCTGGTCGTAACGCGTGGTGTCCTGCGAATTCAGATGGATATGAAAAAGTTTTCCGGCTTCCAGACAAAGTTCCACGTCCCAAACGTAATCCAAACCAGCCATGCGGCTGTGCGCGGTTTCGGGATTCAATCCAAAGTAAGGCTGGACTGCGGCATCAAGACGGCTGATGAGATAAAGCGCTTCGCCGACATTGCCCAAATACATATTCGCGCGCGGTTCGTTCGGTTTCGGTTCGAGCGCAAAACGCGGAGATTTTTTGCCGTATTTTTCCAATGCGTAAGCACCCACGGCATTGAAGCCGTCAATCAAACGGCGAATCGCATCCTGGCCGTCTTTTGCGAGCATGAAATCAAAACCTTCGCGCCCGTTCCAAAACACCATGACTTCCGCGCCCAGTTCAATCGTGACCTCCACGGCTTGCTTCGCATTCGCCAAGGCGCGCTGGCGGACGGATTTGTCGTTGCTCGTCATGCCGCCGTCCTTGAAAATCGCGTCCGCAAAATAGGACGGCGTATACATGCCCATTTTCAGGCCGTATTCCTTCAAAAGTTTTTTTGTCTTTGGCACATCGCTCGCCGGAATTTCCACGTCGTGCGCCTCGATGTAAGTGATGCCGGCCTCGGCCAAAATTGGAATGCGGTCCAAAATAGGAATTTCCTGCCGTGTCGGTCCGCCAAACGGATCGCGACCGGGACCAAGATTCCAAACGCCCGCGCCAATGCCATTTTTGCCTTTTTTTGACGGAATGATGATTTTGCTCATGTTATTAAAATTCTGGTGCGCGGAAATTTAAGCAAGGTTGATGGACAATACAAAGACAAAAATGGGTCATCCGGTGGAAAATTTGCAAATGATGGTGTTGCGATAAACCTGCCCCGGGCGCAAAACCGCCGACGGAAAATTTGGTTTGTTTGGCGAATCGGGAAAATGCTGCGGCTCCATGCAGAAGCCGTGGCGACGTTTGTAAATTGTGCCGCCTTTGCCGGTGATCGAGCCGTCCAGAAAATTTCCACTGTAAAATTGCAGTCCCGGTTCGGTGGAAAAAACTTCCAGAATCCGCCCGGTGGCCGCTTCGGTCGTGCGCGCAACCAAGCCAAGTTCGCCCGCCGGTTTGTTGATGACCCAGTTGTGGTCGTAGCCCCGGCCGAATTTGAGTTGTTCATCATCGCTGTCAATCCGCGCGCCAATGGCCGTCGGCCTCCGAAAATCCAGCGGCGTGCCGTCCAGCGATTTCAATTCGCCCGTCGGAATCAGCGACTCGTTGACCGGCGTGAATTTGTCCGCGTTGATAAAAACTTCGTGACCGAGAATGTCGCCACGTCCGGCAAGGTTGAAATAGGAATGGTGCGTCAGGTTGCAGAGGGTCGGCTTGTCCGTCACGGCGGAAAAATTCAGACGCAGCGCGTTGTCTTCCGTAAGCGTGTAAATCGCCGTCACGTCCAAATTGCCGGGAAAACCTTCTTCGCCGTCTTTGCTCAAATAATAAAGTTCCAGTTGCGGGCCGTCAGCGCCGGCTTCCGCCCGAATTGTTTTCCAGATCACCTTGTCAAAACCCTTGACGCCGCCGTGCAGTGAATTCAATCCATGATTTTTTGCCAGCACGCAGGTCTTGCCGTCCAAAATAAATTCCGCCCCGCCAATGCGGTTGCCATAACGTCCGATCAAACCGCCAAAATAGGGATTGTTTTTGAGATAGCCGTCGAGGGCTTCATAACCGAGCACCACATCGTCCAAACGACCGTTCTTGTCAGGCGTTTTGAGCGACGTGACTGTGCCGCCCAATGTCATGATTTGGGACTCCATTCCATTGCCATTTCGCAACGTGTAAATCTCGACCGGCGCGCCATCCGGCATTTTGCCGAAGATGGCCTTGTTGATTGATCCGTTTGTTTTTGACATGGCGCGGGAAATTATTTTCGAATCTGATTGAATTTCGATGGGTTGTTTCATCGCATCAGGCAAATTTTTATTGCCGTGGATGAAATGGAACAGTTTTTGAAAATTTGCAATCTCAATGTGGCCTTGTCAATTAACCCGGCCAACCATTGATGATCAATACTGATGACATTTCCACTCATGGATGACCATTGCAGGCATTTCATAAATCACTGGCGGGGAAAAAGCAGCCCATCCATGATCGCTGGGCTGAATTCGCCAAAACAATGTGATCGTGAATCAGCGTCCGACCCACAGCACGTCAAGATTGCCCGGACCGCCGCGTCCGCCGCGTCGCTGACCACCGGCGGGTGCGTTCGTCATCGGCGCAGGCGCAGGTGCGCCCGGCAGACGTTCGGTGCAGACCAAAACAATCACGTTGTTCTTGGTGTCGAGCGATGAAGTTTTGCAGCCCGCCTTGGTTTGCACGGTTTGTTCCACCGCAAAGCTCGTGGGGCTGCTTTCTTTGATGATGGTCAGCGTGCCTTCGCGCTGCGAACTCCATGCCTCCATCGTGGCGGGATTGAATCCGCCGCCGTCCGTGCCGCCGTCGAGCGGCAGCGTGGCCAGCACTTTGCCATTGTCGGCATTCAGCACGACACAGACATTGGGATTCGCGCACATGGCGAACAGAATATGATTTTTCGCGTCCAGACCGAGGCCGCCCGGTTCACCGGCGGTGTCGCCAAGGTCATATTTGGTGATGACCTTCATGGTCTTCATATCCACCACCGCGATTTTCTTCTCATCCTCGACATCGCAATACAATTTTCCCTGCCCATCACTTTGGGCCTGCTCCATTGCCCCGCCGACATCAATCGTGCCAGTCACGGTGCCGTCCTTCGGATCAATCACCGTGATGCTGGGCGCTTCGTGGCTCAAAATAAAAATCTTGCCCGTGAACGGTTCCCGCAGAATGCCATCGGGCCGGCCTTGAACTTCAATGCTCTTGATTTTTTGCATCGTCTCCGTGTCAAACAGGCTGGGCGGGCTGCTGCTGCTGACGCCGTGATGCGTCGCGGTGTCAATCGCCACGCCATGACCGCCGACGTTGGTGATGGAACCGATATATTTATGACTGTCCAGGTCGAACACAAAGGTATTTCCGCCGCGCGGCACATAAACGCGACGGCCATCGTTGTCGGCATAGACATAATCAATGCCGCCGTTGCCCATGAGCTGGGTGGTGTCGAGAACCTTGTAAGGTGCGGCGGAATCTTGGGCAAAAACATTGCCAGCCAGCAGGCCGATGCCGAGCAAAACGCGGGTGAGATGAGTCAGATTTTTCATAACGAAGTTGGTTGATTTATATGCACAGTCTGGCAGACGCAGATGAAAGGACAATGATTTCAAAATTACAGTTTTGTCATGCTTGGCCTGCGATTCAGAAATGACAAAACTGTCATCCACCGTTCACGCGACATTCATTCCGCTGTTGTTTAATGGCGTAGTCTGAATTTTCAACAAACAACAAATCGCCGCGAGTTTTCTCGCCGTCGGCCTTGTTTTCAGCAAATAATAATTTCATGCGCGTGCTCGTAGTTGAAGACGAAAAAAAGACCGCCTCGTTTGTCCGCAAGGCGCTTCAGGCGGAGAGTTTCGCCGTGGATATGGTGGCAAATGGTGCGGACGCTTTGGCCGCCGCCGCCAGCACGCCGTTTGACGCCATCGTCCTCGACATCATGCTGCCGGGACGCGACGGCTTGAGCGTGCTGCGCCAGTTGCGTGAACGGAAAAACACGACGCCAGTTTTACTCCTGTCCGCGCGCGGCGAAGTGAACGAGCGCGTCGAAGGTTTGAATGCGGGCGCGGATGATTATCTTCCCAAACCTTTTGAACTTGCCGAACTCGTCGCCCGCGTGCGCGCGCTCACGCGGCGCGGAGGCGAAAACAAACCCATCGTTTTGCGCGTGGCGGATTTGACGCTCGACACCATCACCCACAAAGCCCGACGCAACGGAACGGAAATCGAATTGACCGTTCGCGAATATCGGCTGCTCGAATTTCTGATGCGTTCCGCCGGCCGTCTTTGCGGGCGCATGATGATTTTAGAAAAAGTCTGGGACTATGATTTCGATCCCGGCACGAATCTCGTGGACGTTTATGTCCGCCGCCTGCGTGAAAAAATTGACGCGGATTTTGAACCCAAACTGCTCCACACCGTTCGCGGCAGCGGCTATGTGCTGAGGGAAACGCCATGAAAATCCGCACGCGCCTGACCTGGTGGTATGCGGGCATTTTGATCGTGTCGCTGCTCGTCATGGGCGTCGGGACATTCCGCGAAATTTCCGAGCAGCTCCGCCACGAACACCGCAACCGGCCTGAAGGCCACGCGCTTGACGAGGCGGGCGAAATGATTTTTCAAGTCGGCCTGCCCGCCGTCATTCTGGGATTGCTCGGCGGCTGGTGGCTCACGCGCCGCGCGCTTGCGCCCGTGTCGAAGTTGACCAATGCCGTGGAAAAGATTCACGAAAAAAACCTCGGCGGAAAAATTCCGCGCACGCACAACGGCGACGAACTCGACCGGCTCACGGAAATGTTCAACGCCATGACCGCGCGGCTGGACGATTCATTTCAGCGCATTCGCGAATTCACCTTGCACGCCTCGCACGAACTTAAAACGCCATTGACCATTTTGTGCGGCGAAATTGAAACAGCCTTGCAAGACGAATCACTTTCGCCCGCCGAACGCGAACGGCTGTTGAGCCAGCTTGACGAAGTGCGGCGGCTCTCAAAAATCGTGGACGGCCTCACGCTTCTCGCAAAAGCCGACGCGGGACAAATCGCATTGAAACTGGAACCACTCCGCCTGGACGAACTCGTCCGCGACAATTTTGCTGACGCGCAAATCCTCGCCGAGCCGAATGACATCAAAGTTGAATTGGAATTCTGCGAGGAAATTTCCGTGCGCGGCGACCGGCATCGTTTGCGCCAGCTTTTGCTGAACCTCGCCGACAACGCCGTCAAATACAACCAGCCGCAAGGCCGCGTCACGATGAGTTTGCGCCGCGCGGACAATTTCGCCGAATTCAAAATCGCCAATGCGGGCGCTGGAATTCCGCCGGAAATCCTGCCGCGCGTCTTCGATCGTTTTTTTCGCGGCGACCCCGCGCACGAAAGCACCATTGATGGCTGCGGCCTCGGCTTGAGCATCGCGCAATGGATTGTTTCCGCTCACAACGGAACGATTCAAATCGAATCTGTGCCGTCAAAAATTACAACTGTGACTATCCGCCTGCCGCTCGCCACATGAAATTCTGGCCGCTCATTTTTGGAACCATTTTGCTCGCCGGTTGCGCGCATTTTCAGCCGCAGCCGATTTCGCCGGAGAAAACGGCGGCAAAATTGGACTCGCGCCGACTTGACGACGACGGGCTGAAAAAAATTCTCGAACAAAATCTCGGCCATGAATTGCAAGATTGGCCGCAGACAAATTGGAATTTTCAGGAACTCACGCTCGTCGCATTTTATTTTCATCCGAGCCTCGAAGTCGCGCGCGCGCAATGGTTCGTCGCGCAGGCGGGTTTGAAAACGGCGGGCGCAAGGCCGAATCCATCCGTGAGCGTCGCGCCCGGTTACGATTCTCAAATCCCCGGCAATTACAGCCCGTGGCTTGTGCCGGTGACATTTGACATTCCCATCGAGACTGCGGGCAAACGCGGCAAGCGCATCGCCGAGGCGGAAAAAGTTTCCGAGTCTGCGCGCTGGAATTTTGTTTCCGCCATCTGGAAAATCCGCAGCGATGTCCGCGCCAATTTGTTGGACTTGAAAATTTCCGAACGTCGCGCCGGTTTGTTGCAGAAACAATTTTCCGCGCAGCAGCAAATTGTGAAATTGCTGCAGCAGCGTCTGGACACGGGCGAAATCTCGCGCCCGGAACTCACCACCGCGCAAATCGCCTTGAACAAAACGCTGCTTGATTTGAGCGATGCCCAGTCGAAAAAATCCGATGCGCGTTCGCATCTGGCCGAGGCGCTTGGCTTGAGCGAAGCCGCGCTGGACGGCAAAGAGTTAAATTTTGATTTTTCAACGCCAGATGTGAAACCATTGACTTCTGCTGACGCGCGTAGCGTTGCGCTGCGTTCGCGCGCGGACATTTTGGGCGCGCTGGCCGATTACGCGGCGGCAGAGGCCGACTTGCGTTTGGAAATTGCAAAGCAGTATCCCGATTTGCATTTCGGGCCGGGTTACGCGTGGAACAACGGAAACGCGGGTGACAATCAATGGTCGCTTGGATTGACGCTCGAATTGCCAATCCTCGACCAGAATCAAGGCCCGATTGCCGAGGCCGAGGCGCGGCGCAAACTGGCCGCCGCGAAATTTATTGAACTGCAATCACAGGTCATCGGCGAGATTGATCGCGCCGTTGCGGACTGGCGCGTCGCGGAAGAACAATTGAAAACTGGAAATGAATTGCTCGCCACCGAGCAGCAGCAGCAGAAATCCGCGCAGGCGCAGCTTGAGGCCGGCGCGGCGGATCAACTGGATTCGCTCAATGCGCAACTGGAATTCGACAGCGCGTCGCTCGCGCAGCTTGAAAATAAAACGCAGTTGCAACAGGCGCTCGGCCAGTTGGAGGATGCGCTGCAAAGTCCGCTGACCTTGCCCGATTCTGTTGTTCAACAAGTGCAAAAAGTCCCGGCGAAATAAAACCCATTTCAAAACATGAACCGCAAAAAAATAATTTTAACGCTGGCCGCCATTTGCGGCGGAATAATTTTGCCCGGCGTAATTCGCGTTCTGGCCGACGCCGATGACAATTCCGCAGCGGACGAAAAGGTCGTCACTGAAGTTGCCGTCCAAGTTGGCAAAATTACATCGGCCACGCTGCATGGTTATGTTCAAGGTTATGGCACGATTGAACCTGCGCCAGCAACGGCGGATCAGCCCGCCGCTGGCGCGCAATTGGCCGCGCCGTCCGCCGGGGTCGTGACCAAAGTGGATGTCCTCGAAGGACAGCACGTCGAAAAGGGCGACGTGCTGGTGGAATTGAATTCGCAGGCGGCGGAAGCGGAAGTGGAACGGCAGAAAAAATTATACGCGCAGCAAAATACTTCTTTGAAAAATTTGCAGGACGCCGAGACGCAGCTTGCGATGTTGAGAGTCACCTCGCCGTTGTCCGGCACGGTCGTGCGCGTCAGCGTCAAGCCCGGTCAGGCGGTGGACTTGACGACGGTTGTCGTGGAAGTGATGGACTTAAACCGGCTCGCCGTGAGCGCGGAAATTCCATCAGCGGAGGCGAACGATTTGAAGTCGGGTGAGCCGCTCGAAGTGTTGTCCAAGCCGCCGGTGACTGCGGAATTGTTATTTGTCAGCCCGAATGTGAACAAGGACAACGACACCGTTCTGGTGCGCGCGTTGTTGCCGAAGGACAGCGGCTTGCGGCCCGGACAATTTGT
>DATAUQ010000080.1:0-11034 GCA_036268155.1 Verrucomicrobiia bacterium | reverse complement strand
GAAGAAGAGGTCAAGGCGGACATCGCCTGGTGCGCCGCGCACCATGTGGATTATGCGCCGTGCGTTTCCCCCGGATTCAGTTGGTCCAACATGCACGGTCATGGCCGGGGCGACAACGCCATGCTTTATCCGCTGAACCAGATTCCCCGCCAGAAGGGAGGCTTTTATTGGGATGAAATGAGCGAAGCCATTGATGCCAAGGCCAAAATGATTTATGTGGCCATGTTCGACGAAATGGACGAAGGCACGGCCATCATGAAATGCGCCAATGCCGACGCATTGCCGGCGGGCGTGAAATTGTGCGATTACGAAGGAATGCCGACCGATACCTACCTCTGGTTGACAGGCGAGGCCGGAAAAATGTTGCGCGGAGAAATTCCTTTTACCACGCGGATTCCGGCCAGGGAAATTCCTCAAGAATCAAAAACGACACAACAATGACAGACTTGCGGTGATTGCGATTTCATGTGAAAATCCTGTCAATCACTCAACGACAAAATTCAATTATGAAAAAATCTTTCATCCAATTATCCATCGCCAGCGCGTTTTTCTGCGCCAACCTCTCTTACGCGCAGGTAGAATACGTTGATCCCTCAATGGGCGGCCAGGGATTTTTGCTCGAACCGACGCGCCCGACCGTTTCCCTGCCCAACAGCATGGTGCGCGTTTATCCCGTGCGCCATGACCAATTGGACGACCAGATCCATTCATTTCCGCTGACGATTATTTCACATCGTTTGGGTGAATTATTCTGGCTGATGCCAAGCGATGGTTCACCGGGCGCATGGGATCGTCCGCAGGCTTATGACCAAGAAGTGGAAACGCCTTACTACTATTCCGCGCGGTTTGATAATTCACTGATTCAAACTGAATTTACTCCAACGGCGCGCTGTGGTTATTTTCGTTTCACCTTTCCGTCAGGAAAAGCCGTGGTGTTGCTGGCAAACCGGCAAGGCGGTGAAATGTCCAGTGCCGGTGACAACGCTATTTCCGGCACCGAAAATATCGTCAGCCAGAGCAGTGTCACCCCCGGCACCATGCACGCCTACGTTTATGGAGAATTCAGCGCGCCGGTCAAAATTGAAACCAGCAACATTGACAACGGGAAGCGCCTGACCGTTACGGCGCAAGACAATCAAAAAGTTCTGGAATTTCGCTATGGCATCTCCTTCATCAGCGTTGAGCAGGCAAAGAAAAATTTGCAGGAGGGAATTTCGGCGTGGGATTTCGATAAAATCAAACGCGCCGCCAAAGACCGTTGGAATGAAGTTCTCGGGCAGATTCAAGTCAAAGGCGGCACGCTGGATCAGAAGAAAGTTTTTTACACCTCGCTCTATCGCTGTTACGAACGCATGGTCTGCATCACGGAAGACGGCCAATATTACAGCGCCTTTGACCATCAAGTGCATCAGGATTCGCGCCCGTTTTATGTGGACAACTGGCTGTGGGACACTTACCGCGCGTTGGAGCCGCTGCAAACCATTCTCAACCCCGAAATGGAAGCCGACAAAGTTCAATCCTATGTGCGCATGTATGAACAGTCGGGTTGGCTGCCGGAATTTGCCGTGCTGTGGGGCAATCACGAGTGCATGACCGGCAATCCAGTCGCCGCGTGGATGACGGATGTTTGGAACAAGGGCATTACCAATTTTGACTTGGCGACCGCCTACGCCGGCATCAAGAAAAATTCCCTTGAAGGCAGTTGGCTGCCTTGGCGCAGGGGACCGAAAAGTTCCTTGGACGATTTTCTTGATGAGCACGGCTATATGCCCGCGCTTCACCCCGGCGAAGAAGAAACTGTCGCCCGCGTCAATCGCGGTGAACGGCGTCAAGCCATCTCCGTTACGGAGGCGCAAAGTTATGACGACTGGTGCACCGCCCAATTGGCGCGCGAGCTGGGTAATGAAAGCGATTACCAGATTTTTCTGAAACGCGCCGCCGATTACAAAAATGTTTTCCACGAAGGCCATGTCTGGCCAAAAGATGCTGATGGCAATTGGATCGATGGATTTGACCGCGGCTGGTCCGGCGGCCAGGGCGGACGTGATTACACCACGGAAAATAATGGTTACACTTATGATTGGGATGTGCAGCACGATTTGCAGGGGCTCTTTGCCTTGATGGGCGGACGCGACAAGGCGCAGGCAGCGTTGGATGAGCTTTATCGCCGGGATCTTGGCCGGAGTAAATTTGAATTCTGGGCCAAGTTTCCCGACGCCAGCGGCCTGGTCGGACAATTCTCCATGGGCAACGAGCCGAGCCTGCACATTCCTTTCATCTACAACTATCTTGGCGCACCGTGGAAAACGCAGAAGCGCGTGCGCATGTTGTTGGATACATGGTTCACGGACACGACGCTGGGAATGCCCGGCGACGAAGACGGCGGCGGCATGAGCGCATTCGTCGTGTTTTCCATGATGGGTTTCTATCCGGTCACGCCCGGCGTGCCGATTTATGATTTGTGCAGTCCAGTTTTTGATCGCGTCACGATTCATCTGCACAACGGCAAAACATTCACAATCGTTTGCAAAAATAATTCCAAGGACAACAAATACATTCAAAGCATTCAGCTCAATGGCAAGCCGCTGAATCAGGTCTGGTTCACGCACGCCGAACTGGTCAATGGAGGAAAACTGGAATTGCAAATGGGTAACACGCCCAACCTTGAGCTGGGTGCTGATCCATCCACTTTTCCGCCTTCGGCCATGTCAGTGGATCCGAGAACGTTTTGATTTTTGAATGATTTATGAAAGTTTTGTTATTAGCCACGCTGGGTGCGATGTCGTTGGCTGGCCCAATTTTCGCACAAGACAAGCTGCCGGCTTATAAAAATCCAAATCTGTCTGTGGACGAACGCGTCACCGATTTGATCGGGCGCATGACGGTGGAGGAAAAAGCGCGCCAGCTTGACATGTATTATGGTAGCGAGAGCCTGATCGATAAGAAGACGCAGACCATAGATCATCACACGCACGCCAAGCCGGACGCCATTTTTGATCCGCAATTTGCCGAAAAAAATATCGGCAGTCTTGGCATCGGCTCCATCCACGATCTTTATCCCAGTCCTCAGCTCTACAATAAAATTCAGGCGTGGGTCATAAAATCGAATCGCTTGGGAATTCCCGCGCTTTTTCTTGAAGAAGGACTGCACGGTTACATGGCTTACAATCAAACAGTATTTCCGCAGAGCGTGAACCTAGCGACAACGTGGAACACAGAATTGGCGAAACAAACCGGCGCGGCCATCGCGTCCGAAGCGCGCGCGAACGGCGTGGACATGATTCTCGCGCCGGTTTTAGATGTTGCGCGCGATCCGCGCTGGGGTCGCGTCGAGGAAGATTTTGGCGAAGACCCGTTTTTGTCCGGCCAAATGGGATTGAACTACGTTGAAGGAATGCAGGGCGATTCGCTCGCGACCGACCACACGTGCATTGCCGAGCCGAAACATTTTGCCGCGCACGGGACACCCGAAAGCGGCATCAACACCGCGCCCGTTCACGCCGGCGAACGCGAAGTGCGCAGCGTGATGCTCAAGACTTTTGAGCCGGCCATCCGTGAAGGTCACGCGATGGCCGTCATGGCCGCTTACAATGATATTGACGGTGTTCCTTGCACCGGAAATCCGTGGCTGCTGAACACCGTGCTGCGCGGCGAATGGGGTTTCCAAGGATTTGTTTTGTCCGATCTCGGTGCCATCGGCCGGCTTTACAAGGATCATCACGTCGCCGCCTCGCCCGCCGATGCCTGCCGCCTCGCCCTGAATTCCGGCGTGGACATGCAATTTTACGATTTCGGCCATGATACGTTTCAAAACGCGATCGTTGATGGCGTGAAAAGCGGCCAGGTTTCCCAGGCGACGTTGGACGTGGCGGTTTCAAGAATTCTGCGCGTAAAATTTATGCTCGGGCTTTTTGATCATCCGTTCGTGGACGAATCACTCGATGCAAAAGTGCGCCGCTCGCAGGAGCATTTGGATTTGTCGCTGGAAGTCGCGCGCGAGTCCATGTGCCTGCTGAAAAATGAAAACAATCTTTTGCCGCTCAAAAAAGATTTGAAGCGCATCGCCGTCATCGGCCCGAACGCCAACATAGCGCGGATTGGCGATTATACGGAAGCTGCCACGGAAGGTTCTGAATTTGGAATGTTTGAGCAGATCAAAAAGATTCTCCCACCGGACGCACAGGTTTCATTTGCTGAAGGAGAAAAAATTAGCGATGCAGTTGAACTTGCAAAAAAATCCGACGTCGTAATTCTGGGCCTTGGCGAAAAAAATGGGATTTCAGGAGAAGGCCATGATCGTTCCAGCCTTGATTTGCCTGGCGACCAGGAAGCATTGCTCGAAGCGGTGATGAAAACCGGCAAGCCGGTGGTGCTGGTTTTGCAGAACGGTCGTCCGCTGACCATTCCGTGGGCGGCTAAAAATGTTCCGGCGATTTTGGAGGCGTGGTATCCCGGCGAATTCGGCGGACATGCGATTGCCGAAACGCTCTTTGGCGACAACAATCCGGCTGGCCGCCTTGACATTTCGTTTCCGAAAAACGTCGGGCAATTGCCGGTTTTTTACAATCATTTCCCGTCCAAAAATAATGATTACGTGAATGGCAACGACTCGCCGCAATTTGTGTTCGGTTTCGGCTTGAGCTACACGACGTTCAAATACGACAATTTGAAAGTCACAGCGCCCGCGCCCGGCAGTGCGGACGATGTCCTTGTTTCGTTTGATTTGACGAATACCGGCAAGTGCACTGGCGACGAAGTCGCCCAAGTTTATATGCGCGAAACCACGGCGAGCGTGGCGACACCGATCAAGGCGCTGAAGGCATTTTCCCGGGTGCATTTGAACGCCGGTGAAACCAAGGCCATGACGCTGCGCGTCAAACAAAACGATCTCGAAGTCTGGGGCGCGAGCCGGGAATGGAAATTGGAGCCGGGCGAATTCACGGCCATGGTCGGCGGCAGTTCCGCCGACGGTCTTTCCACAAAATTTAATTTGAATTAAAGGAACAACATGAAGAAAATTTTTACGATCATTTCACTGCTTGGCGTCGCGGCGTTGGCCGTTGCTGCGCCGAGTCCAGATCAATATTCTGTTCTTGATTTTGGCGCAAAAGCCGACGGCAAAACAGACGACACGTCCGCATTTCAAAAAACTCTGGATGCCGCCGGAAAAGCCGATGGCGGGATTGTTTATGCGCCGCGCGGCAATTATTTTTTTGCCGGTCATCTCAACGTGCCCGAGGGCGTCACCTTGGAAGGCGTCTGGCAAGCCGTGCCTTCGCACTCTGGCCTGCGCAACAACGGTGCGCCCAAGCCCACCGACGACGGCACGACGTTTCTGGTCATGGAAAATTCTGGCAACGAAGACGGCGCTCCGTTTATCAAATTAAGCACGGACAGCACGCTTAAGGGCGTCGTGATATTTTATCCGAACCAAATCCGTGACAATGTTCCCAATCCATATCCTTATGCGATTGTCATGCGGGGTGACAATTCAGCGGTTCTTCAGGTTGAGTTGCTCAATCCATACAACGGAATTGACGCCTCCCGTTGCGGACGCCATCTCATTCGTGACGTGCAAGGCCAGCCGTTGCGTCGCGGCATTTATGTGGATGCCATCTATGACATCGGGCGCATCGAAGACGTCCATTTCAATCCGTGGTGGAGCATGGAGCCAAAACTATTCCAGTGGCAGGAGGAAAATGGCGAGGCGTTTATTTTCGGGCGTGCTGATTGGGAGTATGTTTTCAACACCTTTTGCTTTGGCTATCACGTCGGCTACAAGTTCATTAAAACCGATGTTGGCGTCTGTAATGGAAATTTTCTCGGAATCGGTGCCGACGATTGCTACACATCCGTATTGGTTGAAGATTCTGCGGTTTTCGGTTTGCTCATTTCCAATGGCGAGTTCACGTCCTTTCACGGACCGGATCCGACAATGGTTGAGGTAAGCACGAACAACGCCGGTGTCGTGCGTTTTGAAAACTGCGCATTTTGGGGGCCGTGCAACCAAATTGCAAAAATTGCCGGACGCGGAACGGTTGGTTTCGGCGATTGCACGTTTGTGCAGTGGGACCGAAATGACGAAGGCCGCCACGCAATTCAGGTCAAGAGTGGGACGATTCTTGTGCGTGGCTGCGAATTTCGGGAAAACAAACCGCAAATTGAATTGGACGAAAACGTGCGCCGAGCCGTCATTTCCGACAACATTTTTACGGGCGAGCCACGCATCTCCAACCACAGCAAAAATTCTGTGAGCATCAATGGCAATGCCAATGATCCATAGGCATAGATTGAGTAAAAAAATATTGCTTCCGACTGTTTTTTACCGGCGCAACTGTTCATTATCAGTATTAGGGAGTTTCTGAAATCAAAGGCTTGAATTTTGAAGACGCCGCAATATCTTATCCACCGTTTTCGGGCCGCGATAGCTCAGTGGTAGAGCAACGGTTTTGTAAACCGTCGGTCGTCGGTTCAAATCCGACTCGCGGCTCCATTTCAAGCCTTTGGAATGTAATGCGTAGCGGCTAATTTGCTGCACGGTCAATGGATTTCTGGCATTCAAATACTCGCATAACGATATTATCAGGCGATTCTTCGGGGCGTTCAGGCCGATCCGCCTTGTTCCGAAGTTGTTTAGCTGGCGAACTGTTCCAGGATAAATCAGGTGCTGATGCGGAACTTTCCATCATGTCCAAAAATGTTACAGGAATGCCAGCCAAACGGGACACATCAGACGGCAAAGAAATGTGCAATGGCAATCGCAGAGTTCAGATTGGCGGCTTTATTTGGATTTATTCGAAAATTAAGATGAAAAGCCACAAATCAATTATGCATTTGATTTTGGCATCGGCGCTGCTATACTCATGGCAATGCGGTTGCGACCGGCAATGAAGTGGACAAAATTGTAATCATCATAACCCGCTGGTCGCGATGTTCACGCCGCCTGATCGAAGAAAGAAAACATACAATGAAGACAATGAAAAACCTCCGCAAAGCCGGCTTCACGCTGGTCGAAATCATGATCGTCGTGGCCATCATCGGCCTCTTGGCGGCCATCGCGATTCCGAACTTCGTCAAAGCCCGCGCCACCTCACAGGCCAATGCCTGCATCAACAACCTCCGCCAGATTGACGCGGCGGCCAACCAGTTCGCCCTCGAACAGCATCAATCAACTGGCGCAACCATCTCCTTCCCGAACGATTTGACGCCTTACATCAAGTTGAATTCAGCCAGTAAAATTCCCGGCTGTCCGGCCAACGGCACTTATGCCGATGCTTCTGTTGGCGCAATTCCGTCCTGCTCGCTCAGTTCGACGGTGACCCCGGCGCACGTTCTGCCGTAATTTAATTCTAGTTTGAATCACAAGCCCGGCGCGAAAGCTCCGGGCTTTTTTTTGGGAAAGCGAGAGTGGCATTCGACTTTGGACATTAACTCGTTTCCATTTGGAGTTTGGCACCAGTGCTGCTACTTTAAAAACATTGTGGTCGTGCCAGGCAATCCGTGAACTATCTTGCAATCATTATAAACCCGCCTGTCACGTTGTTCACGCCGCATAAAACAACACAGTATGAAAACCGCCGAACCCCCCAACCGGGCGGGCTTCACGTTGGTGGAGATCATGATTGTGGTGGCCATCATTGGTTTATTGGCCGCCATCGCCATTCCCAACTTCGTGCATTCCCGCGCCAGATCGCAGGCCACCGCTTGCATCAACAATATGCGGCAGATTGATTCCGCCATCCAGCAGTTCAGCATGGAGACTGGGAAAAAAGCCGGAGACACATACAGCTATCCGAACGACCTGACTCCCTACATCAAGCTGAACTCGGCCAGTAGCATTCCCGGCTGTCCGGCCAGTGGCGACTACCAAGCGCAACTGATTGGCAACACGCCCTCAATCCTTTGTTCGCTGGGAAGCAATGTTGATCCGCCGCACATTCTGCCATGATTAAATGATTGGTTTGAATCAAAAGCCTAAGGCCAAAAACTTCAGACTTTTTTATTTTCAACTCTGGCGGGAATTTGAACCAGCCCTGCTCTGTTGCATTCACAATTGCGCTTTGTTTTTAGCGCCGATTTGATTCAATGCCCGCCATGAAAGTCCGTCAGGCCAAAATCTCGCGCAACACCAACGAAACGAAAATTTCCGTCAGCCTGAATCTTGACGGAAAAGGAAGGTCTTCCGTCAAAACCGGAATCCCGTTTTTCGACCACATGCTCACGCTGTTCGCGAAACACGCGACAATAGATTTGCAGCTCAAGTGCAAAGGCGACCTAGAAGTGGACGGGCATCACACCGTCGAAGATTGCGGCATCGCACTGGGCCAAGCCTTCGCGCTGGCGCTCGGCGACAAAAAGGGAATTCGCCGCTACGGCGCGGGCTTTCATCCCAAAAATCCATTCACCGGCGAAGCCTATGTGCCGATGGACGAATGCCTCGCGCGCTGCGTCATTGATTTCAGTGGACGCCCGCACCTCGTCTGGCGCGGACTGGATAAATTTTCGCAGAAGAAAGTTTCCGAATTCGAAAAAAAACAGGATGCATCGAGCGCATTCCGTTTCGGACTCGCGCGCGAATTTTTCCAAGGCTTCGCGAACGAAGCGCGCTGTAACCTGCACTTCGAACTGCTTTACGGCGACGAACCGCACCACATCGTCGAGGTGCTGTTCAAGGCGTTCGCCCGCGCGACCGACGCCGCCTGCGCGCGCGACCCGCGCATCGCCGGACAGTTGCCCAGCACCAAGGGAAAATTGTGATTGCGTTGAATAAATAAATCTTCCAGCCGTCCAATCCATGTCTGAAAAGAATTATTCCTCCAACGACGACGAGTCGCTGGTGAAAGCCGCGCGAAAAGGCGAATTGGCGGCTTTCGAGGAACTGGTTTTCCGGCATCGCGACCCGATTTACGCCCGCGCCTTCAGCATGACGCGCAACGAGCAGGACGCGGTTGATCTTTCACAGGAAGCGTGGGTCAAAGGCTGGCAACGGCTCGAACAATTTCACGGCGAGTCCAGCTTCACGACATGGATGACGCGCATTTGCATCAACCTTTGCCTCGATCATTTGCGGAAGCAGAAAAGGCATCGCGCCGATTCCATTGAGGAAATGGATGAAGACGGCGGCGGCGTAGAACGTCAAATGCCTGTCGTGACCGTGAACCCGACCGCCGGTTTGGAACGTGCCGAGTTGCGCAAAAAAATTGACGGTGCGCTCGATCAATTGTCGGCGGAACATCGCACGGTTTTGGTGCTGCATGAATTTGAAGACATGGAATACAAAGAAATCGCCCAAACCGTCGGATGCTCAATCGGCACCGTGATGTCGCGATTGTTTTATGCGCGCCGGAAAATGGCCGCGCTGCTGGCGGATATGCGAAAGGAATTATGAATCTGGAACAACAATTGAAATTACAGGCGTTCCTCGACGGCGAATTGCCGGAGTGCGAGGCGCGCGAAATCCTTGCGTGGACGCAGCGTGATTCGGCTGCGGCTTCGTTGCTGGCGGAATTGAGAAACACGCGTGCGGCAATGGTGAAATCCGAACCGCATTTGAGCGTGCCGGAATCTCGCGAATTTTTCTGGTCAAAGATCGAGCGCGAAATCCAGCGGCTGGAACCGCAGGCGGCTTCCACGCCGAAAGTTTCCATTTTCACCGCGTTGCGCCATTGGCTTTTGCCCGCCAGCGCAGTGGTTACAATTATAATTGCCGGAATGATTGTCCATTTTGAGTTTCCGAATAATGCCACGAAAACGGTCGTGGAAAATGTGGCTGACGCCGACACGACCACCGTGGAAACGACGCTGGCCAGCACAGACGCGACCACTTATCGTGACGCGAGCGAAGGCACGACGCTTGTTTGGTTTTCGTCCGCAGACGACAGCCCGGCGCAAAATAAAAAGTCGGCAATCAATTGACGCATGAAAATAAAATTCTTTTCAATGACCAAGCTGGTTTGCGCCGCGATGTTTTTTCTTTTGCTGGCGGCCATGACTGCGCACGCTGACCTGAAACTGGAGGCGCAACTGGTTTTGGGAACGAACGAGGCGCAGACCAACGGCACGCCAGTTTCGCCGCAGATTGAGAAGAAGCTCAAGCGGCTTCCGCTCAAGTGGGGAAGTTATTTCGTCATCAGTTCGCAGCAATTTTCCCTGGCGAAGAATGAGACCAACTACATGGTGCTGGGCGGCAGCGAAATGATCGTGAAAAATCTGGGCGGCGAGCGGGTGGAACTGACGCTGATTGACCGCGGCAAAATCACGCAATCATTGCACAAAGGCCAGACGCTGGTGACCAATGTCAAAGACGAGAACTCCTTCGTCGTGCTGCGGCAGGCGGATAAATGAAAACACGCCGGCCAGTTGCCGAGCACGAAGGGGAAATTGTAAAGTAACCTGGAAGGGATTTAGAAATATCACACGATTTATGAACACTAAACCAAAATATAGATGGGTCAATTTTGCGGCAATATTATCAACGGCATTTGTGTTATGCGGCCTTATTGTTATCGGTTTATTTTATTTAAAAATTGGCAATGCATTAAATATGCTGGGTGAAAATAAAATTGAACCAGCTAAACTCGACACCGCGTTATCTTTTTTTGCAGATTCTTACAAATGGTCTCTCGTATATTGTTCAGCACTAAATTTTCTGCTAATTATTTTAGGCGGAGGGATACTTTGTAAGGGTAAAAGCAACGCTGCATAAGTTTCGTATCATTCGCACGAAATAAAAAAAACGCCCCGCAGTTTCCCGCGAGGCATTTTGTGTTTTCAGAATTGCTTCAAGCGCCGACGCTCGCCAGTTCTTCGTTGTTCTCCACGTTCACAATCTTGAACTGCTCGGCGTGCATGCCGGTGTCGGCGCGGAAGGACAGCTTGCCGAAGTAGCGTTTCTCCATCTCGATGAGATGTTTTTCGTCCTCGGTGCGCAGCCGGTCCAGCACGGTCGGATGCACGACGATGCGCAGTTGAAAATCCGATTCGTCGCGCGTGCGTTTCTTCAGGATCTCCTGCAGCTTGCGCTGGATCTCGACG
>DATAUQ010000079.1:0-9936 GCA_036268155.1 Verrucomicrobiia bacterium | reverse complement strand
GCCGGTGACTTTCAATAATTCATCCAAGATATCTTTGTCCAAATCAACTGTCATTCTCATGCGGCAAGAATGATTCTTTTTTCATCTTTTGTCAATATAAAAAGAATCATTTAATTTTTGAGCAATTCTTGAACTGAAATCCCGCGCAGCTCAAACAGGCGTCGGATCGTGTCTTCAATCAAATTGTTCGGGCAACTTGCGCCTGCGGTGATGCCGACGGTGATTTTGCCGGACGGGAGCCAGTCGGCGGTTTCGACTTCCTTGTGCAGATGCTGGTTGTAATGAACGATGAGTTTGTCCGAGGCCATCTTGCCCGCGTTCTTGATGAAATACGTCGGCAGCTTGGCCTCGCCCATTTCGGCAAGATGCGAAGTATTCGACGAATTGTAGCCCCCGATGACGATGAGCAAATTCATCGGCTCGACCAGAAGTTTCTGGAGCGCGTCCTGGCGATCCTGCGTCGCGCCGCAGATAGTGTCGAAGAAGCGGAAATGTTTTTCGACTCCGGCCTCGCCATATTTTTTGATCATCGCCTGCTTGATGCGGCGTTGGACTTCCTCGGTCTCGCCGCGCAGCATCGTGGTCTGGTTAGCCACGCCGACGGCTTGCAAATGCAGGTCAGGATCAAATCCTGCGGAATACGCGCCTTTGAATTTTTCGAGAAAATCATTTTTGTTGCCGCTATTCAAAATGTAGTCGCACACGTAATCGGTTTCCGCGAGCGTGAACACCACGAGATAGTGTCCGCTGCCATAGGCGCGAGCCTGCGAAGTCGTGGCCTTGGTTTCCTCGTGCTTGGCCTTGCCGTGAATGATGCTGGTGACGCTTTCCTTCGAGTATTGGCGGACGCGTTTCCAGACGCTCATCACGTCGCCGCAGGTCGTGTCCACGATGATGCAGCCTTTGGCCTCGATTTTTTTGCGCGTGCCGACTTCCGTGCCAAACGCTGGAATGATGACGGCATCGCCGGAATGTAAGTTCGACAAATCCTCGTCTGTCGGCTTGGGCGCAATGATCTGGATGCCCATGTTGCGGATCTGGTCATTCACTTCGGGATTGTGGATGATTTCGCCAAGCAGATAAATCGGCGTGTGCGGCGAGACTTCGGAGAAATGTTTTTTTGCCGCATAGGCGAGGTCAATCGCGCGCTCGACGCCGTAGCAGAAGCCGAATTCCTTCGCGAGCTTGACAGTGAGTTCGCCGGCGGAAAGCACGCCGCCGCCGGCGCGGATGCGCTCGACGAGTTCGCTGCGATAATGGGTTAGCACCTGCGCCTGCACCGCCTCCATGATGTCGGGCCGACGAAGGTTGATTTTTTGCGGGGTAACGGAGACTCCAGTTGCCATGTCACTAAATTAAACGCGAACGGGCGAAGCGTCTAGAACTTCTTAATCCTAATCCTGCTCTTAATCGTAATCGAAACAGATTAAGATTAGGATTGAGGTTTGAAATTTCATTGCGTCGCGGAAAATTCCTGTGATTATGTTCGTGGATCGGGGCGTAGCGTAGCCTGGCTAGCGCGCCTGCCTTGGGCGCAGGAGGTCGCGAGTTCGAATCTCGCCGCCCCGACCATTTTCTTCATTGAGGTTAAAATTAATTCACGGAATTATTCACAATTTCTCCACAGTTTTTATCGCCACGATAAAGCTGGCTAAAATTTTGTCGCATGGGCAAAAGGAAGCAGAAAAAAAACTCCGTTAAAAAATTGCCAAAAAAAATGATGCCTGGAAACCATTGCAAATTCAGGCGTTTAGTCAGTTGTGCATCGCGCTATGCGAATTGGCATTGCCGTTGCTAAAGGCGTTGTGCCGATAACAGCTGTGCAAAGGCGAGAGTTGTGTTCTGTCCGCGAATTGCGGCGGAAGGCGGGTTGGTTCGGCCAAGGCAGTTTAACCACATGAGAAAACTATGAAGAAAATTGAAGCCATCATCAAACCATTCAAACTCGAAGAAGTGAAGGACGCCCTTAGCGAACTCGGCATCGAAGGGATGACCGTGAGCGAGGTCAAAGGGTTTGGCCGTCAAAAAGGCCACACCGAAATCTATCGCGGCAGCGAATACACCGTGGATTTCCTGCCGAAGATAAAAATCGAACTCGTCGTAGCGGATGGCCAGAAGGACGCCGCTGTCGCCGCAATTGTCAAGGCGGCCAAGACGGGAAAAATCGGCGATGGCAAGGTATTCGTCTCGACCATCGAGGACGCCATCCGTATCCGCACTGAAGAAAAAGGCGATTCAGCCGTTTAATCCATTGAACCAACTTGAACCTCACTCAAATTAAAACCATGAAAAAATATTTCCTGATACTTGCTTTGATGGCGATCACCGCCTTCAGCGTCACCTCGCTCCGCGCGGATGACACGAATACAATGGCTGCGGCTACCAATGCCGTGGCCGCCACGCCTCCACCACTGCCAGCACCATCACTTGAACAGCGCGTGGCGGGGCTCGAAGCTTATATTGCCGATAGTAATCCAAATGCAACCTTGCTGGACACAAACGGTAATCAAGTGTTCGCGAACACACCTGTCATGGGTGTTGCCGGCCCCGGTCACAACACCTGGATGATGACTTCCACGGCGCTCGTGTTGTTCATGACACTGCCCGGCCTCGCACTGTTCTACGGCGGTCTTGTTCGCAAAAAGAACGTCCTGTCCGTCCTCGCGCAATGCTTCCTCATCACCGGCCTGGTCACTATTTTATGGTGGCTGTGCGGGTTCAGCATGGCCTTTGGTCCGGGCACAGGAAAACACGGGCCGTTCTGGGGCGATCTGGGAACTTACGCGCTATTCAAAGATGTGACCGGCGCGCCCGGCGGCGTTTCCACCCCGTGGGTTTCGCTGGACGTATTTGCGTGTTTCCAATTGACGTTCGCCATCATCACCCCGGCGCTCATCATTGGCTCCATTGCCGAGCGCATGAAGTTCAAGGCCATCTTCGTGTTCATCACGCTCTGGATGTTTCTCGTTTATTTCCCGCTGGCGCACATGGTTTGGAGCGGCACTGGATATATGAGCGGCGCGGCAAATGCGGCGGGAGCAGGAATCAAAGCCATTGACTTCGCAGGTGGCACGGTGGTGCATATGTCCTCCGGCTGGTCGGCGATTGTTCTCTGTTTGATCCTCGGCAAACGCATCGGCTTTGGCAAAGAAAACTTTGCGCCGCACAGTCTGGTTTTAACCTATATCGGCACGGCTATGCTGTGGGTCGGCTGGTATGGTTTCAACGCTGGCTCTGAAGTCGGCTCGGACGGCGTGGCTGCAAACGCATTCACGACCACGACGCTGGCGACGGCGATTGCATCGTTTGTCTGGCCGATGTGGGAGTGGATCACCAAAGGCAAGCCAAGCGTGCTCGGTTTCTGCTCCGGCGCGGTTGCCGGATTGGTCGTCATCACGCCCGCGTGCGGATGGGTCAATCCGACCGGCGCGGTGTGGATCGGCATTGCCGCCGGCACGATTCCCTGGTTCATGTGCTACAAGGTCAAGGGTTGGCTCGGCTATGACGACGCGTTGGACACCTTCGGCGTTCACGCCATCGGCGGAACTGTCGGCGCAATCATGACCGGTATGCTCTGCGATGTTTCGGTGAACTCGCTGATCCCGATGCAGACCAATGGCGTGGCGGATCACGTCAAACAAGTCATTGAACAATTCAAAGCCGTCGGCGTGACGATCGTGTTGTCTGTCGTCGGAACAATCATTGCCGCCTACATCACCAAGGTGCTTGTGGGCCTGCGTCCGACGGAAGAAGTCGAACGCGCTGGCCTCGACGAATCGGAACATGGCGAAGTCGGCTATCACGGCTGATAGTTCACCAGTCTGAAATTCACACGGCGGGCGATGCAAATCGCCCGCCGTTTTTTATTTTCAAATCATCCTCATTTTCATTTTCAGCATCAATTTTGAGGACGAGGGTGCCGATGAGAAAGACGATGATTCAAACCACCTGCACCACCAGCGCGGTCGTATTGTCACGACCGGAATTTTTGATTGAAGCCTCAACCAGTATTTGCGCAAAATTTTCAGATGCGCGCAAAATTTCAACCAATTGCCCGTCGTATAGCCCGTCAATCAAGCCATCCGTGCAAAGCAAAAAAATGTCGCCTCGTTCGCAGCCAACCGCGCCGACTTGCGGATCAACAAATTGGTTGCCGCCGCCGAGCGCTTTTTGCAGGACATTGCGGCGCGGATGCGCGCGCGCCTCGCGCTCATTTATTTGCCCGGTTCGCAAAAGCCAGCCAACGTGCGTGTCGTCGTGCGTGATCTGCTTGATTTTCTTTTTTCGTTTTGGCAGATGATAAATCCGGCTGTCGCCGATGTGGCCGAAATACATCCAACCCGGCGTGAACCAGCACAGGCTCAATGTCGTCTGCATTCCCTCGGTTTCCTCGTAGCTGCCGCCGAGAAAAACGAGAGCGCGGTGGATCTGCGCGAACAATTCCGTCAACACATCGGAAAATCCGGCGTCCAATCCGCTCGCCGATTGTTGAAACGCGCGCGGCAACAGCGTCGTGATTTTTTCCACGGCGATGCGACTTGCGAATTCTCCCGCCTGCGCTCCGCCCATGCCGTCGCACACGGCAAAAGTTAAATCACTTTTCTCCAGCGAAGCCTCGCCGAATTTTCCCAGCCGGAAAATTTCGCGCGCATCAAATTGGAGGCCGAGAAAAGAATCCTCGTTGTTTTTCCGCACGTTGCCGGTGTCCGAGCGGCCGGACCATTTCAATGATGGATATTTCTTGCCTTTAGATTTCATTCTCTTTCTCATCGTCATGCTCATCCTCAATTTGATTTATGAGGACGAGGATGACGAAGGGGATGATTTGATTCAGAAAGAATGGTCGCAAACTCGAAATCAATCAAACAAAAGCGGCCGTCGGATTGCCGGTAAGTCACGTTGCGCACATCGGGATCGTCGTGGCGCACGCCAAACTTTTCCAGTTCGGCGAACAATTCCTTCGCGCGTTTTTCGTCAATATGTTCCACGCGCGTTCCGCAGTTTGTCGTGATGATCCGCAATTTTTTTTCATCCGTTTCGAGCAGTCGCGGGACGAAATTGCAGTCGCGCGTTCCGAGAAATTTCAGGACGCGCACTTCATTTTCAAATCGTTCCCTTGCGTTCGGGCCATGATAAGCCTTGAACACGCGGCCATCAAAACTCAAATGGACGGTTGCGCGCAGTGTGTCTTTGACTTTCAACATTCTTTTCGCGTTTATTATTGTCTATCTGGTTTGCATTGAAAAGCCAAGTTCGCCAAGATGGAAACAATTTGCGCAGGACGGCAAAATTTCGCCAGAAGTTTTCCAATCGTTTTTGTTTGTGAATAAGTTACTGCGCCAGAAAACCCTTATTTGACGGGGTAAAAAACAGCTCTTCTCAAACTTTCCGCAAAGTTCTTGCAGCGTGGCACTCGCCCTGCTAAAAAATCTGCCACAGGTTCAACTGAAAATTTTAGTGCAGTTGGATTTGTCGTTTATTGGCACAGACAACCACAATCATCACGCACATGGCAAAATATAAATTAGAATACATCTGGCTCGACGGCTACGAACCCGTCGCCAACCTCCGCGGTAAAACTCAAATCAAGGAATTCAAGGCTTTCCCCAAGCTCGAAGAACTCCCGATGTGGGGCTTCGATGGCAGTTCGACCCGCCAGGCTGAAGGCCGCACTTCGGATTGCATGCTCAAGCCCGTCGCGGTTTATCCCGACACGACCAAGAAAAATGGCGCGCTTGTCATGTGCGAAGTCATGATGCCCGACGGCAAGACGCCGCATCCCACGAACGCCCGTGCGACCATTCTTGACGATCCCGGCGCGTGGTTCGGTTTCGAGCAGGAATATTTTCTCTACAAAGACGGCGTGCCGCTCGGTTTCCCGAAAGGCGGCGGTTTCCCGCCGCCGCAGGGCAAATACTACACCGGCGTCGGTTACGAAAACGTCGGCTGCATCGCCCGCGAAATTGTGGACACGCACTTGGATCTCTGCCTCGACGCCGGCATCAACCATGAAGGCATCAACGCCGAAGTCGCCAAAGGCCAGTGGGAATTCCAGATTTTCGGCAAAGGTTCTAAAAATGCCGCCGATCAAATGTGGATCGCCCGCTACCTCATCAACCGCCTCTGTGAAAAATTCGAGGTCGAAGTCGTCTATCATTGCAAACCGCTCGGCAAGGACGTGGATTGGAACGGCTCCGGCATGCACTCCAACTTCTCGACCACTTATATGCGCGAAGTCGGCGGCAAGGATTATTTCGAGGCGCTCATGGCCGCGTTCGACAAATACAAGAACGAGCACATCGCCGTTTACGGCCCCGACAATCATCTGCGCCTGACCGGCCTGCACGAAACGCAGTCCATTGACAAATTCAACTACGGCGTGGCAAATCGCGGCGCGTCCATCCGCGTCCCGCACAGCTTCGTCAATAACGGCTACAAAGGTTATTTGGAAGACCGCCGTCCGAATTCGCAGGGCGATCCCTACAAAATTGCCAGCCGTATTTTGCAGACCATCGCGACCGTGCCAACCGGCAGCAAGAAGTCGAAGAAATGATTGTCTGACACCAACGGAGGAACTGGGAATCGGCGCGGACGAAAGTTCGCGCCGTTTTGTCTTCAGGATATTAAATCGCCCAAAGCTGCGCGCGACTTCTTCGGCGACTCATGCAAAATCGTCCGCCAGCCTCGCGCCGCGCCAGCCGCGATATTTTCCGGACGGTCGTCAATGTAAATAATTTCTGAGTTGCATTTTCCTGTCATCGCTTCCAGCGCCTCATAAATTTTCGCCTCCGGCTTCATGGCTTTGACCTCGTAGGAAAAAATATAACCATCAAAATTTTGGAAGAATGGAAAATTCCGGCGGATATGCTCGATGGCGATGTCGTTGGTGTTTGAAAAAATATAAGTCTTGAGTCCGTGCCGTCGCAGTTCCGCGTGCAGCCCGGTCATCGCCTGCATTTCCACGAATATGTCAGCAAAATATCCGCCGAACTCTTCAATGTCGCCTTGAAATCCGGTCGCCTCGCGGATCGCGTCAAAAAATTTCTGTCGCGTCAGTCCGCCGGTTTCAAACTGGAAGAGCAGGGGCGAACTGCCGAGAAACGCATGAAGATTTTCCGGCGGTTGCGTGCTGCGCGCGCCGATTTTGCGCGCGGCAATCGAGTAATCAAAATCCACCAGCACTTTGCCGAGATCAAAGGCGACAATTGGGTTCACGACATTTCCCTCCGGCTTTCTAGGGCGCGATTGAGCGTGAGTTCATCGGCAAATTCAAGTCCGCTGCCGGCTGGCAATCCAAAGCCGATGCGGGAAATTTTCAATCCGGTTCGCGCGAGCCGTTTTGCGAGATAATTGCTGGTCGCGTCGCCCTCCACATCCGTGCCAAGCGCGATGATGATTTCCCTGATCGGTTCGTGCGTCAGACGTTTTTCCAAATCTGCAATCTTCAAGTCCTCCGGCTCAACACCGTCGAGCGGGGAAATCTTCCCGCCGAGCACATGAAACCTTCCGCGAAACGCGCCGGATTTTTCCACGCTCAAAATGTCCACCGCGCGTTCGACAACGCAAATCAAAGAAGAATCGCGCCGCGAATCTTCGCAAATCGGGCAGGGAGATTTTTCCGTGAGTGCGCCGCAGGTTGTGCAAAATTGGATTTTTTCGCGCGCGAGCAAAATTACGTCGGCAAGTTGTTTTACAATTGCCGAATCCGTCTGGACAAGATGCAACGCGATGCGTTCGGCGGAACGCGGCCCGACGCCGGGCAGTCTGGCGAGCGCGGCGATGAGTTGCGTGATGGAATCGGGAAGCATGGCTAAAAGGATGAATTATGAAACTAAATGTTGTGCTGCACGCAAAGGATTTTTCATCCTTCTGCCTTCACATCATCCCCGGCAGATTCAAGCCCGCCGTGATTTTGCCCATTTCCGAATTGGAAATGTCCTTGGCCTGCGCGAGCGCTTGGTTTGCGGCGGTCAAAATCATATCTTCCAGCAACTGCGCGTCCGATGGATTCAGCGCCTGCGGATCAATTTTGATTGAGGCAATCGAGCCGTCGCATTTCGCGGTGACTTTGACCGCGCCCCCGCCGCTCGTGGCCTCAACCGTGCGCGCCGCGAGTTGCGCCTGCACTTCTTCCATTTGCTGCTGCATCCGCGCAGCCTGTTTCATTAATTTTCCAATGCCTGACATAATTTTGTAAGTAGTTGAATTGTTAAATCGTAAAATTTATGCGCGGACTTCAACGATCTGGCCTTTGAAAATTTCCAAGGCTTTTTGAATCAGCGGGTCGTTTTTGAAAGTGTCTTTGTTGAACGGAACGGCTGCGGATTTTTTTTCGGCGGGCGCAGGCGCAACAGGTTTTGCTGCAACAGAAACAGTTTGCGGTGCGATTGAAGCAATAGGCGCGGGCGCAGCCGGCTTTATTTTTTCGCCGACCGGTGCCTCGGCCTTGATAAATTTAATCTGGCAATTGGGATGACCGAGTTCCGCCAATTTTGTTTGCAGTAGAGTGTGATTGCGCGCGTTGTCCACGAGGCCGAGATGGTCTTGAAATTCCGGGTCGAAGCCGATGACCAGAATGTTTTTCTCGAACGAAACCGGATTGGCGTCCACGAGATAGCTGCGCGTGAACGGACTGACGCGGCCAACGGCTTCGATGAGCTGCGTCCAAAAAACCGACAGGTCGGCGGAAACGGGACTCGTTTCTGCAAAATTGTAGCTGCTGGCGGGAATCGGCGGATTTTTGATTTGAGGACTTTCGACCGGCGTTGTTGGATTTGTCCGCGAAATTGCGTTTGCGGCTGCGGGAATTGGCACAGGCTGGAAGCCTGAGCTACTTTGTCCGCCTCGCAATTGGTTCAATTGCTTCAAGACTGAATCAATTGAAACTGCGCTGCGCGCTTCGATTGCTTTCAGGAGCGCGACTTCGAGAAAAATTTTCTTGGACGCGGCGTCGCGCAGATTCAATTCAGCGTCGGCAAACACTTCAAGGATTCGCGTGAACGATTCGGCATTTGCCAAAGAAGACTGTTCCTTGAGCGCGGCAACTTCGGCTTCTGAAACTTCGAGCAGGTTCAGATCGCCGCGCGAGATTTGGAAAATCAGGAGATTGCGGAAATGATTCAGCAAATCGGAAAGCAACCGCCCCAAATCTTTTCCGTTTTGCGCGAGTTCGTTCAATTGCGTGAGCGCGGTCTGGATTTCTCCGGCGAGAACGGCTTTGCTCAAATTCAAAATCTGGCTTTCGGCTGCGAGGCCGAACATGGAAAGCACGTCGGCTTCTTCGATTTTGTCGCCGCAAAAACTGATGATCTGGTCGAGCGTGGATTCGGCGTCGCGCATTCCGCCGTCCGCGCCGCGCGCGATGGCGTGAAGCGCGGCTTCGTCAATTTTTACTTTTTCCAGTTTCGCAATTTGCGCGAGATGCTTCGTGATGAGCGCGGCGGGAATTCGGCGCAAATCAAATCGCTGGCAACGCGAAAGGATTGTCGGCAGAACTTTTTCCGGGTCAGTCGTCGCGAACATAAACTTCACGTGCGCGGGCGGTTCTTCCAAAGTTTTCAGCAGCGCGTTGAACGCCGCCATCGAGAGCATGTGGACTTCGTCAATGATGTAGATTTTGAATTGCGCGTTCGCGGGCGCGTATTTGCAGGTCTCGCGCAGTTCGCGGACTTGCTCGACGCCGTTGTTGCTCGCGCCGTCAATTTCCATCACGTCGAGCGCGCGGCCTTCGGTAATTTCTTGGACGCGCGAATCGTTGTCGTCGAAATCAACTTTTGGTCCGCCGGTGCAGTTCAGGCATTTTGCAAAAATGCGCGCGATGGTCGTCTTGCCCGTGCCGCGCGGCCCGCAAAAAAGATACGCGTGCGCGATGCGTTTTTGCGTGATGGCGTTGGAAAGCGTCTGCGTGACGTGTTCCTGCCCGACGACGTCGGCGAA
>DATAUQ010000078.1:0-23704 GCA_036268155.1 Verrucomicrobiia bacterium | reverse complement strand
CGCGACGCCATCAAGGAAAAAATCGAGCAATGGTGCGCGGAAGTTTGTTGTTTGGCGGCGGCTTGAGTTTGAAATTTAGCCACGGATGAAACACGGATTCGGTGACACGAATTACACGAATTTTCACAAATTGAATTCGTGTTAATTCGCGAAATTCATGTCTAACTTTTTCTTGATAAAATTTTTCGACAGCCGCAAAGTCCGAATTGTGAAACGCTGACGCAACTCATGGATAAATTACTAAATTGGATTAACAATAACCCTTCAGGTTTTGCATCATTAGTTTCGGCAGTCATTGCCGCGTCTGTTTCGCTTATGGTCTTTGCCGTAAGCCAATTTCTAACACGCAGGCGCGAGCGGACACAATTTCTAACCCCAAAACTCGAAGAGCTTTATCTTCTTCTGAACAAGGTTTCCGAGGACAATGCAAAATTTTTTGGACTTGTATATTTATCGTCGCAAGGAGACAAACGCTCAATCGAAGAACTTGCTTCTGTGGATGATCTTGAACTTTACGGAGAACGCACGGCCAAAAAGATTATTATGTATATTCGCCTTTATTTTCCACAGCTATCGCGAATCCATCAACTTTTATTTGCCGCTCAAAGTAAATTGAATCATTTGATATTCCATTTGCATACAAACAAACCATCAGATTTAGAAGATGTCGTTGACGCGAGCGGACGCGTTGGACATTTTATTAGATTAATGGAAGAAGAAATTATCAGAAATCGAAACCAGCTTCTCCGTGACGGGCTTTTTAGGAAACCTTACAAAGCGACAACGCAAAAGGAAATTGAAGCCGAAATTCCTCGCCCAGATGGCCCTGTCACAAATTTATCGGCGGACTAAAAACTTGTTCGCACTTTCTGTTTTGCGCTTCGCGATTTGAAACTATTTCCATTTTCAAATCCGTGTTCAATCCGTGGCTGAAATGTTGCCGAAATTTCTTTTTAAGCGCGCGTAAAAATTTTATAGTGCGGCATGGTTCACGTTGGCATCGGCTACGACGTTCACGCGCTGGTCGCGGGACGCAAACTCATCCTCGGCGGCGTCGAGATTCCGCACGCGAAGGGTCTCGACGGCCATTCGGACGCCGACGCGCTCATGCACGCCATCTGCGACGCGCTCCTCGGCGCGCTCGGCGAACCGGACATCGGCCATTTTTTCCCGAACACCGACCCGCGATGGAAAAATGTGCCGAGCAAAATTTTTCTGGAGGAAGCCGCGCGCATCATCGCGCTGCGAAATGGAAAAATCGTGAACGTGGACGCCACGGTCATCGCGCAGGCGCCGAAAATTTATCCGCACATTAAAGAAATGAAAATTAACATCGCGGACGCGTTGAAAATAAATTTCGCGCACATCGGCATCAAGGCGACGACGAACGAATTGATGGGTTTCATCGGCCGCGAAGAAGGCATCGCCGCGATGGCCGTGGCGAGCGTGGATTTGCCAGAATGATTTCAGCCACAGATGGACACGGATTTATTTTGCTGGTAGGGCGCGTCACTCCGGGCGCGCCGTTAAATTGCAATCCAAAACCCGGCGCGCACGGAGTGACGCGCCCTACCGAAATTTTTTTATCCGTGTGCATCAGTGTCCATCCGTGGTTAAATAATTTCCATGGCAACTAAAGCTGAAATCAGTTGGAAGCGCGTCACCGAGGACGGCGAGAAAATCCAAATCAACGCCCAACGCGTGAGCCGCGAATGGAAATTTTCGCAGCGCGCGAAGCGTTTCGACACTTGGCAGCCTGTCGAAAATCCGCCGCTGGAAGACTGGCTGGAATTGCTCGACGCCGTGCAACGCCTCATCACGCGCCGACGTTTGCAGCCGGAACATGAAGAACGCGTGCGCCAGCGGATTCGCGAGCGGTTTCCCGACGCGGAAATTTGAATCAAAATTTTCGCTGACAAAATTCTCGCCGACTTTACATTAAATGCGATGGCCAGACTGCCTTTGATCCTGATCACGCCGAGCGTCGAGAAGCGCGGGGTCGAATTCCACGACCTCTCCGCCAGTCTTTCCATCAAATACGAAAAGGCCGTGCTTCAGGCCGGCGGCATTCCACTCACGATTCCCATTTGTTCGGACAAAAAAATTCTCGCTGAAATTGTCCGGCACGCGGACGGCGTGTTGCTGACCGGCGGCGACGACATCAATCCCGATCTTTATGAAAAAAATCTACCGAAAAAAATTCAAGCGACCATCGAACAATCTCCCGACGGCGGCAAACGGGATTTGCTTGAATTGATTTTGATTGATGAAATTTTCCGCCAGCGCAAACCGCTGCTGGCGATTTGTCGAGGCCACCAATTATTAAACATCGCGCTGGGCGGACAATTGATTGCGGACATCCGCCGTCAGATTCCCGGCGCGTTGAACCATCAACGGCTGGACTTGGCGGGCAAAATCGTGCATGAAGTGGCGTTGACAGCAGGTTCGCTGCTGTCCAAGATTGTCAGGAAGCGGGTTTTGGGTGTGAACAGTTCGCATCATCAGGCCGTTTTGCAACCGGCGGAACCGCTGGTGGCGACGGCGCGGAGCAGCGACGGAATCGTCGAGGCGATGGAATTGCGACCGGAGGCGGCGCGGCGGATGCCGTATCTGTTGAGCGTGCAGTTTCATCCTGAACGTTTGACGGAAAAGCACGCTGCTCATCGCGCGATTTTTCGGAGTTTCACCCAAGCTTGCATTAGGAAATAAAACATGAAAGCCAAAATTCTCATCGTGGACGATGATTCAGCCGTGCGCGAACTGCTCGTCGCCGTGCTTGATGATCAATACGACGCCACCCAGGCCGACAGCGCGGCGGCGCTGCAAAAGTTTTTCCCCCAGGATCCGCCCGACGTCGTGCTGCTCGACGTGCAATTGCCCGACGCCAGCGGCATGGATCTGCTGCCGCAGATCAAAAAAAACTGGCCGGACACCGAGGTGATTCTGTTGAGCGGCCACGGCACGATCACCATGGCCGTCGAGGCTGGCAAACGCGGCGCGTATAATTTCCTCTCCAAGCCGTTTGAAAATGAAAAGCTCCTCGCCGACGTGAAGTGCGCTATTGAGCGCAAGGAACAGCACGAGGAAAACACCACGCTCCGTCGCGCGCTCGAAACCATGAGCGGCGCCGCCTCGCCGATTTTCCGCAGCCAGGCCATGCAGCAGGTTGTCCGCACCGTCGAACGCATTGCGGCGGCGGACGTGACCGTGCTCATCACTGGCGAAAGCGGCACGGGCAAGGAAGTCATCGCCGACCTCGTCCACTCGTTAAGCCCTCGCAATAAAAATAAAATCATCAAAATCAATTGCGCCGCCCTGCCCCGCGAACTGATCGAGAGCGAATTGTTCGGCTCTGTCAAAGGCGCGTTCACCGGCGCCATTTCCGACCGCGACGGTTTGTTCCGCCAGGCTGAAGGCGGCACGTTGTTCCTCGACGAAATTTCCGAGATGCCGATTGATACGCAGAGCAAATTGCTCCGCGTTTTGCAAGACCAGGAAGTCCGTCCCGTCGGCAGCAAGACCAGCTACAAGACCAACTGTCGCATCGTCGCCGCCACCAACCGCAAGCCTGAAGAAGCCATCACAGACGGCAAGTTGCGCGAAGATTTGTTCTACCGCATCAGCGCGCTTTCCGTTTATCTGCCACCGTTGCGCGAACGCCGCGACGACATCATGCCGCTGGCCAATTCATTTCTGAAAAAATTCGCCGCGCAGGCCAGCCGCGACATTCGCGGCTTCAAGGCCGACGCGATTGAACGGCTCACTGCGTTCGACTGGCCGGGCAACATTCGCCAGTTGCAGAATGAGATCCAGCGCTCCGTGCTCTTGAGCGAAGGCGATGAAGTGGCCGCCGCCGACCTGTCCATCACCGATGTCAAAGTCAGCGCAAGTTCCAACCCGGATTCCGACACCAGTTTCACGCTGCTCGAAGGCGTCGAGCGCAACGCCATCGTCTCGACGCTCAAGATCACCAACGGCAACAAGCTCGAAACCGCCAAACGCCTCGGCATCGGCCGCCAGACGCTTTACAATAAAATCAAGGCTTACGGGATTGAGACTTGATTTTTGCAGCCTTTCACCAGGGCGAATTTGAATCGAACAAGTTTTGAAATAGAAACTTGGAGACTAAAAGCTGCAAAATTGCGAAATGTGATAATCTGCAAAATCTGCGCCTACATAAATGTTAGGCGGCTTCGAGCGTTATGAAAAAATGTGCAAACTGTGGTTTTGAGAGTCCCGATGACGCGATAAGTTGTCCGTCCTGCAGCACCGACACGTTTGTTAGTTCTTCGCCAGAGGCGCTCGGCCATATTATTTCACCAGAGGAGCAGTGTTTTTGGGAGCGGATGACATTCAGGCAGTTTGCCGTTTTCATCATCCGGATACAGGCCGTTTGGTTTTTGTTTGATGCCGTGGATGTGGCGACTTATCTGCCATCATATTTTGCGAGACTTCACGAAACATTTGCGAGTCCCGATGCAAGGCGAACATTCTTTCTGGCGCTTTTTCGAGTCCTTTGGCATATCGCCGGCGCATTGGTTTGCATCCGATATGCCGACCGAATAGTCAGTTGGTTTGTCAAAGATGTGATTCCGAAGCAGCCGCCTAACAACTAGACAGGCTGCTAACTTCTTCATCTTAACTGCGTCAAAGTTTCTTCAGTTCTGAATTCGCCAGTTGAATCAACGGCCTGATGGTCGCGGCATCGAATTGAAATTTGCAGCCCGCCGCCGCAAACAGTTCCGGCAACGGACGCGAGCCGCCGAGCGCGAGGGATTTTTTGTAATCGTTCAACGCCTTCGCCTTGTCCGCCTTTGAATTCGCCCAGACCTGCAACGCGCCAAGCTGCGCGATGCCGTATTCGACGTAGTAAAACGGATAGATGAAAATGTGCAACTGCCGGTGCCACGAATAGGCGCGGGCTTCCTCATAGTCGGAAAAATCCACGTCGCCGCCGAAGCGATCCATAAGCGCGAGATATGCCGCCTTTCGCTCGGCGCGCGTGTGGCCAGCGTGCGTATAAATCCAGTGCTGAAACGCGTCCACCGTCGCCATCCACGGAAAGAAACCGATGATGCCTTCGAGATGCGTTTTGCGCGCGCGGTTCGCCTCGGCAGTCGGATAAAATTCTTCGAGAAATTCGTTGCCCAAAAGTTCCATCGCCATCGAAGCGACTTCGCAAAATTCAATCGGCGCGCCGCGATACGCATACAAATCCTCGTCGCGCGTCGCTTGCGCGTGGAACGCGTGGCCAGCTTCGTGCAAAATCGTCTCCACGTCGCGCTGCAAACCAATCGCGTTCATGAAAATGAACGGCACGCGCGCTTCCGACAAAGTTGATTGATAGCCACCCGGCGCCTTGCCCTTGCGATTGTCGAGATCGAGCAGCTTCAAATCCTGCATCTGCTGGAAACCGTCGGCGAGTTCGGGATCAAGTTGGTTGAAAATGTTCTGCGTGCGCGAAACCATTTCGCCGACTTCGACAAATGGCTTTAACGGCGAGCGATTTTGTGGATCAACAGCCAAATCCCACGGACGCAATTTTTCCAGTTTCAACTGACGTTTGCGGTCGTTCTGGATTTCGCGGAGGGCGGGCATTATTTCTTTTTCCACCGCATCGTGAAACTGAAAACAGTTTTCCGGCGTGTAATCAAAGCGGCATTTCTGGCGGAAGGCGAAATCGCGATAATTCTCAAAGCCCGCGTTCTTGGCGATCTGCGTGCGCAATTTGATGAGTTCGTCGAAAATTTCCTCGCACTTGTCCACGTCCACGAGCCTGCGTTTGGCGACGAGTTCCCACGCTTCCTGCCGCAATGCGCGGTCCGGCTCTTCGAGATAACGGCCCATCTGCACTAACGTTTTTTCTTCGCCGCGAAAATTCACGGTCTGCGCACCGATCAATTTCTGATACTGCTGCGAGAGCTTCGCCTCCTCGGTTTCGAGCGCGACATTTTCCGGGCGGAAAAGCTCGACGTGATTTTTCACGTCGCGATTGAAAACTCCGTAGCGCGCTGTCGGCAATAAATTGAATTGCGGATGCGCAACGTAAATTTTCTCCAACGCAAACTGCCGCGGCTTGAGTTGCGGCTCGACGTGTTCGACGAAATGCAGATACGATTTTTCCGCATCCGCATTATCCGTGTGGCACGTCATCGCAATGTAGCGGCGCGACGCTTCCTCATCGAGCGCAGCGGAAAGTTCGCTCCAGTCGAGCAGCCATTTTTCCAAATCGGCGGCAGACTTGGTGTGTGCCGCGCGCATTTCCAATTGATCGAACAGCGGCGCAATCTGCGGCCAGTCGCCAAGGTCAATTTTTTCAGGAACAAACGTGCGGGCCTTGTGCGCGGGCAATTTTCCGAACGGCAACAAATTCATCCGAAGAATTTACGACAGGCGATTTACTATTTACGAGTTCTTTTTCAATGCGATAACGCGCAAATCGTTTGTCGTAAATCGAAAATTTTCAGATTTTCGTTTTCACCCCGCACGCGCGGGCGACGCACCAGCCGCGCAGGGCTTCAAACAGCGTGAAGATTCCGATGCCAATGAAAACCAGCCCAAGCCACCAGACATAAATAAACAACGCTCCGCCCGCGATGAAGAGCAGCGCGGCAATGCCGCCGCGCACGAGACGCCCGCACGAACCGATGTTGGGCTTGAAGAAATCGCTCACGCAAAAAACTAACACGCGATTTCTGAAAAGCCAGCAGTTGCGGAAGCGGAGCGGGGACGGCATATTGCCTGCCAATGGATGACCCACTCATCAGCGCGCTTGGCAAAATTGACCAGCATGCTTTGTGGGCGTCGTGCCTTTGGGGCGCGATCGCCAGCGGCTATTGGATTTACGGCTGGAAACAAAAGATGCTGATCCCCTGCCTCGGCGGATTCGTCATGACTGCGGCTTGCTTCATGTCCAGCGTGTTGTGGATGTCGCTGTTGAGCATCGCGATCATGTTCGCCGTCTGGTGGCTGTTGCAGCAGGGATATTGATTTTCCGAAAACAAAAACCAGAAACCATTTTTTCGCGGTTCCCGTTTTTTGAATTTTAACTTATGATTTTTTCAGAACGACCAGTTCACGATTGGAATGCCCGTTGCAAGCTTGTCGGGGAAATCGGTGAACCATGGATTGTTCACCGCAATGTTGGCCAGCCCGACCTGCACGCCGTGAAGATTTTCCGTGTAGTTGACCAAACCCAACTGCAGGCCGTGCATTTCCTTGGCATAATTCACCAGCCAGCAGGATTGAAACCCGACGAATTCACCCTGCGCGACATTGACTATGCCGGACTGCCAGCCGTGAAAACTTGTCGAGTTGACATTGACCCAGGACCACGAGACTCCGGTGTAAGATTCTGAATAGTTGACCAGCCCCCAACTGAAGCCGGCGCTGCCGCCGCTGCTGCCGTTCACGAAGCCGATCGCGACGCCTTGCTGCGGATTTTCGCCCCAGATGCTCAACGAGAGGCCGTGGATTTCGTCGGTCTTGGGATAAATGGCGATATCCGGCGTCAGCGAAGCCTGAAAGCCGTGTGATTCGTCCGCCCACAAACTGGCCGCACTGACCATAAGTGTTGCCGCAATTAATAATATTTTTTTCATAGGTTGTTTTTTCAAGGCGGTTTCGGTTTTGCTAGTTGCATGCCATCGGGAAAAACAAAATTAACGGCACTTTCCATTGAAACGGACCACGCCGAAAAAATTAAACCGGCAAACTGCAATTGGTTGATTGCAGTTTGCCGGTTGTATCGGGGCAATTAGCCTCAAAAAAAACGGAACGAACCGCTTCATTCCGGCGACTGGTTAGGCTGCATATCGTGACTACTGGCGCAGTCCCGGCGTAACCGTGACCGCGATCAATATGCCCTCAAGACTGAACAGACGAGTAACAATCTGCCCCCACGGCTCCTCTTCTGCTTTCGTCAGCAAAGCATATCCTCTCTTTTTTAGTTCAGCGCCTGCTTGCTCAATGTCATCAACATCGAACTCCAGCCACGCTTGAGGAACAGGAAGGTCTGACGGCCAACCTTCCAAAGCCGCTTCCACGGTTTGAAACCATGCTCGCCAATCACGGCTAAAATGGCAAATGTGCCAAGACAAACTCCGCCATTCTTAACCGATGCACCAAGCAAAAAAATAGTGCGATACTGGGAGCGATGACAAACAACGACCAATATGAAACTCTCGCCAATAAATATCGTGTCTGTTGTGTCATAGCTGTCATGTGGCCTAATGAAAAAAGCTGAACCACCGCCGACTCACGACGTGAACCACGACAGCGGAACTGACAGCGCCAATGGCGGTTGGGTCAACTGCTGGGTATTACACAACGGAAAATCAGTGTTATTCATCAGCATTCTGGAGGCAGATTAGCCCCCGAAAGCTTATCCCCGTCAATCCCAAAACCTTTGGTGAACATCTTCTTTTGAAACGCATTGAGGCCAACCTTTCCCAGCTGGAAATGGTGCAAACGGCCAGGGTTTCAACCCGGATGGTGCGAAAATGGGAACACGGCCAAGTCTGCCCCACTGAAGATCACTGGCAGGCGTTAACGCACATTTTGCGATTAGATTCCTCATTCCCCAAAAGCTGAAACCCATCGCCAGAGTCATGTGCTGGGTTTTATACAGTTAAAGTTTAGTTGTGCAGGCAGTCAAAATTGGCAGGCCCCATCATTTTCTCTGTCCACATAACATCAGAGCAAAAGCCGGTGCAAATTTAAGTTCGTGGCAAGTGAAAAAAGCTGCGCGTTTCCTTGCCGCCACCGCCTCAACTGGATAAAACTCGGGCGTGTGAATCAATTTTTTGTCGATGACAAGCAAGTGTGTTCGACCGATTCGTGATTTCATTGCGCATGAGATACATTACCAAGAGCGAGAGCATTTAATGAATAAGTCTGAAGCCCGATCCCGCGAACCGTGGTGGCGTGAATGGCCGCTCGCCCTCGCCATCGTCATGCTGGCGCTGGCGTTGCTCGGCAAAGGCTGGATTGCCACCGCGCTGGGTCAGCCAGTGATGTTGGTCGTGTTGCTCGCGATTATTTGCAGCGTGATTTTGGCGGCGGCGGTCGCGATTGTGCGGCACGCG
This sequence comes from Verrucomicrobiia bacterium, assembly GCA_036268155.1. GTDB lineage: Bacteria > Verrucomicrobiota > Verrucomicrobiia > Limisphaerales > UBA11358 > UBA11358. The sequence goes on along the minus strand of DATAUQ010000078.1, from coordinate 14,618 downwards.
GATGTGCTTGCGCACCGGCTGGGAGAACCGGCGGGCACGTTGTTGCTCACGCTCGCGATTACCGGGCTGGAGGTGGCAATGGTGGCGTTCGTGATGTCCACCGGCGCGGACAAGCCGATGCTCGCGCGCGACACGATGTTTGCGGTGGTCATGCTCGTGCTGAACGGTTTTCTGGGTCTGGCGTTGCTGCTCGGCGGTCTGCGCCACCACGAGCAACGCTACAATCTCCAAAGCGCGAACGCATTTCTCGTGATGATTCTTCCGCTCACCGTGCTCGGTCTCATTTTGCCGAACTTCACACACTCCACGGCGGGACCGACGCTCTCGAAATTTCAAATGGTTTTTCTTTCGGTGATGTCCGTTGGCATCTATGGCGTTTTCCTGTTCATCCAGAACCGGCGTCATCGCGGCTTCTTCATGGCTCCCGAGGAAGCGGCTGAAGCAGTGGCACCAGAGCTGGCTCACCATTCCTCGCATTCGACGTTCTATCATGCGGTGATGCTCGGATGCTACGGGCTGCCACTGGTCCTGCTCGCCAAGCAAATGGCCGCGCCGCTCGATGCTATCGTGATCAAGCTCGGCGCACCACCCGCGCTCGGCGGGTTCATCATGGCGTTGCTGGTGCTGACGCCGGAATCCATCGCGGCCATCCGCGCCGCGCTGGCCAACCGCCTGCAACGTTCGGTGAACATCCTGCTCGGCTCGGTGCTGGCGTCCATCGGGCTGACCATCCCGCTGGTGATCGCCGTGTCGCTCGTGACCGGTCGCGCCCTCGTGCTTGGCGTGGATGCCGTGGACACGGTGATGCTCGTGCTCACACTACTCACCAGCATACTTACCTTTTCCCTGCCGCGAACCAACGTGCTGCTCGGTTGCGTCCATCTGCTGCTCTTCGGCGCGTATCTCATGCTCCTCTTCGAGCGCTGAGTTCGCAGCAGAATGAATTAATTTGACGGCAGCGCAATGGAAGGAAATTCTCAGGCGAAAGCGATGAAATATAAAAAACTTCTGCGCTTCCATGCGTATGACTTTTGGCAGCAGGCGCAAAATTTTATTAAGTGGACAAACATCGAAAACCCGACTAGATGAAGGATGAATTCTAGAAATGTCACATCATCGGCATGATCTGGCCGGATGGAGCTTGAAATTTGAAAGCCTAACCGTCAACTTCCAGCAATTTATGATGCCAAGCGCGACCCTTAAATTAGATAGACTCGTTTTGTTGCTGGCTTTGCCGGCTTTTTTTTCGGGGTGTAAGAAGGATGAGCAAGAGCAGACAACACCGCCGGAAGTTCAAGTTGTCGCCGTCGAGCAGCGGGACGTGCCGGTTTATCATGACTGGGTCGGCACTTTGGAAGGCGATGTCAATGCCACGATTTCCGCGCAGGTCAGCGGCTATTTGCTCACGCGCAATTATCAGGAAGGCAGCTTCGTTACCAATGGGCAGGTTCTGTTCCAGATTGACGACCGCACTTACAAAGCGGTGTTGGATCAGGCGGAAGCCAAGTTAGGCAAATCCGAGATGGACGTGAAGCGTTATACGCCGCTGGCCAAAACCCAGGCCATCAGCCAGCAGGAACTTGACGACGCCATTCAGGCGAACTTGGCCAATGAAGCCGCCGTCGAGTCCGCCCGGTTGAACTATAATTTTTGCAAAATCATTTCGCCGATTGATGGCGTGGCCGGTCTGGCGCAGGCGCAGGTCGGCGATCTGGTTGGTCCCGGCTCCGGCGCGCTGACCACGGTTGTGCAGATCAATCCGATCCGGGTTTATTTTTCTGTGTCGCAGCAGTTAATGACGCAGATTCAGGAACGGATGCTGGCCAATGGTAAAAAACTGCGCGCAGCGAATGGAGAGTATCAAGGTCCGCCATTGGAATTGACGCTGGCGTCCGGTGCGGTTTATCCGCTCAAGGGAAAGGTGCGGTTCGCCAACAATCAAGTGGATGTCACGACGGGCACCATCCGCGTGGTGGGTGAATTTCCCAATCCGCAAAATCTGCTCGCGCCGGGAATGTTCGTCCGCGTGCGCGCGTTGCTGGACACGGAAAAAGGCGCGCTGCTGGTGCCGCAAGCGGCGGTGATGGACATGCAGGGCCGTTATTTGATTGCGGTCGTGGGCGCGGACAACAAGGTGAGCATCCGGCCGGTGACGGCGGGCGAAACCATCGGCGAGCAATGGGTCATCAAGGGAGACATAAAACCCGGCGACCGCGTCATCGCGGAAGGCGTGCAAAAGGTTCGTGACGGCATGGAAGTCAAACCGGTGCCGTATGCAGGCGACATTGCCGGAATGCCAACAGCGCCGGTGGAAGCAACGAAACCTTGACCGGGCCTCATCCATTTCGCATCCGCTGAACCATGTCAAAATTTTTCATCAACCGTCCGATTGTCGCGATGGTGATTTCCATTCTGATGGTGATTATGGGCATCGTGGCAATGCTGGGCCTGCCCATCGCGCAATTTCCGAACATCGCCGATCCGCAGATTCAGGTGAACGCCACTTATCCAGGCGCGGACGCGACGACCGTGGAACAGTCGGTCGCCACTCCCATTGAGCAGCAGATGTCCGGCGTGGACAGCATGGAATACATGTATTCCCTGAATGCCAACAACGGCACGATGAAGCTGACGACGGACTTCAACATCAAGACCGATCCGAACACCGACCAGATTCTCGCGCAGATGCGGCAAAGCCAGGCGGCGTCGCAATTGCCCAGCGCCGTGACCAGCCAGGGCGTGACCGTCCAGAAATCCACCGCCGCGCCGCTCATCATGTTTGCGCTCTACTCGCCGAGCAATACTTACGACGGCGTCTTTCTCGCCAACTACGCGGTCATCAATATTAACGACCTGATGACGCGCGTGCCGGGCATCGCCAGCGTCTCGGTTTTTGGCGCGGGCAATTATGCCATCCGTTTGTGGGTCCGGCCCGACCGGCTGGCGCAAATGGGCGTCACGGTTCCTGAAATCATCAATGCGATTCAGGCGCAAAACACCGTGAATCCCGCCGGGCAAATTGGCGGCGAACCGATTCCGTCCGGCCAGCAATATACTTATGCGGTGCGGACGCAAGGCCGCTTGGAAACGGCGGCGCAATTTGAAAACGTCGTCATCCGCGCGTCACCCGGCGGCTCGATTTTGCGGGTGAAGGATGTCGCCCGCGTGGAACTCGGCGCGCAAAACTACAACATGAAGGCGCGCTTGAACGGTCGGCCATCCGCCCTCATCGCGCTCTATCAGTTGCCGGATTCCAACGCCGTGAAAGCTGCCGCCGGTGCGAAGGAGGTCATGGCCAAACTCAAGAAGAGTTTTCCGCCCGACCTTGATTACGTCGTCGCGCTCGACACGACGCTGGCCGTCACCGCCGGCATGAAGGAAATCGAACATACGCTCGTTGAAGCCATCATCCTCGTCATCATTGTTGTTTTCATTTTCCTGCAAGGCTGGCGCGCGACGCTGATTCCGCTGCTCGCCGTGCCGGTTTCGCTGGTCGGCACCTTCGCGCTTTTTCCGTTGTTCGGCTTCTCCATCAACACACTTTCACTCTTCGGCCTGGTGCTGGCGATAGGTCTGGTGGTGGACGATGCGATTGTCGTGGTGGAAATCGTAGAGCATCACATTGAAAAAGGATTGTCGCCGAAAGACGCGGCGTTAAAGGGAATGCAGGAAGTCGCCGGACCGGTCATGGCCATTGCTATCATTTTGGCGGCGGTGTTTTTGCCGACGGCATTTATTCCGGGCATCACGGGCCGGCTCTACCAGCAGTTTGCCGTGACCATCGCCGTCTCGGTGGCGATCTCCGCGTTCAATGCGCTCACGCTGTCGCCCGCGCTCGCGGCGATGCTGCTCCGCCCTAAGGTCAAAGGCAAAGGTCCGCTGCAAAAATTTTACGACTGGTTCAACCGGGGATTTGGCCGGGCGACGGATGGTTACGTCGGCGTGTGCCGTGTGCTGATTCACAAAAGTTTCTTCACGGTGATTCTGCTGCTGGGTTTTCTCGTGCTGGCCGGGTTGATGGGCAAATCCATTCCCACCAGCTTTCTGCCCAATGAAGATCAGGGCTACGCGTTCGCCGGCGTGCAACTGCCCGATGCCTCATCCGCGCAGCGCACGAGCGAGGTGATGCGGCAGGCGGAGGAGATTCTAAAAAATACACCGGGCGTGAAATATTATTCCACAGTCATCGGCTACAGCATGTTGAGCGGCGTGCAGAACACTTACAGTGGTTTCTTCTTCATCACGCTCAAAGATTGGGACAAACGCAAGGCGCCGGACGAACAATTTCGCGCCATCATGCTGCATTTGCAGGCGAAGATGGCGGCGATCCCCGGGGCGATGGTCTTTCCGTTTTTGCCGCCGGCGATTCCTGGCGTGGGCGCGTCGGGCGGCGTCACCTTTGTGCTCGAAGACCGCACGGGGCGGGGCGGAACTTTTCTGGCAGACAATTTGCAGAAATTTCTAGTCGCAGCCAACAAGCGTCCCGAACTGTCCCGCGTCTTCACCACGGCGCTGCCGTCCGTGCCGCAGGTGCTCGTGAACGTGGACCGCGATCAAGTCCTTCAACAAGGCGTGAAGCTTCAGGACGTTTATCAGACGATGCAATGTTTCATGGGCGGCGCGTTCGTGAACTACTTCAACCGCTTTGGCCGCCAATGGCAGGTCTATGTGCAGGCCGAGGGCGACTATCGCACCGAGGCAAAAAACCTCGGCCAGTTTTATGTGTTGAACAGTTCCAGCAACATGGTGCCGCTGTCGGCGGTGACGAGCGTGAAGAAGACGCAAGGGCCGGAGTTCACCATGCGCTACAACCTCCACGAAGCCGCGCAAATCAACGCCTCGGCCAAACCCGGCTACAGTTCGGCGCAGGCGATGAAGGCGATGGAAGACGTCTTCGCCGAAACTATGCCGCCGGGCATGGGCTATGACTACATGGGCATGAGCTATCAGGAAAAGAAGGCGCAGCAAGGCATCTCGCCGATGGCCATCTTCGGATTCTCTTTGCTGTGCGTTTTTCTTATTCTGGCCGCGCAATACGAAAGCTGGAGCCTGCCGTTTAGTGTGCTGCTCGGAATTCCCGTCGCGGTCTTCGGCGCGTTTGCGGCCATGATAGTCGGGCATTACGAAAACGATGTTTATGCGCAGATCGGTATGGTCATGCTCATCGGCTTGTCCGCCAAAAACGCCATCCTGATCGTCGAGTTCGCCAAAATGGGTTACGAAGAAGGCAAACCGCTCATGCAAGCCGCGCTGGAAGGTGCGCGCTTGCGCTTGCGCCCGATCTTGATGACGAGTTTTGCGTTCATCCTCGGTTGTGTGCCGCTGGCCACGGCCACCGGGGCGGGTGCTGCATCGCGCCGGATCATGGGCTGCACCGTCATCGGCGGCATGGTGTGCGCCAGCTTCATCGCCATTTTTTTAATTCCGGTCATTTTCTACATGGTCGAAAAATTGGGCGGTGAAAAACATTCGACCTTGAAGCCGGCCGAAACCGCGCCCGCGCCGGACGCGCCGAAAACAGGAGAACCCGGAACATGAAGCCGCGTTTTCTTTTTTCGGGCCTGGGCATTCTGGCGGGCGTCGCCATTCTCGGCGGCTGCGCGGTCGGGCCGAATTACAAACGTCCCGCCGTGAATGCGCCGGGAGAATTTCGCTTCACTGAAAATCAGACCACGAACTCGTTCGGCGATTTGCCGTGGTGGCGGGTGTTCAAGGATCCGGTTCTGCAAAACCTGATCGGCACGGCGATCACGAACAACTACGACCTCAAGCAGGCCGTCGCGCGCGTGGAGCAGGCGCGCGGTCAGGCCGCTGCCGCCAACGCGGCGTTTTTTCCACAAGCCGGCTATGGCGGCGACATTGGGCGTGGGCGCAATTCAGTTTATAATTCGCCTGCCGCCTTGAACGGAGCCACGACCACTTCAGCGCTGCTGAATCTCAATGCGGCGTGGGAGATTGATCTTTGGGGCCGCATCCGCCGTTCGAGCGAGGCCGCGCGCGCGCAATTTCTCGCCACCGACGAAGCCCGGCGCGGCGTAATGATCACCTTGGTGAGCCAGGTGGCCACCGCCTATTTTCAATTGTTGCAATACGATCAGGAACTGGCCATTCAACAAGCGGCGACCAATGCCTACGCCGGCAGCTATCGCATCTTCAACGACCGCCTGAAAAACGGCGTCGCCTCCAAACTGGAAACCGACCGCGCCGCCGCCGCGTTCGCCAATGCCGCCGCGAGCATTCCGCAACTGGAAATTCAAATCGCCACCACGGAAGACCAGCTAGATGTTTTGCTCGGAAGAAATCCCGGCCCGATTCTTCGCAATTCCTTGACCAACCAACTGGAACTCGCACCGGAGATTCCTGCCGGCCTGCCCAGCGAACTCTTGCGCCGCCGGCCCGATATTCTTCAGTCCGAACAATCCTTGATCGCCGCCAACGCGGACATCGGCGTGAGCGTGGCGAATTTTTTCCCGCAGATTGGACTGACCACTTTTCTGGGCAAGGCAAGTCCTGAACTGTCCGCGTTCACCGCCGGTTCGGCCAACCTGTGGGACGTGGGCGGCATGATGGCGGGACCGATTTTTCAAGGCGGACAATTGCGCGCCCAATATCGCGCGGCGAAGGCAAAGTTCGACGAGGCCAAAGCCGCCTACCAAGCCAGCATCCTGACGGCGTTTCAGGAAGTTTCCGACGCGCTTGTCACACGCCAGAAACTGGCCGAGGAATATACCTATGACGGACAGGCAGTCGTGGCGCTGGCGGAATCGGTTGATCTGGCTACGCAGCGTTATTTGAATGGCAAGTCCAGCTACTACGAAGTCTTGCAAGCCCAGCAGGAACTCTATCCGACGCAACGCGCCCAAGTGCAAACGCAGGTGGGCCAACTGCTCGCCGTCGTGCAACTCTATGAAGCGCTCGGCGGCGGCTGGCAGACAGCGCCGAAATAGAGAATTCACGAAATACACTACATCACCATTGCTAATAAAAAATCTTTCATCCTACACTTTAATATGGCCGACAAGTTGAAACCTGATGTCGAGCCCGGCGCTGCAAGTTTCCCCGTGCCGATATGGATTTTTGTGTTGATGCTTGTCTGTTGTTTCTCGGCTTCGTCTATTTTGACAAGCATGGCGGCTGATTTGACGAGCAGGTTTATGCGCCTTACTCGTCCACTGAAGAACTCGCCCGGTATCAACCCAAGTCTGGTGAGGCCGCTCATGCTCGCCTGCGGCCAAACGGTGTATCAAACCGTTTGCGGCGTCTGTCACGGCTCGGTGTTAGGCGGCTGTTTTATATCTTCAAAATCACGCAGGTAAAACCAATATGCGTCACCTATATTGTCATCGAATAAATGCTCAATGATGAACTTGGAATCAGGTAGCCGCCTAACGATCCAAACTTCAATCACCCCGACGGATGATGAGTGGGGATGGATACAACCTTGACTGGACTTGGCGTTCGCCTTGACGAAGGCGGAAGAGCAGAAAATCTTGAAACGGATTTTCCATCGTCCGGCTCGCTGACTTGCGCGGGCGAACCAATGACCGCGACGATATACGCTTTCAAAAAGGACAAGGCAAAAGCCTACCGGAGAAATGAAGGGATTATTTTTACAGTCAACGGCCAAACGCATGGCCACTTGACGACGGATTTTTTCAACCGAAATAAAGTCGGCTTGTCGTATCTCTCCGATTCGATACTCGTGATTGTGGACTGCACGGTCATTAGCGGGCGCGGGTGCGAATTGTTGTTCATGAATAGGGCGGCGAAGTCAAAACGAGTTTGGCGGGAAGCCATGAATCTGGAATCCGACCATCCTCCCCACATTCCTCGGACGTGCGATTGATGACGCGCCGCATTGATGACAACTGGCAACGCGGCAGTTCATTCGCGGCTGCAATATCTGAAACGTAATCAAAGAAATCGTCGGCTGTGGTATTGAGACGCTGGCAAAACTCGGCTTTGAATTCAGCAGTCGTCGGCACTTTGTTTTTACAATCCAGCCCCCGTTGCCCAACACCAAGAAGAACCAGTCGCACAAATTTTTGCTGCTTCAATTTTGGTAAATCCGTCAGACGTTCAAAAACCCAAAAGAAAAAAGCCCGCGCTTCGTCAGGCAAGTTACGGAGATAATAGTAAGTATCGGCATCAACGGCTTCGTAAGAATCAAGATTTGCTCTCGGATTTCCTTTTTTCAAAGATGCAAGCCACTCCGCAATTTCACGTTTGTCAAGAACTGAAATTGGCGTTGTCTTGGTTCGCGCGAGAAAGGCAGCGAGCGAACTCACGTCCATTCCAGCAGCGCGACGACAAAGCGACAATGCTTCTACCAACGTCGTGCCGCCACCACAAAACGGATCGAGAACAAAATCTCCTGGCTCGGTAAATGTGTTGATGGCCTCGCGCGCAAAAATCGGCGAGAAGCGAGCGGGTAGCGATAGAAGTCGTGAGGTGCGCCAGTGACTTTTTTCGAGAGGACACAGCACCAACCAGAGATTCAGGCACAATCACGCGCTGTCTCGTTGCAATCGCCGCGCTCCGATTAGCTTTCACCGTCCGCACAACGCCAGGCTAACGCTCCATGTTCAAAACACAAGCCTGGGTTGCTCACAATTTTCTATCGCCCTTACAGGATTTCAATTTGTGTGAATTCGTGAAATTCGTTTCAAAAAAATTTCGCGTCCTTCGCGTGACTCAATTTCAAGAATGTTTTCGCAGCAAATACTCCCTGAACTTCCCGTAATCCGCGCTCATGCGGTCAAAATCTTCCGGCAATTTGATGGCGGCGGTCATCGCGGGCGGAACGTCCGGCGCGAAGCCGATGGTCTGTTCGATTACTTCAGGAAATTTAGCCGGGTTCGCAGTTTCAAGAACCACAGCCGGCAAATTATTTAATGATTCCGTCTTCAACCAATCTTCAAAACCGGCCCACGCGACCGCGCCGTGCGCTTCGAGCAGCAATCCGTATTTGTTCCAGACTTCGCGGATCGTCTCGCGCGTGCGCTGATCGGAGATCGAACTGGAAAACAAATCGTGGCGCATCGCGGCGAGGTCGGGCTGCCGGTGAATCTTGCCGGTCTCGTCCATGCGTCCGCCATAAACCGCCACGAGCCGCGCGAGATTGCTCGGATGCCCGACGTTCATCGCGTTGGAAACGGAATTGTGCGACGGCGAAATTTTTTCGTAATGCCCGCTGGCAAGAAATTTTGGAAACGCGTCGTTGTCATTCACCGACGTGATGATTTTTTTCACCGGCAAACCCATCTGCCGCGCGACCACCGCGCCCATCATGTCGCCGAAATTTCCGCTCGGCACAGAGAAGACAATCGGTTCGCCCGGTTTTGCCAGTCGCGACGCTGCGTAAAAATAATAAATGCTCTGCGGCAGCAGTCGTCCGATGTTGATGGAGTTCGCGGACGACAGAGGCAGGTGTTTCAGCGCGGGATCGGCGAAGGCTTGCTTCACCATCGCTTGGCAGTCGTCGAACTTGCCATCAATCGCCACAGTGCGGACATTGCCGGTCAGCGTGGTCATCAGCTTGCGCTGGCTCAAACTGACTTCATCAATCGGAAACAGCACGATGACGCGGATGCCGGGGACATTATGAAACGCGTGCGCCACCGCCGCGCCGGTGTCGCCGCTCGTTGCGGTAAGAATCGTCAATTGTTTTCCATCTTCCTGCAAAAATCTTCCCAGCAGCCGCGCCATCATTTGCGCGGCAAAATCTTTGAATGACGCCGTTGGGCCTTGATCGAGTCGCATCACGACCACGCGGTCGTAAACTTTTTCGAGCGGAATTTCAAAATTATAAGCATCGCGGCAAATCGCGGAGAGCACATCGGACGGAATGATGCCGTCGGTAAATTTCGACAAGACGCGAAAGGCGATTTCATGATATGGCAATTTTGCGAACGCGGAAATTTCATCGGACGTGAGTTGCGGAAATTTTTCTGGAAAATAAAGTCCGCGATCCGGCGCTTGTCCGGCGAGCATCGCCTCGCGCAGACTGACTGCGGGCGATTGACCGTTTGTGGATGAAAATAAAAGCGGCATGAGAATTTACAAGTCGCGCGAAGCTTTCTTCACTCAAAATTTTCCACCCGAATCATCAACGGTTTGCTTTTGATGACCGGCAGCTTGCCGATTTTTTTCAACGCGCCGCTCACCGCGCCGTTGGTCGCGTAATGCAGCATGAAAATCAACGGCACGCCTTCGCCTTCGTGGCCTTCGGGTTGAATGACGGACGAGATGCCGATCTTTGCCGCGCCGAAAATCGCTGCGATTTTTGCGAGCGTGCCGGGTTTGTCCACGACATTGAGCCGCACAAAATACTGTGAGACGACGTCTCCAATCGGCACTACCGCGCCGGAACATTCGTGCGGCATGAACGGCGGCAGGCGATGTTTGTTGGCGAATTTCAAATCAAGCGCGGCGTCGGCCAGATCGCTCAAGACCGCGCTGGCCGTGGCGTCTTTGCCCGCGCCGCGTCCGTAAAAAAGAGAATCACCGACCACGTCACCGCGAACAAAAACGGCATTGAACGCATAATTCACGCTTGCGAGAACGTGCGCGTTTGGAATCAAGGTTGGATAAACTGAAACCTGCACGCGGCACGCGCCTTCAATTTTTTTGACGATGCCGAACAATTTAATCGTGTAGCCGAGTTCACCAGCGAACTTGATGTCGAGCGCGCTGATGTGCCGAATGCCCTCGACGTGGATTTTTTTTGGATTCACCCAAAAGCCGTGCGCGAGTGACGCAAGAATTCCGATTTTGTGCGCGGCGTCGTGACCGTCAATGTCCAAGTCAGGCGGCGTCTCGGCATAACCGAGTTTTTGCGTGTCGGCGAGGACTTCTGCGAAGTCCGCGCCTTCGAGTTTCATGCGCGTCAAAATATAATTGCAAGTGCCGTTGACGATGCCGTAAAGCGCATTGATGCGGTTGCCGACAAATCCTTCGCGCAGCGATTTGATGATCGGAATGCCGCCGCAAACGCTGGCTTCGTAATAAAGATTTGCGCCGTATTTTTTTGCCGCCGCAAAAAGTTCCTCGCCGTGCGCGGAAATCAGCGCCTTGTTTGCCGTAACGACTGGCTTGCCAAGCTTCAGCGCGGCCAAAACAATTTCACGGGCGACAGTCGTTCCGCCGACGAGTTCGGCGATGACGTGGATTTTTGGGTCGTGAACGATGTCACGCCAGTTTTCCGTCAGCAAATTTTTAGGAATTTTGACGGCACGATTTTTTTTGAGCGAACGCACGGCAATTTTTTCAACATGGACGCGGACGCCGATGCGGGAGGACAATAAATCTCCATTCCGTTGGAGCGCGTCAAAGACGCCGCCGCCAACAGTCCCGCCGCCGATAATGCCGAGGTTAACTTGCTGCATGAGGCGCACAGCTTGCCGCGAAATGGAGCATGGGACAATTCAATTTTGAATCGGAAATCCTCCTCCTCCTCGTCCTTGATTTTTTTCGATTGCGATTACGGGGACGACGAGGAGGGGGATTTTGTGGCGTGCGCAAAAATAAAAGCCGGCAACGCGGCGAGTTGCAGCGTGACCGAGAAAATCACCAGAGCCGGAATTGATTTGTCATAAAGCAACCCCATCGCCGCGCTGCCGGCGAACCAGAAAATTCCAAAAAACGTGTCAAAAACACCGAATGCCGTGCCGCGTTTGTCCGTTGAAATCACTTCCGAGAGCAGCGCGCCGAGCAGTGAATCCTGCGCGCCCATGCCGACGCCCCAAAAAATCATTCCCGCGATTGCGAATCCAAATCCGCCCAGAAAAACGCACGGCGCGAACAGCGAGCCTAGAAAAAATGCGAGCAGCACGACGGGCAAACCAAATTTGTCGAACAATCTTCCAAAGATGAGCGAGGCAAATCCTCCGGTGACCATCGCCGCCGAATAAAAAACCGGCACGAGGCTTTGCGGGACGATTTCTGTTTTTTGAAAATGAAATGCGACGAGCGAAAAATCCGCGAAACCCGCCGCAATCAACCCGCCGGCGAGAACGTAGAACCAATATGGCTTTGAAAATCCTTTCGCTTCCAAAACCGTCGGCTTTCGCGCTTCAAGTTCGTGCGGGCGCGGATATAAAATTCTTGCATTGACAAGCGCCATCAAGCTTAACAGCGCTGAAATCAGCAGCGCGGCGAAAGCATGGCGATAACCGCCGTGTAAATATAAAATCAACGCCGTGATAAGCGGGCCGATTGTCGCGCCGGTTTGGTCCAAAAATTCGTGAAGGCCGAATGCCCAGCCACGGCCGATTTGACTGCCCGCGTGTGAGAGCATCGCCTGCACGGACGGACGGCGAATCGCTTTTCCGAATCGCTCGACAATCAACAATGCCGCCGCCATCGGCCAGTTTCCCGCGAGCGCGAGCGCGGGCACGGCGAGCAGATTGATCGCGTAGCCGGTGAAAATGAACGTCCAGTATTTGTGCGTCTTGTCGGCGAAATAACCGGAAATCGAACGCAAGCCGTAGCCGACGAGTTCACCAAATCCAGCAACGAAGCCGACGATGGTCGCGCTTGCGCCGAGTGAAAAAAGAAATTGTCCGGAGATGCTTCGCGCGCCTTCGTAAGTCATGTCTGCAAACAAACTGACGATGCCGATGGCGGCGACAAAGCGGAGCGCCGATTTTTTCGCGGATGCCTTTTTATTTTCCATGCCCGCATTTTGATTGCCGGTCTTCTGTTAAGCTGAAGATTAAAGCTTCAAAAACCTGCCGATCAACCGCCCGATTTCTTCCAATACACGCGTTTCGTCCGACGTATATTCGTGCGGGCGGATTGTGCCGATGCCGAGTGTGCCGGCAATTTTTTCTCCGTCGCGGATGGGAACACACAGCGCGCCGCCGATGCCGCTTTGTTTCGCGCCAGGTCTGGCGACGCCGCTGGAATCCGCCTGCAAATTACAAATCGTGACAGGCTTGTTTTGAGCGATGACTTGTCCGGCGATGCCTTTGCCGACGGGAATTGTTTTCACGACTTCGAGCATTTGCGGCGGCAGGCCGACTTGCGCGGCGAGAAAAAGTGTCTGCTTTTCGTCGTCGAGCAGATGAATCGTGCCGGTTTCCGAATGAAATTTTGCGAGCGCAACGTGAAGAACTTGTTCCAAAACCGTTTCGCGGTTCGGATTATTTTTCAACAGGGCTTCAATTTGTTCGCGCAAATCTTCCATAAATCAACTCGCGGATCTTCCAGAACCTTCGCCGGAACGATAATGCAGCACTTTGACTTTTTCCAGAGTCACAAGTCCGCCACCGATCATTTTGTCGAGCGTTGGCAGGAATGAATTTATTTTTTCCTCGCTGTCCACGATTTCGATGACGAGTGGCAAATCCATCGAGAGACGCAGGATTTTGACCGTGTGCAGATGGCTGGATTTTCCGAAACCCATCGGTCCGCGCAAAACCGTCGCGCCCGCGAGTTGCGCCTCGCGCGCGGCCAGCACGATGGCTTCGTAAAGCGGTTTATGTTCCCATCGGTCGCTTTCGCCGAGAAAAATTCGCAGGAGCATTGCGTCATTTGGAATTTGCATAATTTAGTTTAACCGCAGAGACGCCGAGGCGCAGAGTTTTTTAATTTTTTCTCTGCGTCTTTGCGCCTCTGCGGTGAATTTTGTTTCATTTTGCGGAGTTAAAAATTGAGCCGAGCAGATAGCCGAGCCAGACGGCGATTATGCAAAGAATCACGGACAATATGACATTGCCGCCGGCGTAAAGCCATTCGCGGTCGCGCAAGAGATTTAGCGTTTGCAAACTGAATGAAGAAAATGTCGTGTAGCCGCCGCAAATGCCAATCATCAGGAATTGCGTGGCGAACGCGCGCGATTGCGAATCCATCCGGCCTTCGGGAATCGCCAGCGCGGCGAAAATTCCGATGAGGAACGAGCCGGTGATGTTGATGATGAGCGTGCCGAGCGGAAATGTTTGGGCGGCTTCGCCGAATTTTGCGGAAATGATTCCGTTGAGCCAGAAGCGTCCCACGCTGCCGAGCGCGCCGCCGATTGCCACCCAAAGATATGCGATGTTCATAATTTTCCTGCGAATGTTTATTTATTCGTAGGAGTCATCAGCGCTGAACATCAGGCGGTTTTCCATGCGGAAGGCAAACTCCATTGCCAGATAAATTCATAGCGGTTTCGTCGCGCGTTGGCAATTGAAAATCAATTTGTGTGAACAACACTTTCTTGACTCGCGGCGCGCGGCTTTTATCATGCGCGCTCGATTTATTATGACAAAAATCAAAAATATCCAGGCGCGCGAAATTCTTGATTCACGCGGAAATCCAACCGTCGAAGCGGACGTGACCTTGTGCTGCGGCACGGTCGGTCGCGCGGCAGTGCCTTCAGGCGCGAGCACCGGCGAACACGAAGCAATTGAATTGCGCGACGGCGACAAGAAACGTTATCTCGGCAAAGGCGTGCAGAAGGCCGTCGCCAACGTGAACAAAATCATTTTCCCCGCGCTCGAAGGAATGTGCCCGTTCGACCAGCTCACCGTTGACCAGACGATGCTCAAACTCGACGGCACGGAAACGAAATCCAAACTCGGCGCGAACGCAATCCTCGCCGTGTCGCTCGCGAACGCCAAGGCTGCTGCCAATGC
>DATAUQ010000077.1:0-36624 GCA_036268155.1 Verrucomicrobiia bacterium | reverse complement strand
GCGCAAGGCAAACACGTCCTCGTTGAAAAACCGATGACCGACAATTCCGCGCAGGCCGCCGAGTTGATTCAAATCGCGCAGCAAAAAAACTGCGTGCTGCAAGTCGGCCACGTTGAACGCTTCAATCCCGTTTTTACTTTTCTTCAAGAAGTTGCCACCGAACCGAAATTCATCGAGTGCCATCGCCTGTCGCCATTTCCCGCGCGGAGCACGGACATCGGCGTCGTGCTCGATTTGATGATCCACGATCTCGATGTGATTCTCGCGTTTGTCAAATCACCCGTCACCAGCGTGGACGGCGTGGGCATTCCCGTGTTGAGCCGGAGCGAGGACATCGCCAACGTGCGCCTGCGCTTCGCCAACGGCTGCGTGGCCAACCTCACCGCCAGCCGCGTCAGCCCGGAACGGATGCGCAAGATCCGCGTCTTCAGCGGCCCGACCAATCCCTGCTACATCTCGCTCGATTACCGCGTGCAGGAAGGATTCATCTATCGCGTCGCCCGCGACGACGAGGAAGAAAGCTCGCTGTTGAAAAAAGTTCTCGCCGCCAAGCTTGGCATCGGCAAGGACTCGACCATCGTCAGCCAGTTTGCCGGAAAAAAAATCGTGCGCGAACCGGTGCCGATCGCGAAGGACGAACCGCTCAAACTTGAACTGCAACATTTCGTCGAATGCGTCCGCGCGCAGCAAACCCCGATGGTCAGCGGCGAATCCGCCAAACGCGCGCTGGATTTGGCGTTTGAAATCACGCGGCAGATTCAACAGGAAAAATAGGCAAATAGTCTCAATGAATAAGGGTCATCGAATTTGCTTCAGTGATGGAAAACAAACTTACAAAATTTGTAGGGTTTTCTATGGTCAAGACGGCTCCTTTTACGCCACTGTTCCTTACCATCCTCAGAAAAAAGCTGTGCTATTTTTAGCAACTGTAAATTATTCAAAACATGAACAGCGCATAGCGACGAAAGAGCTTGTTGAACTTGCGGATTTGGAAGATGAAGCTTTGAATTTAAAATACTCTCATCATCCAGATGGGTTCATTCAGTTTTCTGGAAATGGGATTGTGTCAGGAAAAAATGCAGATGGTTCGCCAAAAGGAATGGGAATCCATTCTTGGCCGCTAAATCAGCCGATTGCAGGGCCAGCATTTGCGGTAACAATAACGGGCGTTGAAAAATTTACACCTTTGACGGAAACAGAGCCTGCCGATATTTTGTTTTCAAACAGTGAGATTGCAATCAACGCATCACATTACACCCTGTTTCTTGAGGCTCATTATTTTCCTAAACTATGGTCTCGTTTTATTCGCCGCACAAAAACAGGCGAGAGAGAATTACTCGTATCTCATCCGGCAGGTGGAGTAATCAGCATGCGGCCACTATTTCCACCTCATGAATGTCCGAATCAAAACTTTTTGGCTATAGAGATGTATGCAGAAGCTGCGGAGGCTCAAAATGATTCGTGCCAAATAATTTTCAGTGGGTCGACAGGAAATATCAGGCAAAATGAAGAAAAAGAAAAATTAGGAGATGGCCTATATTATATGTTTCCAGATCATGAAATTCCCGCGAAACGTAATCTTAATTACCACCGAAGATAGTAAAACAGTTTACTCTGCGTCTTCGCATCTCTGCGTTAAACTAAAATCGTGAAACCAAAAACCTTCATGCTCATCGCCGGTGAGGCGAGCGGGGATTTGCTCGCGGCGGAACTGGTTTCCGCGCTGCTTGCCGCGTCGAAGCAAAACGAAGAGGGGCGTCCCCCGCAATTCTTCGGCGCGGGCGGCGCGAAGATGGCCGCCGCCGGAGTCGAACTGGCGTTTGACCTGACGCAGCATTCGGTCATCGGCATTTCCGACGTGCTGAAAAATTATTTCAAGTTCCGCCGGCTGTTCCATCAACTCCTCGCGCTCGCCATCGAACGCAAACCGGACGTCGTCATCGGCGTGGATTACGGCGGGTTCAACCTGCGCTTCGGCCACGCGGTTGCGGAATACATCCGCAGCAATCCGTTCTCAAAATGGAATCCGAAGATCGTCCAGTTCGTCTCGCCGCAGGTCTGGGCGTCGCGTCCGGGCCGCGCGAACCGGCTGGCGGCGGATTACGATCTGCTCCTGAGCATCTTCCCGTTCGAGAAGGATTGGTATGCGCAGCGTGTGCCGAAGTTGCGCGTGGAATTTGTCGGGCATCCGATGGTGGAGCGGATGCAGAAATCTGAATTAAAAATTCAGAATAAAAATTCCGCGCCGACAATTCTTTTGCTGCCCGGCAGCCGCAAGAGTGAATTGCAACGGCATTTGCCGGCGATGCTCGCCGCGGTGAAATTGATTCAGGAAAAATTGCCGGTGGCGAAGGCAAAAATGGTTTTGCCGAATCCGGCTTTGATGGCGCTCGCGAAATCGCTCGGTGCAAACGTGGAAATTCAAATCGGCGAATTGCCTTGGGCATTGGCGGAATGCGATGTCGCCATCGCCTCGACGGGCACGGTGACGATGGAGTGCGCGTTCTTCGGCGTGCCGACGGTGACGCTCTACAAAACGTCGTGGCTCACTTATCAAATCGCGCGGCGCATCGTAACGGTGAAATCGCTGACGATGCCGAATCTCATGGCGGGCGAGGAGGTTTATCCCGAGTTCATCCAGAACATGGCGACGCCGGAAAACATATCGCGCGCGGCGCTGGAATTGTTGCAGGACGAATCGCGCCGGACGAAAATCAAATCGCAACTCGCCAAAATCATTTCCTCGCTCGGCGAACCCGGCGCGGCGGGACGCGCGGCAATGGCGATTTTAAGTTTGTTCCAGTAAATTCCGCACGTTAATTTGTTTTCATGGAATCCTTACACGCACCATGGCGCATCGAATACATCGTCGCGCGCAAACCGGAATTAAAGACCGGCCTGTTCACGCGGATCGCACAATCGTCCGATGACGTGGAAAATCTGGTCATCATCCGCGACCGCACGTGTTTCGCGCTGCTGAATTCCTATCCTTATGTCGGCGGCCATCTGATGGTTTTGCCTTACAAAGAAGTCGCGGATTTCAACGGCCTGACCGATGACGAACTCGCGGATTTGTGGAAGCTCGCGCGCCGTTGCATGAACGCGCTGACGGCTTCGATGAAGCCGGATGGTTTCAACGTCGGGATCAATATCGGCAAAGCGGCGGGCGCGGGCGTGGTGGAACATTTGCACATCCACGTCGTGCCGCGCTGGAACGGCGACACAAATTTCATGCCGGTGCTCGCGAACACGACGGTCTTGCCGGAGGCGTTGAAGGAAATCGCGGCGAAGCTGCGGGCGGAACTTGCAAAATAATTTCTGTGGCAACTGAAACTCTTCATTTCGAGAACGCGCGGTTCGCACAGCAGCTTTTCAATCACGAGCCGCGCAATTTACAAACGCTGGAAACCGAACTCGGCGTCAAGGCCACAGCGCGCGAAGGTTGGATCAAACTGGAAGGAACGGCGGATGGCGTCGAACGCGCAAAACAACTTTTCACGTCATTGGAAAATATGTTGAAGGCCGGTTCGCCGGTGAAGAACCGCGAATTCACCCACGCACTGAATGTCGTGAAGCACGACGGCGCGGAAACTTTGAAAGATTTGGTCAATGACCGGATTCAAACTCACGAAAAAAAACCCGGCGTCACTGCCAAAACGGTCGGGCAGAAAAAATATCTTGACGCAATCCGCAAACACGACATCACGTTCGGCATCGGCCCGGCGGGAACGGGAAAAACTTATCTCGCGGTCGCGACAGGTTTGGCGGCGTTACGTGAAGGAAAAGTTTCGCGGATCATTTTGACGCGACCGGCGGTCGAAGCCGGCGAAGCACTTGGATTTTTGCCGGGCGACCTTTACGAAAAAATCACACCGTATCTGCGTCCGTTGCACGATGCGTTGCACGACATGCTGCCCGCCGAGGAAATCGCGAAACACATGGAACGCGCGACGATTGAGATCGCGCCGCTGGCTTATATGCGCGGTCGCACGCTGAACAACGCGTTCATCATTCTGGACGAGGCGCAAAATTCCACGACGGAGCAGATGCTGATGTTTCTCACGCGACTCGGCCACGGCTCGAAGGCGGTCATCACGGGCGACGAGACACAAGTGGATTTGCCGACGCACAAAAATTCCGGTTTGATCGAAGCGCATCGCGCGTTGAAAAATACGGAAGGTATCGCGATCGTGGAATTTTCCAAGCGCGATGTCGTCCGCCATCCGCTCGTGCAGCGAATCATCGCGGCTTACGAGGAACATCGCGGCAAGGCGAAAATCGAATGAACATCGTCATCGCCAACCGCCAGCGGACAAAGAAAATCAATTCACGCCTGCTCAAGCGAATCATCGCCGCGCTGTTCGAGGATTTGAAGATTGAAGGGGCGGAACTTGGAATCAATGTGGTCGGCGCGAAGGAAATGGCGCAAGTGAACTGGAATTTTCTCCGCCACGAAGGTTCGACAGATGTGATCACGTTTGACCATGCGGAAAAGCGGAAACAGATTTACGGCGAGTTGTTTGTCTGCGCGGACGACGCGGTCCGGCAAGCAAAGGAATTTCAGACTGGCTGGCAGTCGGAAATCGTCCGTTACATTGTTCACGGCATTTTGCATCTGCTGGGCCACGACGATGTGAACGCAAAGGCCAAACGTAAAATGAAAGCGGAAGAAAACCGGCTGTTGCGCAAACTTTCCGCCCGCTTTGCCTTGAGCCGGCTTTGATACGTCCCTAAACTGGCGCATGGAACAGAAAAGTTTGCTCGCGCGGTGGCGCTCCAATTTCCTGACCGGTTTGGTTCTCGTGCTGCCCGCCGTCATTTCCCTTGCGGTCATCAAATGGCTGTTCGGAACGATTTCCAGCATCACGGACTTGCTGCTGTTTTTTTTGCCGAAAACCGTCACGCATGAAGACGCTGGCACCGGCCCGATCCACTGGTATTGGAGTTTGTCCGCGCTGTTGCTGGCGGTTTTGCTCATCACGATCATCGGACGACTGGCGCGAAATTATTTCGGCAGGAAAATGATCGAGTGGCTGGAGGCCGTGATGATGCGGATTCCGCTGTTCAACAAAATTTACGCGGCCATCAAGCAGGTCAACGAGGCGTTCGCGGGCAACAAACATTCCTTCAAGACGGTCGTGCTGGTGGAATTCCCGAGCAAGGGAATGCATTCCATCGGGTTCATCACGAGCGAACAGCATGATGAAGTGCAGGCAAAGACAAAGGAAAAAGTCATCTGCATTTTCGTTCCCACCACGCCGAATCCGACTTCTGGTTTTCTCATCCTCGTGCCGGAAGAAAAAGTGACGAAGCTCGACATGACCGTGGCCGAAGGCATCAAATACATCGTCAGCCTCGGTTCAATTTCACCGGAATTTTTGCCGCCAAAAATCAAATGACCGAATCCGCCACCGGCTTGATTTTGCGGACGCGTCCGCTCACGGAAACCAGCCTCATCGTCCACTGGCTCACGCCAAATTTTGGACGCATTGCGACGGTGGCCAAGGGCGCGCGGCGGGCGAAATCACCGTTCCTCGGCAAGCTTGATTTATTTTATCTCGCGGATTTTTCTTTCAATCGCAGCCGCCATTCGGATTTGCACCAATTGCGAGAAGTAAGTTTGCGCGAAACTCATGTTGCGATTCGCGCAGACATTTTGAAATTGCAGCAAGCGGCCTACGCGACAAATTTCATCGAGCAGGCGACGGAAACGGAGACGCCACTGCCGACGGTTTATGAATTGCTGCGCGAGTTTCTCGGCAGTCTTTGCAGAGTAAAAACCACGCCGCAACTTGTTTTCTCTTTTGAACTGAAATTGCTCCGCGAGCTTGGCTTGGAGCCGAACTTGGCGGAAACCAACCTCGCCGCCGGGACAAAAAAAATTGCAGAAATTCTCGCGCAAAAAGATTGGGCGGCGGGTTTGCGTTTGAAATTGACGGCGGCGCAGACAATTGAACTGCGGCAGTTTCTGCACGGCTTTTTGATTTTTTATCTGAGCCGGTTGCCGAAAGGCCGCACGGTTGCCATGGCCGGAGAAATTTGAAAAACACGCCAAGAAATTGGCTTTCCGCGCATTTTTATTTTCGCTATGCTGCCGGCAAGCCGCCAAAAAGCGGACGCGATGATTAAAAAATTCGCAAAGACATTTTCCAGCGTGCGGATGCAACTGGTCGCCAGTGTGTTCGTGGCCATCGCGCCGGTTTTGGTGCTGACGTATATCGTCAACCAGACGTGGTTCTGGCAATACGCGCCGGACTGGCTGCGGGAATATTTCGTGGACGTGCCGTGGGTCAGCCTGACGGTCGGATTGCTGGCGTTGATGGCGGCGTGGTTTGGCGGCGAGCGATTTATCCTGCGGCAGGTGCGCGCGTTGTCCGAAGCGGCGAAACGGCTTGGCAAGGGCGACATGAGCAGCCGCACCGGGTTGCACGACAGCCCGGGTGAACTCGGCCAGCTTGCGGAAGTTTTCGACGGCATGGCCGAATCGCTGCAACAGCGCGTCAAGGAACGCGAACACGCCGAAAAAACCCTGTTCAATCGCGCACAACAACAAACCATCGTGGCGGCGCTCGGCCAGTTTGCGCTGACGAACAGCGACCTCGACGCTTTATTGAATCAAGCCGTGATGCTCGTCAGGCAAACGCTGGCAGCGGAATATTGCGCTGTTTTCGAATTAATGACTGACGGGCAATTGCTCATGCAGGCGGGCGCGGGCTGGAAATCCGGCTGTGCCGGCAAAGTCACGCTGCATTCGGGCAATCGTTCGCAGGCAGGTTTTACGCTTGTCTCCGGCGAGCCGGTCATGGTCGCCGATTTCCGCAACGAAGACCGGTTCATCATGTCGCCGTTGTTAATAGATCACAGCGTCATCAGTGGCGTCAGCATTGCCATTCCCACGCGCGACCGTCCTTTTGGCGTGTTCTGTGTTCATGCGACCAAGCCGCGAAATTTCACTGACGAGGAAGTGCAATTTCTGCTGGCCTGCGCCACGGCCATCGGCATGGCCGTTGCCCGTAAACGCGCCGATGCCGAACTGCAAAAACTCGCGGCGTTCGCGCAATTGAATCCCAACCCGGCGCTGGAATTTGCCGCCGACGGCGAGATCATTTATTTCAACGAGGCCGCGCAGCAACTTGCATTTTCCGTCCGTAAAAATCATCCGCGCGACGTATTACCGTCAGATATTGGTGGAATTGTCCGCGATTGCCTCGAAACGGGCCGGAGCAAGTTGCGTCAGGAAACGAAACTGGACGGGCGGACGCTTTCATGGTCGTTTCATCCGGTGCTGCCGGGCCACGTCGTGCATTGCTATGTCGAGGACACGACGGAACGGTTGAGCCTGGAGGCGCAACTGCGCCAGTCGCAAAAAATGGAATCGGTCGGGCAGCTCGCCGCTGGCGTCGCGCATGATTTCAACAATATGCTCACAATCATCCAGGGGCATTCCAGTTCTTTGCTCATCAGGCCAACCCTGCCGGAAGAAATCAGCGATCCGGTTCAGGCGATTTATTTCGCCGCCGAACGTGCCGCCAGTCTCACGCGACAATTGCTCATGTTCAGCCGCAAAAATGTCATGCAACCCAGGCCGCTCGACCTGCGCGAGATCGTCGGCAATATGAGCAAGATGCTGCAACGTCTCATCGGTGAAACCATCACGCTGGAATTTCATCCGCCCGCAGAATTGCCGCTCGTGCTGGGCGACAGCGGCATGATGGAACAGGTTGTCATGAATCTTTCCGTCAATGCCCGCGACGCCATGCCACGCGGCGGCGCACTGACCATCGGCATTGAGACCGTGTTTATTGATGAAAATTACATCGGGACGCACCCGGAGGCACACGTCGGGAATTTCGTGCGATTACGCGTCACCGACACCGGCTGTGGCATGGATGCCGCGACACTGGCTCATATCTTTGAACCGTTTTTTACCACCAAGGAAGTTGGCAAAGGCACCGGCCTCGGCCTCGCCACCGTTTATGGAATCGTGAAGCAGCACGACGGCTGGCTTGAGGTCGCCAGCGAACCCGGCCAAGGCACGACCTTCGACCTGTTTTTCCCGGCGAGCAACGAAATGGCTTTGGCCGTAAAAGAGCAAATTGCCCCGGCTAAACCTGTCATCGGCGGCACAGAAACCATCCTCGTTGTCGAAGACGAACCCGTCTTGCGCGAAATGGCGCGCGATATTCTCGAAAGCTGCGGCTATCAGATTCTCGAAGCATCGTCCGGCAAAGAGGCGCTGGATGTTTGGGAACACCGCACGAGGCAAGTTGACCTGCTTCTGACCGACATGGTCATGCCCGAAGGCGTTTCCGGCGTGGATCTCGCCGGACAATTGCTAGCCGGACAAGCTGGTTTGAAAATTATTTTTACCAGTGGCTATACTGCCAATGAAGTCAGCCCCGAAGTGCTGGCCAAGACCAATGCGCGCTTTCTCCAAAAACCCTACACACACAATGATCTCGCCAAGACCGTCCGCGACTGTCTTGATAAAAAAGTGGAAGCAAATGGAATCGCCGCCATGTGAATTTATTTCGACGCGCCTTCCTCCAATAATTTCAGGACTGCTGCCAAGGCTTCTTCAATTTTGACCGGTTGCAGCGCGCCGTTGCGCGGCTTGATCTCCACTTCACCTTTTGCCAGGGATTTTTCGCCGATGCCGATGCGGATCGGAAAACCAACCAGTTCGGAATCTTTGAATTTCACGCCGGGACGTTCATCGCGGTCGTCCAGAATCACGTCAATATTTTTTGCGGAAAGTTCCGCGTAAATTTTTTCCGCGAGCTTCATCACTTCACTTTCCGGCGCGACGGCCAGCGGCGTGATGCAAACCTGATACGGCGCGACGCTCAAGGGCCAGATGATTCCGTCCTTGTCATTCCCCTGCTCTATCACCGCCTGCAACGTGCGCGTCACGCCGATGCCGTAACAGCCCATGACCGCCGGCTTGCGCGAACCGTCTGTGTCGAGAAAAGTTGCATTCAATTTCTCGCTGTATTTCGTGCCAAGTTTGAAAACATGGCCGACTTCAATCGCGCGCCGTATTTTCAATGGTTTTGCGCATTTTACACAAGGCTCACCGGCGGAAACTGTGCGCAAATCAAACCATGCTGAAACTTTTATGTCGCGCTCGATGGAAACATTTTTCAAATGAAAACCGTCTTCATTCGCGCCGGTCGTCATGTCATTTGCGCCTTGCAACCGTTCATCGGCAAAAACTTTCACATCTGCCGGAACATTCACCACCACGCCGAGCGAACCCGGCTTTGCACCGAGCAGCGGGACAATTTCTTCAACAGTGGCAGGCCGAGCGGCGACCGCGCCGGTCTTTGCCAATAATTTCGTTTCGTTCAACTGGTCGTCTCCACGAATCAAAATTAAAATCGGTTTTGAGTCCGCGATGTAAACCAAAGTTTTTATCTGCCGGTTGGCGGGAACTTTGTAAGGTTCCTTGCTCAACGCTTCAATTGTCACGACTCCGGGCGTCGGAAATTTTTCAATCGCCGCGCCGATTTCGCGCGCGGCGGTTTTGGGGATTCCACTCGTCGCCTTTTCGATGTTCGCCGCGTAGCCGCACGCCTCGCAGAACGCCACTTCGTTCTCGCCCGTCTCGGCGGGAACCATGAACTCGTGCGAATAATTTCCGCCGATGACGCCGGTATCGGCCTCGACGGGAAACGCCTTCAGTCCGCAGCGCGCGAAGATGCGCGTGTAGGCATCATACATTTTTTTATAGGCCATCATCGCGCCCTCGTCCGTCGTGTCGAACGAATAGGCGTCCTTCATGATGAATTCCTTCGCGCGCATGAGTCCGAAGCGCGGACGAATCTCGTCGCGGAATTTCAAACTGATCTGGTAAAAATTCTTCGGCAACTGGCGGTAGGAATTGATCTCGTTCGCCGCGAGCGTCGTGATGACTTCTTCCGCCGTCGCACTTAAAACCCACTCGCGTTTCGCGTTGTCATTCACTTTGAACAGCACGCCGCTGGCAGTTTCATAACGTCCGCTTTGTTCCCAGATTTCTTTTGGCTGGAGCGCGGGCATGAGGACTTCAATTCCACCAGCGCGATTCATTTCTTCGCGGATGATTTGCTCGACCTTGCGCAAAGCGCGCAAACCGAGCGGTAAAAAAGTGTAAACGCCGCCCGCAAGCTTGCGGATGAGTCCGGCGCGCAGCAAAAGTTTGTGAGAGGCGATTTCCGCGTCGGATGGAGCTTCGCGGAGGGTCGGGATCAATGTTTGTGTCCAATACATAAAAGGATTTTACCGCAGAGACATAGAGACGCAGAGAAAAATCGAAGAGCCGATTCATTTTTATCTCCTCTGCGCCTCGGCGTCTCTGCGGTTTGATTATTTGACGGAATTGACCAATGGCGCAAGTCCTTGAATCCGCACTTCCAGTTTATCGCCGCTTTGAATCGGGCCGACGCCGCTGGGCGAGCCGGTCAGAATGACGTCGCCGGGCAGCAGCGTCAGGTTCGTGGAAATGAAGCTCACGATTTCGGCGGGCTTGAAGATCATCTGTCTCGTGTTCGAGTTCTGGCGCAACTGGCCGTTCTGGAAAAGCTGGATGGTCAGGTCGTGCGGGTCAATCTGCGTTTCCACGAGCGGGCCGAGCGGCGCGAAGGTGTCGAACGATTTGCTGCGCGCCCATTGCGACTCGGAATTTTGGATCGTGCGGTCGGTGATGTCCTGCGACGCGGTGTAGCCGAAAATGTAGCGCGACGTCTGCGTGGGCGAGACGTTGCGGATTTTGCGGCCGATGACGATGCACAGTTCCGCTTCAAAATCCACGCGATGCTGCGGAAATGGAATCTCGATTTTTCCGCCGTCGGGGATCAGCGCCGTCGCGGCCTTGAACCAAAAGAGCGGCGTCTTCGGCAATTCACGTTTCATCTCACGCGCGTGGTCTTTGTAATTCAGGCCGACGTTGATGACTTTTGACGGCACGACGGGAACCAAAGTCTTGACGCCTTTGCGCGGAGTGGCCTTGCGGTCAAACGACGGCGAGCCGAAGACATCGCCGTGCAGACGGAACAATTCGCCGTCCACGACTTTCGCGTGGAAAATTTCCTCTCCTTTTTGAAACCGTCCAATGGCTGCCATAAAGTATTCGCAATCTAGCAAACGACTTTATTGCGCGCGAGATTTTTTCCGTTACATTATCCGCGTGAACAGGCTGACGAAACAGGAGCAAATGTTTCTGATTATCGTTCTCGGATTGTTGCTGACCGGCTGGGCGGTGAAAACGTATCGCACCGCGCATTTTACGGCGACGAAGCCGGGCGAAGGCGCGCCGCCAGTAATTGTTCAAGAAGCCAAACCTTAAAATGCACGAAGTCAATTTCGACGAAGCCGTGGAGCAAATCCTCGCGCGCGACCCGCGTTTCTCGCGCGACGCCTATGTGTTCACGCGCGAGGCGCTCGACTTTTCGCAGAAACTCATCGGCAAGCAAAGCAGCGGCAGCATCCGGCACATCACCGGGCAGGAACTGCTCGACGGCATCCGGCAATTTGCGCTCCAGCAATTCGGCCCGATGGCCGTGACCGTGTTCGAGGAATGGGGCGTGAAAAACTGCCGCGACTTCGGCGACATCGTTTTCAACATGGTGGAGATCAGCCTGCTCGCCAAGACCGACAAGGACAGCCGCGACGATTTTCAAAACGGCTACAATTTCACCGACGCCTTTCGGAAACCGTTCTGGCCGCAGGGCAAATTGGATTCGGAAGCGAAGCCGGTTGCCAATTGAAGCCGACCGTCGAAATTAATTATTTCCGCAGCACTTGCACGGCACTGATCAATAAATCGTCACCGCCATTGTAAAACCGAAAGTCGGCTCCGCCGTTTTCTGAATGCCCGAACCCCGCATCGTTCACATAAAAACGCGCCAGTTTCCATTGTCCCGAATTCATGCGATGGAGGGCGTAAGGATACCGCTTGTAAACTCCGCCGTCTGGCAATCGAATATCGGTTGAATCGTAATCCAGCGCAACATCGCCAGAGCCTGCATCGAAATATGACAAATCAATTTCCAACGTTTCGCCAGGTTGTGGACGAAATTCGTCAGGGACTTTTAGATAAAAGAAATTGTCAGTTGGACGTTTGGAAACAAGCCAGCAATGTCTGCTTTCGCGTTCTACAATTGTAAATTGACCGTCGCCTTGAAGCACGGGCGTTAGTCCTTCGTCGCTATTTGGAACTCCAATAACGTTTTGCATATTCGTGCTATTATAGTAGGCACGAATCGTGGCAAACTCGTCTTTGGGCAAAAGGAATACATATTGATTTGGATAGGCCGCGTTAACGCGGTCAATTACACGCTTGATTGCCGAATAACCGCGGTTGTCCTGATAAAAGCCCTTCACGATGCAAGTAAAACCGCTAAAAACTGGCTTTTGAGGATCTGGTTTTATCTTTACGATTTGATTGAACAAATCTTCTTCACTGTTAACGCCCACTGTATCAACTTCCGGCGGAAAGCCAGCCTTGATTCGCCAGCCTTCCGCAAGCACCCCATCAAAACCGCACATTGTCATGTATTGGCTGAATTTTACACTTGGAAAAGGCGCACTCCAAATGCGGGCGGTATGAAATCCAGCTCCGGCGCACCAGTCGCGGGTCAACCTGCACCACGCCGGAAACAGTCTGTCATTAAAGTTTTGGATAAATATGTATTGAATTCCCGGCACCGTCACCAACTCGTCATTTGTCGTCATATTTGAATAATACCAGTCCAACAATGGTGAATTTAATTCTTGCAGTGCAGGAGCCAATTCCGTGGCGACGGGAATTGTTCCTCGTGCTGGATCATGCCAAAAGTCGTATAGTGGATTTTGATCGAATTGAAGGTTGTCGCCATCGCTCCACATAATGTGGGCATACACCTTTCCCGGTTCGGCTTTGACCACTCTTCCAAGCGACTGTGTGTAGGTCTTATCTGGAAAGCTTGACCAAAAACTCCCGTTCGAATACCAGTCACTCACGACATAGCCAATACCATACGGATTGGCGATTGAGTTGGCATCATCGCCGCTATTGCCATAACCCATCAGAGATGTGCCAACTTCGTAACCCGGAGTGTGAAAGATTTTCTTGATTTCCACCTGTTCAGTATTGAAATCAAGCCAAAAAATAAAACCCTTGCTCGCGACCGCATAGTCAGCCAAAGGCATTTCATTTTGAAGCGCGAAAACCACTTGCCTTGTGCAATGAGGCATCAAGTTTGCCAGTGCCCAGTCGTAAGCTTCAATCCGGTTTGTCCAGCGGTTTCGGAAATCTTCCACTTCGCCTTTCCAGCCAAATTCAGAAATCAATTCGTCTTTGATTGATTCGGTGACGGGGATTCCTTCCTGCTGCGCGCCGGACATCAAGGCCATATACCAAGTCCAATCCTTGTCGGAATCGTAGATAAACATCTTCTTCACGCGCCCTTGATATTTTTGAAAAAGGGTTTTAAGTCCGCCACTTGTCCCCGGCAACGCGTTCAATTTTTCAGAAGACCTTTTGCTTTCTTCAAATTGTTGAAAATCAAACGGACGATAAACCAAATAAACCTCGGCTGATTGTTGATTGATCAAGCCTTGCAGCGCCCACGCCGTCTTTCTTGCACTGAGACTGTCGTTTTGGATGTCAATCACCACGGCATTGGTGGCCGCCGGCATTTTTGGAAACATTCCGCTGGCAGCAAAAGTTGATTGAACGCCCAAAACGATTCCAAAGAGCAAAACGGCGAGGAATTGTTTCTGGACGGTTTTCATGCGAACAGCAATGCAGCCTATGGTTTGCTCAAACGAAAAAACATTTGCGCGCCTGGATTCGTAATGGTCACAGAAATCACACCCAAATCAGTGTTGGTCGTCTCGGAGTAGCCGAACATGGTGAATGGCTGCGCCAGATTCGTGGTCGCTTCCAGCATATAATCGGCTGCGGAAACAGGCCATTGCAATTTTATGCTGCCGCTGTCGTTGGTAATAACGAGCGTTGGGTTTATGGTTACGGTGACGGCAACACTTGTCGCGGCTTTAGCGGTTGGAATAATTTCCACGACGCCGTTCATCGGCAAGCCGATGGGGTCTGCGGTGCGGTCTTCCCAATCGTTCCATTTGTTTCTTTGATCATGGTTCGGATAGTAAATGGCGACAAAATCCTCGCCGTGTCCGGCGTTGTTGGGTTCACCCGGTGTCCAACAGGTGAAGGACGATGATTCGCCGCTGCTCCAACTGAAATGAAATTTACTGGCGGTGTCGCTCAAGCCAATCCACAAAAGATGCTGTTCGCCGCCGTAGCCGCCAAAGGTTTGAAAAATCCAATCCTCTTCCGCTTGATTACGGATGGTGGCCAGATGCCCGCCGAGCGCAACGGCCTCGGCTTCCGAATCTTTCCAACTGGCTTTATCGAGCAACAGGTAAGAATGATGGTTGATCGGATTTACAATCAGCGGACTTAACGGACGGGCTTGAGCAACGGCGGCGAACAGCATGATTGCTGCGCTGCAAATTGCGATGACCGGTTTCATGGATTGGTTTGTAGCATCACGGGAAGTAATTGGCAAATTGATTTGCCCCAACGCATTTCCAAACGCTTTTCACGGAACAGTTGCCACTTGAAATCCAGATGCTAGAATTGGTTTATGACAATTGAACTGCCAGACGTGAACATCGGTTCGCAGCCGCTGACGAGCGAGCAGGCGCGGATTGAGCTGGCCTGCGGGCTTTATGCGGCGTGGAAAATTTCCATGTCGCAGGCTGTGAAAATCGCCGGGATGCCGAGGATTCTTTTTTGGGATGAACTGGGCAAGCGCAAGATTCCCCGTCAAATCCGGCCTGAAGACGTCGAGCATGACATTCAAACCGTGCGGAAACACTTGGCCGCCGCGAAATGATCGTTGTCAGCGACACCTCCGCCATCAGTGCGCTCCTGAAGATTGGGTGCGTAGATTTGCTTTCCAGCATCTACGGAAAGGTTTTCATTCCTGAAGCGGTAAAGCGTGAACTGCTGGTTGTGCATTCGGAAATCCCGGGTTTCATATCCACTCACACCATTGCCGACCGCGCCTTTTTTTCCCGGCTCCACCGGGAAATTGACGAGGGTGAAGCCGAAGCCATTGTTCTGGCAAAGGAGCTTGGAGCCGACGAACTGCTGATAGATGAGACGGCGGGCAGACTCGTGGCGATGCGCGAAGGAATTCATGTCATTGGATTGCTCGGCATAATTCTCGAATCAAAGCTTCGTGGATTGCTTCCAAGCGCCCGAAAGACCATCGAACAGCTTGAAAACAAAACTTCTTTTTACGTCGCTGTTCGATTAAAGGAAGCCATTCTGCGGGAAGCCAACGAATTATGAGCCATTCCAAAAATTCAAACGAAATTCCGTCCATTCCGCCCGGCGTCAAGCTCACCACGCTCGACAACGGTCTCATCATCATTGTGCGCGAAGATCACAGCGCGCCGGTCGTGTCCGCGCAGGCATGGTGCGCGGCGGGCAGCATTCACGAGGACAAATGGCTCGGAGCCGGCCTTTCACACGTGCTCGAACACATGCTTTTCAAGGGCACGACGACGCGGCCCGGCAGCCGCATCGATCAGGAAGTGCAGGAAGCCGGCGGTTACATGAACGCCTATACGAGCTTCGACCGCACAGTTTATCACATTGACGTGCCGAACACCGGCGCGCGCACCGCGATAGATATTTTATGCGACATTATGCAGCACGCGACGTTGCCGCCGGACGAACTCGCCAAGGAACTCGACGTCATCCGACGCGAAATGGACATGGGCCAGGACAATCCCGCGAGCCGCTCCGGTCGCCGGTTGTTTGAGACCGCCTACACGAAAAGTCCGTATCGTTTCACCATCATCGGCTATCCCGACATCTTCAACGAACTGAAACCGGAAAACATCCGCGATTACTACACGGAAAAATACGCGCCAAACAACGTCTTCTACGTCATCGCCGGCGACGTGAAGAACGACGAAGTCATCACGCAGATCAAAACCGCCTACGAGAAAACGAAAGCCCGTGCGCTGCCGCCAAATTATTTGGCCGCCGAGCCGAAGCAAACCGCGCCACGCGAAATCATCGAGGAAGCGCCCATCGAACTCGGCCATCTGCATTTCGCGTGGCACATTCCCGAATTGCGTCATCCCGACGTTCCGGTTCTCGACGTGCTAGCCGTGCTGCTTGGCAGCGGTCGCAGCTCGCGCCTTTATCAGCAAGTGCGCGAGCGTCAGGCCCTCGTGCATCACGCCGACGCGTGGACTTACAATCCCGGCAGCACCGGTCTATTCGGCATGAGCGCGATGGTGGATGCGGACAAATTCACCGCCGCGCGCGACGCGATGCTCACCGAAATTGAAAAAATAAAATCGCTTTCCGTTTCCTCGAATGAAGTGCAGAAAGCGGTGAAACAATTCATCTCCGCCACACTGGCCACGCGCAAAACGATGGAAGGTCAAGCAAACGATTTAGGCGGAAGCTGGCTGGCGGCGAACAATCTCACCTTCTCCGAGCGTTATCTCGCCGCCGTCAAGCGCGTCTCGCACGCCGATGTGCAGCGCGTCGCCCGTGAATATCTCACGACGGAAAACCGCACGCTCTACGCGCTTCTGCCAACCGGCACGTCGCCGAAAATTCCCACGGCGATTGAAAAAAATGTTGATTCGCCGATCCAGAAATTTGAACTGCCCAATGGCTTGCGCTTGCTTGTGAAGGAAAATCATCGCCTGCCGTTCGTGGAATTTCGCGCGGCGTTCCAGGGCGGCGTGCTGGCCGAGACTGCCGGGAACAACGGTGTCACGCAGTTGCTCGCCAAGATGCTGCTCAAAGGCACGGCGCGCCGCAATGCCGAGCAGATCGCGACGGAAATCGAATCCGTCGGCGGGCACATTGACAGCTACGGCGGCAACAACAGTTTCGGCGTGAACGCGGAAGTATTGAGCAGCGATTTTGCGACCGGCCTTGATTTACTTGCCGATGTTTTGCTGAATCCGACTTTCCCCGCCGACGCGCTCGAACGCGAGCGCACGGTGCAAATCGCCAGCATTTACGAGCAAAAGGACAATCTTCTCAAAAGTGCGAGCAATGCGATGCGCCGCACCTTGTTCGGAAATATCGGCTACGGCCTTGACACGCTCGGCACGGAAGAAACCGTCACCAAACTGCAAGCCGCCGATTTGAAATCATTTCATCAAAAGCTCATCGCGCAGAAAAATTGCGTCCTCGCCATTTTCGGCGACGTGAAGGCCGGCGAAGTCAGAGCCGCCGTTGAAAAGGTATTTGCGAATTGGAAACCGGGGCAGAAATCGGAAACCAAAAGTCAAATGCCGGAATTAAAAGAACCAAAGCGCGTCGAGGAAACGCGCGACAAAAAGCAGGCCGTGATCGTCATCGGTTTTCCCGCGACGACGATGCACGATGACGACCGTTATGCGCTCGACCTGTTGCAGGAAGCGTGCAGTGATCTTGGCTCGCGGCTGTTCCTGCGCGTGCGCGAGAAACTTGGCCTGGCGTATTACGTCGGCGCGCAGCATTTTCCCGGACTCGCGCCCGGCTACTTCGCGTTTTACGCCGGCACGGAACCGACGAAGGCCGCGCTGGTCGAACAGGAATTTCTCAAGGAAGCGGAATTATTGCGCACCGAAGGTTTGACTGCCGAAGAATTGAAACGCGCGAAAGCTAAAATCATCGGCCAGAAAAAAATCTCGCGGCAGGATCTCGGCAGCCTCGCGTCGCTGACCGCGCTCGACGAGCTTTACGGCCTCGGCTGGCAGCGCGCGGAATTGGATGACGCAAAATTTGAAGCCGTGACGCTCGAACAAGTCAAAGCCGCCGCGCAAAAATATCTGAAGCCGGATGCGTTCGTGGTTTCCGTCGTGAAGCCGGAGGAAAAATAAAAAAGCTGGATGATTTTTTATTCGCAAAAGCGACGCAAAACTTTATTCACAAAACCAATTCGAGAAATTGAAACGGCACGGTCAAGTTCTGCCTGTTCTTCAACGTCAATTTTTTGAAGAACCGGGCCAAATTTGTCCACGTCTTGGTTGAGATCGGCTTTCCATCCATCAACCAGTTCCTCGACTTTTTTCAGTTCATCCTTGTCCATCCAAATACCGTCGCACTCGGTGCATTTGTGCAGAATGATTCCGCTTGTATCGCCATAATTAAAATGTTCCATCCGCACATCACCGCACGCCGGACAATTCAATTCATCATGGTCGTCTTTTTCAGCGGTGAAGGTCTCTTTATTGACCGCGTCCAATGAAGCGATTTCTTCGGGCGTGAAAACTTCATCATGATGTTCGGCGATTTTCTGAAGTTCCCCGGCAAAAAGCCATTCGCCTTTGCAATCGGGGCAAACTTCAATCGTGACACCGTCATATTCAACCTGGGTTAGAACTGAACTGCATCTTGGGCATTTCATAATTTTTGACTGATTGATTCAGGCCGAATTTATAGAACCTCTGAAATTATGCAGCAACAAATCTAAAATTTTATCCGCCTAAACGTAAAGCGCGTTTTCCACGTCGTGCTTGAGGATGCTCACGAATGGATAACGGCGGTCAGGTTCGCGCGCGAGGCACTTGAGAATGGCTTTTTCGAGCGCGAACGGAATTTCCGGATTGTGTTCGCGCGGTGGAACTGGTCGGGCGGTATTCAATTGCGCGGCGAGAATTTCCGCCGGAGTTTCGCCGGGAAACGGTTTTTGGTTCGTCAATAATTCGTAAGCGGCGACGCCGTAGGCAAAAATATCCACGCGCGCGTCAATCGGCTCGCGCTGCAACTGCTCCGGCGCCATGTAGCCGGGCGTGCCAGGATTCTTGGACATTTTCACGGGCTTTTCTGGTATCGGTTGAGCCATGTCAAAATCAATCAGCCGCACGCTGCCGTTGCGCGTGACCAAAACATTTTCCGGCTTGAAATCCAGATGCATATAGCCGCTTTCGTGGACGTCCAACAAGCCGGCAGCCATATCAATCAGGATTTGCGCGACGTTCTCGGTCAAGACTGCATCTTGTTTCGCAAAAAGTTCCTTGAGGTTCGCCGCCTCGACATAATCCATGATCATGTAAGGCGTGCCTTCCGCTTTGCCGTGCTCGACGTAGCCGACAACGAATTCGCTTTCGTTCAATTTGGAAAGCACTTCGCAGCCGCGCAGAAAACGCCGTCGGGCGAGCAGATTGAACCGCAGCTCTTTTTTCAGCTTCCGCAATGCGAAAGGTTTGCCGCGCCCGTCGGTGACGAGCCAGATTTCCGACATCCCGCCGCTGTTGATGAGTTCCTGTGGATAAAATTTACCCGCGAAAGCTTTTTGCTTCGATTCCGTCAATGTTCCTTCGTTCAATAAACTCGCCATCTTGTTCTTTCAATAACACGTCACGCGCGCGCGCGCGAATTAAAATTATTTTTTGCCGATTTTACAGACGAAAACGGATTGCATTTGGCTACAAAAAAATTATTTTCACGCCATGCGAACATTCGCTGCGCCGCTCAAAAGCTGGCTCGACACCGGCCTCGGATTTTTTTATCCGGAAATCTGCCAGCTTTGCGAAAACGAACGCGCCACGGCCAAGGATGGTTTTGTCGGCGCAAAATGCTGGCAGCAAATCCGCTTCATCCGTCCGCCTTTTTGCGAACGCTGCGGCCTGCCGTTTGAAGGCGATCTGACAACGATTTTTGAATGCGCCAACTGCCGCGAGATGGGATTGCATTTTTCTTCCGCGCGTTCCGCCGTCGTCGCCAAAACCGTCGTGCTGGAAGCAATCCACCGTTTCAAATACCAGCGCGCACTGTGGTTTGAAAATTTTCTCGCAGACCTGTTTTTGCGCGAAGCGTTGCCGGAGTTGCGCGGGCAAAAGTGGGATTTCATCGCGCCGGTTCCGCTCCATTCATTGAAAGAGCGCGAACGGGAATTCAATCAGGCCGAAATCCTCGCAGCACATTTGAGCGAAGCCGCGAAAATTCCCCTGAACACAAAATTGCTGTGGCGTGTCAACTCAACCATGACCCAGACGCGCCTGACCAGGCAGCAACGCGCGCAAAATATGCGCGGCGCATTTGCTGTCCGCGACGGCGTGAAATTGTCTGGCGAGAAAATCATCCTGGTGGACGACGTTTTCACGACCGGCGCGACGACGAGTGCGTGCGCGCAGGCATTGCGGGCGGCAGGCGCGGGCGAGGTTTGCGTCTGGACAGTGGCACGCGGACTTTGATATTATTTTATCAATCAAATGGATTTAAAAATGGACACGACTTCGTTCACGAAAAAATCAATCGGCGGCGTGGCAATCGTTGAACCGGCGCTCACGCCGCCCGTCACGCATACGCAGACGACCTTTACCAAAAAAACCAAGATTGGCACGGGCAAATCCAAGACCAAGAAACGCGACATTCCCGAAGGACTGTGGACGAAATGTCCCACGTGCGAGACGATGATTTTCGACAAGGAGTTGGACGAAAACCTGAAAGTTTGCCCGAAGTGCGACCACCATTTTCCTATCGGCTCGCGCGAACGCATCCATTCGCTCGTCGAAACCTGCACGTTTGAAGAAATGGATGCAAGCATGGCGAGCGTGGATATGCTCCATTTCAAAGGCGCGTCCACTTACGCTTCCAAGCTGGAGTCCTACAAAAAAAACACCACGCTCAAGGATGCCGTCATCACCGGCCTTTGCAAAATCGGCGAGCAACGCGTCGCACTGGGTGTGATGGATTTTAATTTTCTTGGCGGCTCGATGGGTTCGGTCGTCGGTGAAAAATTGACGCGACTGATTGAACGTGGAACTGAAAAAGAATTGCCCGTCATCATCATTTCCACCAGCGGCGGCGCGCGGATGTATGAAGGAATGTTCAGCCTGATGCAGATGGCGAAAACTTCCGCCGCGCTGGCGTATCACTCGAAAAATCATCTGCCCTACATCAGCATCCTCACGCATCCGACCACGGCGGGCGTGATGGCGAGCTACGCGACGCTGGGCGACCTGATTCTGGCGGAGCCGGGCGCGATGATCGGATTTGCCGGGCCGCGCGTCATCAAGGACACGACGCAGGCGGAATTGCCGCCGGGATTTCAGACCGCCGAATTTCTGCTCGACCACGGCCTGATTGACGTCATCGTGTCGCGCAAGGAAATGAAAGCGCAACTCATCGCGTATCTGAATTTTCTCACGGCTGGGAAAAAGGTCGCTGCGTCGTAATAATTCTATCTTCGCCCGTCATACCAATAAAAAGTGGCCTCGCGGCTGGTCAGCGTCCGGCGGGGGCGGAAGATGGCGCGGACAAATTGGTTCAAAATTTCGTGCAGCGTGTAGAGCTTGAGCTTGCGCGCCGAGGTCTTGATGGGATGCCGGTGCAGGATGACAATTTTTTTGCTCGTCGTGCGCGCAAGCTGCTTCAGCCGGTTGCTCAAGTCCAGTTCTTCCGTGGCAAATAGTTCGCGGCTGAACCCGCCAATCTGCCTGAACGCCGCCGCCTCGACAAAAATAAACGCGCCAGACATCCATTTCTTCAACCGGCTCGTCCAGTTCCACAGCGCGATGATGACGCGCAGGGTGAACTTGGTTTCGTCCATCTGGACGGTTACGCCGCCCGCGAGACATTTGCTGGAACTCATTTGTTCCGCGACATCAGAAAAAAGTTCCACGCTGGGATGCGAATCGGCGTCGACAAAAACGAGCCACTCGCCGGTCGCCGCCGCCGCGCCGGAATTTCTGGCGCGGGCAATTTGATTGATCGGCTCAAACACGACGGTCGCGCCCGCCATGCGCGCGATTTCCGCCGTGCGGTCGGTGGAATTGTTGTCACACACGATCAATTCCACTTCCCAGCCGCGTTGCGTAAAGGCATTTGCCGCCGATTTGGTTTGCGTGAGGGATTCGCCGAGCAGCCGTTCTTCGTTGAACGCGGGGATGACGATGGAAATCTTCACTGCGGGCAATGTGCTTCATCCACCGCGCAGTTTCAATGTGGGAATCTAACTTGAATTTTCCGCGTGCTTTTTCCGGCAAATGGTTTTTATTGTGGCCATGACAATTTGGATTCTTGCGGTGGTGTTGCTGGCGGCGTCAATCGCGCTCGGCCACAAATTGGGCGCGATCAACGCGGCGTTCACGTTCGTCGGCATCGTCTTCGGAGGATTGCTGGCGACGACGCTGGGGAAAGTTTTCACACATTTGCTGCCGCATCTTGGAGTTCACACTGAAACGACAATCTGGGCGATCTCGCCGATTGTAGCTTTTTTGGTCGTGCTGGTTTTGTTCAAGATGGCGGGATTTTTTGTGCATCGCAAAATCGAGGTCTATTACAAATACAAGGCGGGCGATCTGCGGCAGGCATTGTGGGCGCGGCTGAACACGCGGCTGGGCGCGTGCATCGGGACGTTGAACGGCACGGCGTATATCGTGCTGATCAGTTTTCTGATTTTTAATTTCAGCTACTGGACGTTTCAGGTTGCGCCGTCCGATGACGAATCGCGGTCAACGAAACTGGTCAATCGTTTGGGGAATGATCTGCAAAGCACCGGTCTGGACAAGGCGGCACGCGCACTTGTGACAATGCCGGATAATTTTTACAAAATCGCCGATCTCGCAGGAACAATCTGCCAGAACCCGCAATTGAGTGACCGATTGGGGCGTTATCCGGCATTCATTTCGCTGGCCGAACGAGATGATTTGCAACAGCTCGCGCAGAGCGGCGATTTCACCAACGCGTGGAATTCGCGTGCGCCAATGGGACAATTGCTGAACGATCCGCAGGTCAAAACCATTTTGCAAAACAATGACTTGCTCGACACAGTATGGGCGACGGTGCAGACCAATCTGGACGACCTGACAGTTTATCTCCAAACCGGCAAGTCGGCAAAATACGATGCGGAGAAAATTCTTGGGCGATGGGATTTCAATGTCAGCACGACGGTCGCCATGCTGCGGCAAGCGCAACCAAACATTCCGGCCAGTGAGATGAGGGCGGTTCGCGCCCTGTGGACCCGGAGTTTTGCGGACACAACTTTTGTGGCGGATGCCGACGGCCAGGCGTTTCTAAAAAATCTGCCTGATTTCAAAAAGCAGCCGTCCACGCCGGAAACATG
This sequence comes from Verrucomicrobiia bacterium, assembly GCA_036268155.1. Classification (GTDB taxonomy): domain Bacteria; phylum Verrucomicrobiota; class Verrucomicrobiia; order Limisphaerales; family UBA11358; genus UBA11358. The sequence goes on along the minus strand of DATAUQ010000077.1, from coordinate 13,546 downwards.
GAAAGGTTCATGGACAGCCAGTGACACGAATTACGATTTGTCGCTTTCCAGCAATGGTGAAAATAAATCCATGACCGCACAAATCAGCAACGGTCGGTTGACGCTCAAGGATGACAAAAACACGCTGATTTTTGACCGCGAAGATTGATTGGCAGCCGCGCACGGCATCGCAATCAGACCGTCAAAAACAACCGCATCAAACCAACCGCACCGAGGAGCAGGACAACCACCGCCACGGCGCCCAAAGTGTCAGACTTGGCATTGCGCGATTCATCAGCGGCGGTCACGGTGGTCATGAGATAATACACACCGCTTCGTTTCACTTTATTGACAACTGTCTTCATAGATTTCATTTAGCACAAACCGCGCCAACGCAAGAAAGTGAAACTTTCAGCCTGAATTTTTCGCCTCGCTGCCAAATTTCCGACATCTTTTCCAGGTTTTGAGACAGTCCCGCATCGCTCCAACAGATACGATTTGATTTTTCCAGCGGTTTATTCACCGGGGGTTTCTAGTTAAAAACGGCCTGACACTTGCTTTTTAGCACGCATATGTGGCTGACAAAAATTTTTACAGCGTTGATGGTGGTACTGACCGGGTTGCTGCCGTCGAGCTGCATCAAGGCAAAAAATCCAACGGCGCAGCAGCACGCGCCGATTGTGACCATCGCCACCTCTTCCGAATCCTTTACCAACAAAAATCTGGGCGAACTTGATCTGACGAATCATTACGAAACCTGTATCAACCTTGGCGCAGGAAAAAGCTGCACTATCAAGCCAACCCTCCTCGACCGCAACAACCTGCAACTCACCATGGCGCTCGAATCCAAAAACAGCAGCGGAAAAACCAGTAGCTTGAGCGTCATCCAGGTCGTCACCAAAACCGGACAATCTTTTGAAGTGGCTGTCGGCAGCATGAATCTCACCCTGACACCGAAACTCTCGGAAGAATAATTTTAAAATGGTCGGGGCGGGGAGATTTGAACTGCCTCTACCCTTCTTGAATTTTCACTAGAAAAATCAAGATATTCAATAGAATCAATGTTCTGCCGTGATTCTATCAAAACTCACTGGATGCAACAAGGTGAAAGAAAGCACCCTGTTTTTGTTTGGAAAAGTTTGGAATTTGTCTGGTCTGCACGGTCTAAAAATCTCACTCTCCACAGACTGCAAGGGGTCGTGGATTGGCGCGGAAGCGCGGCGTGCAGAAGCGGAGCACAAATTTCAGCATCAGCGCGGCGTAGCCACCTAAAGGCGGTTTTGTTTTGCTACTCATTCAGCAAAATTTGCCCCGTGCTGGGATTGTAATTGTAATTCACAATCTCGCCGGAAATCAGCAGGCGCACCGCCGTCTCAATGGTGGAGAGTGGGATGCTGAACCATTCTTTTGGCGTGTGATAATTTCCCTGTGCGTCCGTAACCTGAATTTTTGCCGCCGCCGGATCGAAAAAGCGGTGCAGCAGGTTTTCCAGTTTGGTCAAATTCACGTTGTAACATTGGAACGTGCTTACCAATGCCACCGCCGCCATGAGATAGGTCGGTTCGTTCGCCGCATTTTGGATGCGGGTTTCAATGTTTTGGCGGGCGAGTCCGATTTTGTAGAGATTTGGAATCGCCTTGATGTCGGGGTGCTGGCTCAAGGAACGCAGCACATAAATATAGCCGCTGGCTTTGTCGTCGTCCGTCACGAGCATTGCCGTCATCAACTTATCGTCCGGCAGCGTCACGCGGCGTCCGTCTTTGTAAAGTTCGCTCGCGAGCGAGCGGAGCAGCATATCGGATTCCGTGCCGTTCTCGAAAATGCAGCGGAGACGCGCATTCCATTTGCCGTTTTTTACCACCCGTTCACCAACCTCGGTGACGAGCAGCAAAATGCCGCGCAGGATGAAAAATTTGCCGACTTCAATTTGCTGTTCATTCGCAAATGGCAGCAACCGCCGTTTTTCGGATTTGATTTCCTGCTGGCAGATTTGGAATTGCTCCTCGAACAAGTGAAAATCTTTGCACGGTTTCCGCTGCGCCACATAATCCGGGCTTTCAATTTCCTTCGTCAGCGGAATGTTTTTGATTTTGAAAATCTCATTTGCCGCCGGGTTCAAGTTGTCGAGAAAATCATCGTCCAGAATTTCGTCAATCGTAGCGGGTGCTGCCTCAACCTCTTTTAACAGCCCGTATTCATCGAACGGCAAAAGTTTTTCGCATTGCTGCCGGTTGCTGCGGATGGCGTTTAACTTGGCGAACAATAGCCGTTCGCTCAAATCTGGGGCAAATTCCGCCGGGGGTGCGCCGTTGGTTTCCACGAAGCGCAAAATCTGTTGGAATCCATCCAGCAACCGTTCTTCCTCGGTGGATTGCGGCGTGCGCTTGGGCTTGACCTTGAGCAAGTCTTGGTCGTCGTCCTGAATCAATTTGGCAAGTTGCTCGTCGGTCATAACTTACTTGCCGCGCTGCTGCCGGAGTTTTTTGATATAAACGAGCGCCGATGCCATGCGCTGCTCCATCGGGTCAACGGCATTGATCATCGGCTCGCGGTTTTTTTCTTTGACGAACGCTTTCACTTTTGGAAAAAGCAAAATCGCTTCTTCGTCCGTCATCTGGATTCGCGTCGCCGCGATGCAATCTTGAATCGCCTTCAACGTCGGCGCGTTCACGTTCTTGGAAATGATTTCGTAGGCTCGCTGAAACGGATTGATGGAATCAATCAGGTCTATGCTCAAATCTTCAATGTTGATGAACCGCCCGGCCATGCGGATAAATTTCTTATCGCCTTGAACTTCAATTTCCGCGCCGCGAACCACTGAATCTACCACGACGTGCTGGCGGACTTGCTCCCATTCGTCCAGCGTAAGCTGCGGGTATTTGGTTTCAATCACCTTTGGAATCAAAATCTTGTTCAACACCTCCGGGTCAACCGCGCCGGTGATGGCTTTGTTCACGGAGTCATCACTTAAAATGGCGGCTTTCAAATCATTGATGTCCTGCTCCAAGATTTTCTTCACGCGCTCGGTCGTCGCCCCTTTCAACCCCTTCACGCGCAGTTCACCCGGCGGCGTTTCTTCATCATCCTGCTTGGGCTTGAACTTGATCACCGGAGCTAAAACCTGCTCCATCAGCAGCGAACAGGTGATGGCCTTCAACATATTGTTCACCGAAATTGCCACGTCGCTGTCCTTCGCGTCCGGCTGGGCGATGAGATTCGTGAACTGCGCGTGGACTTTGCCCGCGCTGTCGCGGGTGCAGCGTCCGATGATTTGGATTACTTCCGTCAGCGAGCCGCGATAGCCCACGGTTAGCGCGTGTTCGCAGAATTTCCAATCAAAGCCTTCCTTCGCCATGCCGAGCGCGATGATTAAATCCAAATCGTCCGGCTGCTTGATTGTTCGCAGAAAGGCAACCACCCGGTCGCGGCTTACGGCTTCATCATCAACGAGGTCAGCCACCTTGATGATTTTTCCATCCGAATGCCTTTTTACATGGATGATGCCGGTTTCTGGATCGGTGTATTGCACCGTGCCGATGATGTCGTGGATAGCGTCCACCTCGCCATATTTGTGCTTGGTGGATTCACCGGAGCGGACGTGCGGAATGTGCAGAATGGTTTTCTTGTCCGTGTTTAGCACGTCGGCAATCGCCGTCAGATACCGGCCTTGGTAAAAATGGTAGCCGATACCTAAAGATTTCAGGTATTCGTAGCCGTTAAGCTGCTCGTAGTAATTATAGGTGACGGCGGTGAACTTTTCTTCATCCTCCGGCAACAGCACCGGCTGGCAGTCGCCGCGAAAATAGCTGCCCGTCATCGCCACGATATGCGCGTTACTGCCGGACATGATGCCGCGCACCAGTTCACCTAGGCGGCTGTCTTCATTACCGGACGCATGGTGAAATTCATCCACCGCCAGCAGGCAATCATTGAAGGCCGCGCTGTCCAATTGTTCAAAGGCAAACCGCAGCGTGGCGTGCGTGCAAATTAAAATGCGGCCGTCACCCGCGAGAAACTTCTTGAACGCGCCGACTTTGCCTTGTTCGCCGCCCGGCGTGCAAAGATTATGCTCCGGCGGCACGATCCAATCCTCAAAGAAACCGTATTTGCTCAAGGGCGTGTTGCCGAACGAGCCGCCGATGGAACGCTCCGGCACGGCGATGATGGCCTTGCGAAGCCCCTGATTTTTCAGCTTGTCCAGCGCGATGAACATGAGCGCCCGCGATTTGCCGGAAGCGGGCGGCGCTTTGAGCAGCAGGTATTGGCTGGCACGCGCGGCGTAGGCGCGAGCCTGCATTTCGCGCATTCCCAAGCTGTCTATTGCCGTGCTTTTACCGGTGGTCTCGTATTCGACGTGGATTAAATCAGGCATGGGATTTTTTGGGTTTGGCTTTCTTGGCGGGCGCGGGCGTCAGCAATTCAGCCTGTCCTGCCGCTGTCATTTTTTCATATTCGGCAAATAGAAATTCAAGACGATCTTCGTCATTGGCGAATGGTTTTGGCTGGTAACATTTTTCTACGGCGGTGTCCAATGCCCGGTGCGCTGCCAACAAGTCGGCGGGCATCGTGTCGGGATCGTAAAGTTGCGCGATGGTTTTTTCGGGATGGCTTTCTCTTTGCATCAGCACGGCCTCGGCACACTTTCCCAATTCTGCTTTCTGCGATGTGCTGATTTCTGGAAATGGGAAATTGTTGTAGCAGATGGATGAGGAATAGCGGATTCGCGTCTCCAATCCACCGGCAACTGCACGCGCCCACACCAAGTGCATCTTGCTAGAGATTATAGCAAAAATCCACGGGGTCGCATTATACACAGCAATAGCAGAATCATGAATAATGTTACCTGCACTTAAATAACCGCTGGGGATATACTCACGCCTTTCGCTTGAATGCCTTGGAATCAAGATTGCCGGGCCATCTTTATGGCGAATCTCACCAAATTCGTATGCTCTATCGGCCAGTTTTCGCGTGGGTTCACGATCACTTGCAAGGCGTTCTGCTGCCACAAGGTCAATCCGACGTTTTATCTCTGGTATTGAGACTGCAATTTCCAATTCACTTGTTGGAATCCAAAGACACCAACGCTCCTTGTGGTCTATAAATTCCTCTGTCCCTAAAAGTCTGCGAATGAATCTTTCGGCTTGCGGCGAAGTTTCAACAAGCCCGGCTCGCTCTGAACGGTCAAGCAATAGATGCCCCCTGTCATTCGGCATATTCCCAAAGTCACAGGGAGGCATTCCTGAAATACTTTGCCGCCGCTTGTGAACGTAAATAGTTTTCCCCGCGACAAGGTATGGATTTATGTTCGGGACATTACGGACAATGTCCGAACTGAATAACCGTTTGGGCAAACCCGTTTGTTGCCTTATTCCAATAATCACACAAGTCACGCCAGCATTGGCTTTCGCGCTGTTAGACCATTTGAACGCTTGATGAGCAAAATGAAATTCCAAATCGTCTTTCAAAACGTGCGGCCAAAGCAATGCGACTTGCTCACCTTGGCACACTGAATTTGTGGTGACGAAGGCGACGGCGGCACTTGTCGCCCGGACGTATGCGGCAGCTTTAATAAAAAATCCGCCGATGTAATCAAGATTTTTGTGGCCGTCTAAATTTCCTGCAACGCGAACAATATCCGCTTTTTGTTCTGCGGTCTGTTTCCGCGCTCCATAGTATGGCGGATTCCCCATTACGAAAATTTCATATCCATCATCTTTTGGGCAAACCGTATTCCAATCTTTATCCAGCGCGTTCCCACAAACAATTTTCGCGCCGTCTGTAAGCGGCAATGATGCCGGGGCATTTCCAAATGCCGCCTTGAACTCCACATTCATCTGATGTTCCGCCAGCCAGAGCGCCAGAATCGCAATCTCGTGCGCGAAATCATCCAGTTCAATCCCGTAAAACTGGCTGACATGGATGCCCGGCAGCCGCATGGTGGCTTGGCTGATCGTGAGCCCCGGTTGCTCATTGGCGGCACGGAAACCTCTGCCCTCAAACCCCGGCTGCGCTTCGGTCAGCATCGGGCGGTTCTCAACTTTTTCCAGTTCCTTGAAAATGAGCATTTCCAGCCGCCGCAATTCCTTGTAAGCGATGATGAGAAAATTGCCCGACCCGCAAGCGGGGTCAAAAATCCGCAGCCGGTAAATGCGATTCAGCAATTTATTCAACTTGGCGGCGTTGCCCTTGGCTTTTTCAAACTCCTCATAAAGCTCGTCCAAAAACAGCGGACGGATGACCTTCATGATGTTCGGCACGGAGGTATAGTGCATCCCCAACTCGGCGCGCTTCTCGTCATCCACCACGCCTTGAAACATCGAGCCGAAAATGTCGGGATTGATTTCTTTCCAGCTTTTCGTGCCGAGATCAATGAGCCGCGCGCGTGACTTGGTGGAAAAAACCGGCACGTCGGCGCAACGCGCGTGCGTGTCGGTGAACAAGCCGCCGTTCACATACTGAAAAGCTTTGAAATGGGGCTTGGTCTGGTGCCGCACCTTTGGCTCGGTGTTCAACGTCACGAACAACTCGCGCAAAAACTCGGCGACATCCGAGCCGTCAACCTGCGTGTAGCCGTCAATGGCCTTGGTGAACGACTGCTCCGGGAAAATGCCGGTGTCCTCGGCGAAATAGCAAAACAGCAGCCGCGTGAGAAAAACATTCAGCGAGTGGCGTTCCTCCAGCGACTTCGGCGGATTATCCGCCCGGATGAGGTCGTAAAGTTTCGCCATGTATTCGGCGGCTTTGACATCCGCTTCGGTCTCGGTCTGAAACACGGTGCGCTCCATGCCGGCGAGCGGCAGAAAAAAAGCGTAGTTATCATGCAACTCGGCGATGGGAAACGTCGCCGTCTCGTTTTTTTTCGTGTCGAAGGCGACGAGGTTTTGAAAATCCGTGGCGATGAGGAAGCTCGGTTTGTTCCGCATGATGGCGCGGTCGCGCTTCGCCGTCTCAATGGCTTCGGCGGGCGAGTAGGATTTCAACAGGTCGGGCAAGAGCGGTTCAAAATAGACTTTGGCCTTGAGCAACGTGCAGCCGTCTTTTTTCGCCAGGTTCACGCTGCCGGATTTCAGCCGTGAAATCGTGGCCTTGGGCGTGCCAAAGGCGGCGAGGAAATCATAAATAAATTCATCGCGCCGGATCGCAGCGGTGAGCTTCGTGAGGCTGGCGATGATTTCGGAAAGAGTCATGCGTTGGTTTCCGGCGCGAAGTATTACCAATCAGGCGTTTCGGTGCAAGGTGTGTAACCGGAAAACCAAAGGCGAATGTCAATCGGCACGATGCCCGCGCTGGTTTCGACAAAATTATCGTCCCGCGCGTCGCCCAGCCAGATTTCAAAATCGGGATAGGTTCGTTTCCAAAGCCAGTATTGCTGTTTGACGGCGGAAAGACCGGCTTCAAATAAAAATGAATCCACGTCGGCCTGTGCCGGTTTTATTCCGGTGATGAATTTGTGCGACGAAATGATTTGTCCCTGCGCGGTCATGCCCAAATCGCGCGGGGCGGACTGGAACAATTTTTTCCAAAGCCGCAACCGAATCAGATAATCAAGCGGCGAACAATTGCGCTGGTTTATTTTGCCCGTCGCATCGAGGTAGTAAGATTCGCCAAAAATGTTTGGCCGCGTGGCTTTGAAAACCGTGGCGTTGGGTGCGTCCAGAAAAACCAAATGTTCCGAACCCTCGTCCACTTTTGGAAATGAGATTTCAGATTCAGCCGCGTGGTCACATGGAGCGATCCACTCATTGAGCGCGGCAATCTGGCTTGCGGCTATTTCTTCGGGGGAGCTTGCCGAAACGACTGCACCTGCTTTGATGCGTCGGAAAAGTTGACCGATTGGGGTGACGCCGCCACTGCATTTTGGACACGGCCACGCACGCCAGCGAAGTCGCGGGTGACTTGCGGGGGAACATAAACCCGGGCGGGCGTTGAAGCTTTCGGCGTGTAATTCACTCGGCCAAAATAGCCGCATTGCGGAATTTTGCAAGTTTCCCGTTTTTCCGAGCGCAGACCCCTTGGGGATGGAAGGGGGCGAGCATACGGGGATGGGCGGGGGTTGGGGGTTTTGCCACGCCATATTTTCACCCCCGGCGGCGCGGACGGCTGGCGTGCCTGATGCCTACAAGCTGGCGCGACGACTGCCCGCACGAGCGCGAGGTGCGGATCAGCAGTCGGCGTGACAGTGAAGCAGCCGGTGGCCGCACAAGACGATGTTATCTTGAATGAACCGGGCCGTCGGTCGCGTTGTCGCGCGGGGAGACGGCGGGAACCCATTTGCCGAGGGTTCACGCGCCAGCGGGATACGGCAATGGGCGGCATTACAGATAACATCTCTTGTGCGGCTGCCGGGAAGCATCCGGCATGACAGCCGTTCCGCAGAGCCAAAGTTTATCTCGCGTGGCCGGGGTTCATTCGGGCGCGTCGCGGTTGTGCGCGCCCGTTTATGCTGACTCCTCGGTGCTTGCACTTGCCATCCGTCTGCGCGACGGGCGGCTGAACCGCAGCGGGTGCAGGGTTTGCGGTCAGATGCCCGGCGCGCAGACGGATGGACGAGGTATCAGCCCATTGCCGGTGATTTTGAGTGAGTGCGGACATTTTCCGAGCCGCAAAACGCAGCCTGCGAAGTGGCGCGGTCGGAAATGGCCGCTCTCACGATTATTGCCGATGCGTTGGCCGGGCGAAGCCTCGCGGCCTATTGCTTTGTCCTGGGCGATATGCGGAGCATCGCGCCCGCCAGAAACTTTCTGCCGTTTGCGGGCGCGCAGCGCCCGTTGCTTTGTCGAGGAGCGAAGCGACGAGGTTGCTCCCGCCGACCCCCGCGCCATAAAACCGTTGAACGTCGTGGACGGGTGGATTGGAATAATGACATTCGAGCGTGATGCGACGTTATCCGCGCGCGGGGGTAGCGAAAGGCACGCCGAGCGGGACGTTCGGACTAACCTGTGAAGGCGTGCCGGTGCCCGGAGCAGTCGGCATTAGCCGACTGCACGGGCATGAGCGTCGGCGTCCGCGCGCGGCGATGACATTCGACAAGAGAAAACCGTGGCTGGTTGCGCGTTCGTATTTTATGAGCGCGCCGCGAACTAAATTGCTCCCGCGCCGGTTCGCTACGGATTCACCGACGCACGATAAAATCGTTGGTTGAATAAATTCGCGTTGGATTGGACAAACACAAACGGCGCGGCATTTGTCTTTAGCGGTGTCCAGTTTGGCACGGCCAGATTTGTTGCGACTTGCACAACATACTTTGTTCCCGTCCAGCCGTTGACGGTGAATTGAAATTGATTGTTTGTGAGCGTCAGCGCGGAGAATGTCGGTGCGCCGTCCACTTCCGCCCGAAAGACGCTGGCAATGCCCGTCGGCAAGGCGGTGAAAAAAGTGAAGCCGGTGTCTTGCTCGATTTTGCGCGGCGAGGTGACGTAGGTGTGCCAGTCGCTACTCAATCCATTCGTGATGTTCGGAATGGAAATCGCAATGACGCGGTTTGTGATGGCGATGCGGCTCAACGCCGTGCCGCTGCCAAGCGGAACGCACACGGCGATTTTCCATGTGTTTGAAGGAATAAACGCCGCGCCGCTTGGAATTGTGTTCGTGCCGAATCCGCTGCCGCCGCAAATGATGAGCATTTCATTTGAGCTTGTCTGCGACTGGCAGAAACTTTCAAAATTTCCCCACACGCCCTGATTGTTCAACGCCGATTGCGGCATGATGTTGGACATGAAAAAACTAGCTTGTTATCGTTGGTCGTGTCCGTGCGATCTTCCGACGGGCAAAGATGGCCGCGATTGAAATTATTCGTGCCGACGCCGTTGTAATCGGTGGTGGTGACGCGGTAGAAATTCGGCGGCAAGTTTGTGTCCGTGTAGAAGCTGGAATTTCGCCCGCTGCCGCCGATGTCGCCCGCCGTCAAATCCCAGCTTGCCCAAACCGGCTCGCCCAGGTTGTCGCTGTAATCAATCGCCTCGACGGTGCGCTGAATCAAATAATGATCGTGATTGTTCGTGTCGGCGATTGCGCCGGACGGGTTGCCAAGCTGCATTTGCAGCGTGGCGTCAATCGTCGCCCGCGCCGGTAGCACGCCAAAGCAAAGCGCGGCGGCAACGGTGAAAAACGAGTGCAACTTCAAGCGAATAACTTACCGGAAATTTGAACCTTTTCAACCTTGCGCGGGGCGCGCAGCGCCCGTTGCTTTGCCTCGTCGCGCCAGCGACGAGTTTCCCCTGCCGGGCCTTCGCGCGCGAGTGATGTTCAATAAATAAGACGGGTGGATTGGAATGAGTTCATCCGAACCTGAAAAACCGTCCGCCGCGCGCGAAGGCAAGCGTCCGCACGCCGAGGAGGACGCACGGACTAACCTGTGAAGGCGTGCAGGCTCGCGCGTTAAGCGCGAGAGCGACCGGCACGCGCGCGGGAATCAGCTTTCGACAAGAGAAAACCGTCCGCTGGTTGCGCGTTCGTATTTATGAGCGTGGCGAACACTCATTGCCTTGTCCCCGCAAATGCTCGGCGAATTCAATTCGCACGTCGGACACCAACGCTTGCGCTTCACGCACGATGTTCAACGCCGCCTTGCGCGGGCTGACGGTGCGATGCGCCGCAAAAAATCCCGTCGCGCACTTCATCTGAAACGAACACGCGACATTCACTTCGATCAAACAAATCTCATTTGTCGGCAATCCGTGATGAATAAGCATGCTTTTTTCCGTCCAGACACCCGCCGCTTTCGTGATGATCTGAAAATTCCATTCCCACACCGCCTCGAAAAAATTCAACAATCGTCGTTGCATGAAAACCAGTCTGCCCGATTCGGTCGGACATCCGCTGGGGTAGCCCGAAAAAATGTCCATCCACATTTGACGGTCAAAAAACACCCGAAAACCTGACTGAAACCACGAAACAACCGTCTAAAACGTCCCAAACGAGAATCATCATCGTCAGTCCATGCCGGCATTAAGGATTCTTTTGAAATGCCGGTGTTGTCGTCGAGTGGGAAACCTGGGACGGTCTTTTGTGAGTGATTTATTTTTTACAAAAGACAAGTAAAAGTTGTATTGGATGACCAAAAACACTGAATTGCTGGAAAATCAGCATGAAGGCTTTGAAAAAATCCGTCATCGGCATCCAAAATAGCCAATGGCATTATGTTTTGGGGATTTTCACGTTTTCAGCCGGTAGTCTTGCGCGAGACGGATTTGCCGCCGCTCGCCAATTTTTTCAATCTGGCCATCATCGCAGAGTTTGCGTATGACGCGGGCAGCCGTGCGGTAACTGACGCCCGCCAAAAGGCCAGCGTCCCGCGCGCCGATGAAAAAATCGTTGCTCTTGGATTCGGCGCAATGCTGGTGGATGGCAAACATGATCTTATCGGGCGTCATCGCGGCGTGCGGAAAATCTTTATGCCGCGTCCAGCGAATCCATTTTTCAGCGGCGGATTTGAACCAACTTTTGCGCCGCGCCCCTTCAATGCTGTCGCGCAGTTCGCGCCGATATTCGTCAGGCGCGCAGCGCAGCCGGACGCCCCGCTTTTGGTGTTCACGCATCCATGATTCAAAGGCCGAATCCATCAGCCGTGCGGTCACAGGCTCTTGAATCCGGTCGGCGTGTAATGCGATTGCCAAGCCCAAATCCAAAATGTTTTTGTGCGTTTTAACCGTATCGCCTGACACTGGCGCAATGTTGGCGTAATGCCTTCCAAACCAATTCCAGCAGGTCAAGGCCAGTTGCCCACCATAGGCAGATGGCACACAGCGAGTAATCCCCCCAATATGCGCCCAACAGGTTCGGAGTGATTGTATGAACCTGGACGTTGAGCGATTCGGCCAGACGGTCGAGCGCGGCGGCAATTTGTTTCTTCCGCCACTTGGATTTTCCGTCTGTGATGATTTGCCGCTGCAACTGCATTTTCGCATCTGCGACGGTGATAATTTGAAGCTGGACGGCGTTACGCTTCACCCACTCACGGCAAGCCTCGGCGATGGTCGCACGCCCGCCCAAGAGCGTCATTGCCCCGGCGTATTCGTGCGCGGCCACGTCCAGTTTGACACCAACCGGGTGCAATGCTTCGTTCGCTCGCAAGTATTCCATCCTGTCGCCGTTCGCCAACTGCAAGGAAACCTGCTGGCCTCTGGAAATTGTCCGGCAGGCTTCGAGCGCGGCGGTCTTGGCGTCCTCAAACTTTGAGCGCCATTCCTGTTTGCGTTTGCCGAGCAGGAAATATTCAGCGGAGAACGAGATGTAGGTTTTCCCATTTTTGATCCGTGAGAACTTGCGGATGGTTGCGGAAACGCCTTCCTCTGAAACTGTGACGGGGAATCTTACTGTCTTCATCATGGCCTTTCTAAAGACCCCAAAGTCAACGTGAGTTGTTTGGAATCTGTTTGGAATCCATGACCCTATCGAAAAACCAAGGAAAAATGGTCGGGGCGGGGAGATTTGAACTCCCGACCTCTTGCACCCCAAGCAAGCGCGCTAGCCGGACTACGCTACGCCCCGAACAATTGATTTGATTTGGAAATTTAACAATTTTATTTGGTAACCCGAAGGCCACTTGCCTTTAATGCAACCATGCCAGCCCTCGAATCAAATGATAAAATATGTCCAATTTCATTGGAAATTCATTGTGCTTGGATGAAATTAAATGGCAAGCAGATTCGCCTGTGCATTAGAATAAAAAGGGAGTAAAATAAGATTTTTGTCTTTGCGAGCCGGAAAACTGACCTGGCATCAAATTAAGCATCAATCCAAATCTGATACTGCAATTTGATGCTGTTTAGCTTTTTGGATTTAAAAAACAGATTATGCCAAAGGTAAAATGAAGGAAGTGGGGGATTCATTTGCACGAGTGCAATCCAATGGAAGCAAAGGCACCGCAGTCACCGGGACTAGGAGAGTTTGCACACCGACGACCACGCAAAGGCAAACCGACTTTTGCATGCCAAAACGAGCCTTGGAGCAACCGGCCATCAATCTGCAAATTTCTCGCGCGTATCTGGCTGCGGCGGATGCAAATTTCATACTCCGCACATGGCGTGAGGTCGTGGCCGAATTCTTCAAAACCAAGACCGGCAGCAACCGGACTCGTTCGGAGCGCGCTGTCATGGACAATGCCTTCGATTTCTAGTGTCCCAGACTAACACATCACATGGTCTTAAAAAGTAAGGTCACGTCAGAGTCCAAGGTCTAATTTCTCGTTGACCCTGTTACCATGATCCTCTATTTTCCTTAATATGCACTCGATAAACTCTGGACGAATGATGAGGTGTTTTCATTTGTCGCTGCGATTGGGAGTTTGCATGGTGCTTGGAGTGATGTGCGCCCATCATGTTAGTGCCCAGACGGGCGGGTTGGAGGAAACTAATCTTACTACTTCCGACCAGCATAAAACTTGGAGGCAATACGGGGGCGGGGCGGATCAGTCCCATTACATGGATCTCAAAGAAATCACCAAGGAGAATGTCAACCAACTTCAAATCATCTGGAATTATGCCGACCCAGACGGGGGCAGGGGGAATTTTTTCAATCCCATCGTCGTTGACGGCGTGATGTATGTGGTGGCCAAGGGCGGGGCAAT
>DATAUQ010000076.1:0-3496 GCA_036268155.1 Verrucomicrobiia bacterium | reverse complement strand
TGCTTGAAGTTCTGCACTGGTGGTTGAATAGCACGGACAAAATTCTGCTGTGGTTGCAGCGCGTGATTTGACGCCGGAAAAATTTGTCACTATTTCAGTCTTGATATGTTTCGCGTTTCGGTTCAAATCTTTAGCCGCACGATATGGATTTGGCAGACATTTTAGGCAAAGCGCAGATCGTCCCCGATTTGCGCGCGACGAACCGCTGGGAAGCGATTGACGAACTCATCGGCAATCTCGTGGCCACCGGCAAAATCCAACCGGGCGACCGCGACGCCGTGACCGCCGCCGTCAAGAAGCGCGAAACATCAATGTCCACCGGCATCGGTTTCGGCATTGGCATTCCGCACGCCTCAACCGATTTGATTTTTGAAGTCGTCGGTGCGCTCGGCCGTTCCACCAAAGGCGTCAACTTCGACGCACTCGACAATCAGCCTGTGAAACTCGTCATGCTGTTTCTCGTGCCGCAGGGTCAATTTCAAAAACATCTCCACACGCTCGCCAACATCGCCAAGCTCCTGCACAAAGCCGAATTCCGTCAGGCGCTCGAACAAGCCCCCGACGCCGATGTGATGCTCAACACGATTCGCGAACACGGGAAAAAGTAATCGTTCTTCCTGTTTGGTCGGTTCGCAAAAAATCTGTGTTTCATCTGTGCCCATCTGTGGCTAAAATTCCCCTGTGTTGCCACACAAACAAATTGAACTGAAGCTCCAAGCCGCCGTCCGCGAAATTTTGCCGGATACCGATGCTTCAATTGTTTTAGTCCGTCCGTGTCCTGATCCGAAATTCGGCGATTACCAATCAAATGCGCTGATGTCGCTCGCCAAAGCGCGCAAGCTGAATCCGCGTCAACTTGCAACAGACGTGCTGGCGAAACTGGACGTTTCTGAAATTTGTGAAAAGGTCGAAATTGCGGGAGCTGGCTTCTTAAATTTTCGGCTGAAAAATTCCGCGCTGGAAGAAGTTTTACAATCCGCCGCGCGCGGTGAACATTTGTTTTTTGAAAAGTTTTCGCAACCAAAAACCGTCGTCGTAGATTTCAGTTCACCGAACGTCGCCAAACCGATGCACGTCGGCCATATCCGCTCCACCGGCATCGGCGACGCGCTACAACGCACGCTGCGACTGCTCGGCCATCGCGTCATCAGCGATAACCACATCGGTGACTGGGGCACGCAGTTTGGAATGCTGCTTTATGGATTCAAATTTGGAATTAGCAACCTTGAGGCTCTAAAATCCGATCCAAACCCCATTGAACTGATGGTTCAAGTTTATCGCGATGTAAATTACATGGCTGAAAACGAAACCACTGTCGGTTCTATATCTTCTCAATCGAAAAAGGAATTTGCCAAACTGGAACTTGTCAAATTGCAAGCAGGTGACGAAGAAAATCTTCGGATTTGGTGCGAGTTAATTCGTCTGTCTCGACAACAATTTGACAAAATCTATTCGCGGCTCGGCGTAAAATTTGACGAAACGCTTGGCGAAAGTTTTTATAATCCGTGGCTCGGCGAAGTCGTCAACGATTTACTCGCGAAAAAAATTGCGCGTGAAAGCGAAGGCGCGGTCGGCATATTCAGCGATGGTTCGCTGCCGCCGAAAGAAGACCCGTTTCTGGTCAATCGCGACGGCGAATGGATTCCTGATCCCGCGCTCGTCCGCAAGAGCGACGGCGGTTTTAATTACACCACCACAGATTTAGCGACAGTGGATTACCGGCTCAAAACATGGTCGCCGCAGGAAATCGTTTACGTCGTGGATGACCGGCAGTCCGGGCATTTCAAAAAATTATTTCTCATCGTCGCGCGCTGGAAACCGGACGCGGCGAAAAGCACGAAGTTGATTCACGTCGGCTTCGGAAAAATCCTTGGCGACGACGGCAAGCCGTTCAAGACGCGCTCCGGCGACACGGTGAAACTCGGCGATTTGCTCGATGAAGCCGTGGAACGCGCTTACAAAACCGTTTGCGAAAAGAGCGCCGAATTGCCGGAAGAACAACGAAAAGAAATCGCGCGCGTCGTCGGTTTGGGCGCGGTGAAATACGCCGACCTGCTGCCGAACCGTCAGAGCGATTACATTTTCAGTTGGGACAAAATGCTCGCGCTGCAAGGCAACACTGCGCCGTATCTGCTTTATGCCTACGCGCGTATCAAAAGCATTTTTCGGAAAAACGAAGCCGACTCGTCACTCGTCACTCGTCACTCGTCACTTGCCCTGGCCGCGCCGGAAGAAATCGCGCTGGCGAAGCATCTGCTGAATTTCGGGCTGACGCTGGAGGCGGTGGCGGAGGAATATCGTCCGAATTTTCTGTGCAATTATCTGTTTGAGCTGGCGGGGAAGTTCACGGGCTTTTACGAAAATTGTCCGGTGCTCAAGGCGGAAGGCGCGGTGCGCGAATCGCGGCTGGCGTTGTGCGATTTGACGGCGCGCGTTTTGAAACAAGGTCTCGATACGCTCGGAATTGAAACTGTCGAACAGATGTAGCTAATTTCAAATTGCTTTTTCTAATCTGTAAAATTGCAATGGCAGACCGGACAAATTTTTACTTCTTTGCCTGAAATTTTATTTCCGCAATTAAAGCAAATCCACTTGAAAGCCATTCTGCCGCCAATAATTAATAATAACACGCCAAGGATAATGCAAACGAGGGCATAATCTGATCCTGAAGCTTTCTCGCCAAATACAAAGCCTAAAATTATAGATACAATGCCAAACGCTTGAATCGCTGCGCCAACTCCGATGAACTCGCCTTTTTTAATTTTGCGACCGTTTGCCGGTTGTTGTTGTGAACTTAAATCTGCGGCACTTTGATTTTGAGATTCATTCGGCTGCATAATTTTCTTCGTGATTAATTCAACTCAACCGCATCGGCATGACGACGTAGAGGAACGGGCCGTTGATCTTCAAAACGCCCGGGCTCAATTCGTCAATCAGCTCGAAGAACACTTCGTCCTCGCCCAGCGCGGACAGCGCGTCAATCAGGTAGCGCGGATTGAAGGCGATGGCCATTTCCTTGCCCTTGTAATTTACCGCGAGCGTTTCGCGCGCTTCGCCGACTTCGGGCGAGTTGGCGGTGATGGCGAGGTTGTTTTTGCCGAAGGTGAGCTTGACGGAATTCGCCTTTTCGCTGGTCATGATTTCGGCGCGGCGCAGTGCCTGCAAAAATTCCTCGCGCACGAGCGGGATGCGTTCCTTGGCCTCGCCGGGGATGACCTGCCGGTAATTCGGATAATTTCCCTCGATCAATTTCGTGACGAGCAGCACGGAAAATCCCTTATCGTCCTTGAGCGAAAACGACGCCTGGTTTTCGCCGAATTTTATTTCCACGTCGCCCTTGTCCTGCAACAACCGGTTCAATTCGTTCACGGCTTTGGCCGGCACGATGAATTCGCCGCTGCTTTTTTCGGAGATGTCCACTTCCTCGTCCACGAGCGCGAGCCGGCGTCCGTCCGTAGCCACGAGCGTCATCTTGCCTTCCTTGAGGCTGATGAAA
>DATAUQ010000075.1:0-30655 GCA_036268155.1 Verrucomicrobiia bacterium | reverse complement strand
CCGGTCGGAGAATTAGCTGCCAACGGTTCGCAGACCGGCTACGTCGCTTTGGTCGTGCCAATCAATTTCCAGCGCAAAGTCTTTTGAACTGATCGGCGGCGAACAGATCAAAAGTTTTTGAAGCTGCCTCAAGCCGGATTTTTTCCTGTTGACAACTTTGATAACTATTGTAATTATATCGGAGTAATGGAAACAAAAGAAATTAACGAAACAGGTTTGGCCGGGGTTGGTCAAAAACTTCTGGCGCACTCCAAGGCAGCGGAATTCACCGCCAAGCGCGGACTGGTGGTCGAATTGTTTCCTTTTATTTTTGGCGCCTCCGAACGGATGAGTTCGCGGGCAATCAGTCATTTTCTGGAAACGGAGCAGGGGATCAAATTGAGTAGCGTCACCATCAACAAGGCTCTTAAAGACCCTGCGAAAAATTGGAATCTGTTTTTTGACATGATCGAACCTGCCGCGCGTGAATTTGAAAAGGACGGCGAGGGACCGATGAATGTCTTTTTATTCAAGAAGCAGATTTTTTACACGCCGATCAAAAACCGGCTGGTCAATGCCGCTCTGAAAACACTGGTCAAACCCCAATTAGTTCAAGCCGCCAACATTCTTCGGAGCAAATGGTTCAACATAGATTTGGAGATTCGCATTAAGGCTCGTCCGTATCTGGCGGCAAGGGTGATTGGAAAAGTAAAATGAATATCGAAGCCAAACCAGAGGCGAGTGATGAATCTTTGCGAGTCACTCAAGCCGCAAAGATTTTGAATGTCAGTTCGCGCACGGTTTGGCGAATGATTGCCGACGGCCAATTGACGGCAAGTCGTTTCCGGCGTTGCACCCGGCTGTTACGGTCGCAGGTTTTGGGTTATCTAAAGGGCAATGGAAAGGTGGGTGGCGTATGATTAACACGATTTATAAACCGAAAAATTCACGAATTTGGCGATGGAAATATCGCCAGCAACCCGCCGATGCGAAAATTGAAGACGTATCGCTGCGCACGTCGGACAAGCAGGTCGCGGAAAAGCGGCGGACGGAAATGCTTCGCGAAAAACAACACGAACGAGATGGAATTATTCTGCCGAAATCCATGCGCGACGCGGCAGGGCGGAAATTGTCGGAACATCTGGCCGATTTCATCAATGACATGCGCCGTCGTGGAAAATCGGAAAAATATTTGTCGAACCTAGAATTTCGTGTCGGACGGATGATTGAAGATTGTGGCTGGCACCAAGTGAACGCCGTCACGGCGGATTCATTTCAGGCTTGGCGGTGTAAGCAGACGGAACTAAAAGAAAAGACAGCCAACGATTATCTCGAAGCCGTGGTTTGCTTTTTTAACTGGCTGATAAGGAATGGTCGCGCACACCTAAACCCAATGCTCGCCGTCGAGAAAGTGAAAGTTTTGAAAGATAAAAAGCGGCAGCGCCGGGCATACACCGACGATGAAATGCGGCGACTACTGGCGGTGGTTCCGATGGATCGAAAAGTGATTTATTTGATGGCACCCCAGACTGGTCTACGGCGTTCCGAACTGGCGGCACTAAAATGGGATGACTTTTATTTGGAGGCGAAACCGCCGGTGGTCAAAGTGCGGGCATCCACGACAAAAAATTGTAAGCAAGTGGTGATTCGATTGCGTCCAGAGATTGCAGAAGCATTAAAAAATCTGAAGGGAACGAGCGCGCAAGATGAACTGGTTTTCAAGCGGTTTCCCCGGATTGAAAGGTTTCGCCGCGATTTGAAACTTGCTGGCATTGTCAACGTGGATGCTATGGGGCGGCACGCGGATTTTCATTCGTTGCGTAAAACATTAGGGACGAACTTGGCCAAAGCCGGAGTCAAACGCCGGTCACTGATGGATTTCATGCGTTTAAGTGACGGCAAATTGGCAGACGACATTTATACGGACGTAAATCTTCTCGATACTGGGGCGGTTGTGGAAGTGTTGCCGGATTATACCGTGTCACCATCACAAGGAGCCTCACAGATTTTAGTCGCGGGCAGTCAAAACGGGTCATCGGGTGGCACAACGGGTTGCGAGGTGAAAACGGAAAAAGTGCTTGTGGACATTGGCGGAAGTCACATTCTGACACTATGCGTCACAAGCAGTCATGAAAATGAAAATGGCGGGAGTGGCGGGGCTCGAACCCGTAACCTCTCCCGTGACAGGGCAGCGCTCTAACCAATTGAGCTACACCCCCGCAAAAACGGGGATGAGTAGACTAAAAGAAGATTTCGAGAGCGTCAAGTTTTGCTTCGGGATTTGACGGTTTGAAAATCCGGGCAGCAGACGCCAAGGAGGTGGGGGTGGGGAACCCCGCTGAAGAAACGTGCTGCTACCCGAATGAAACAAATGTGACGTTTCCGCAACTTTTTGTCAACAGGTTATCGTTTCAACTACAAACAATTAACATCATCGGTCGGTTCGGCAGACTCATCTCTTGGCTTTACGCGGCAGTTTTTTCAAATAAATTGGATTTATGGTCGGACTCGAATCCATCGCCCTATTTCGCAACCTCAAAGATGAGGAATGGCAGGCGTTGCGGTTTATCACCCAGGAACGGCAGTTCGCCAGCGGCCGGGAAATTTTCCTGGAAGGCGCACCCGGTGACGGCGTTTATTTTGTGAAGGACGGGCAGGTGGAAATTTCCGGGCTGGTCGGCGGCAACACCCGCCGCGTTTTTTCACAGCTTGGCTCCGGCGAAATTTTCGGCGAGATGGCCGTCATCGAACACCGCCCGCGATCAGCCACCGCCACGGCGCTCAAGGACACGGAGGTTTATTTTATTCCGCGCGGCGAAATGCTTTCGCTCATCGAACGCTCACCCACCCTCGCGTTCGGTTTGTTGCAGCAAATCAGCCACCGCCTTCGCGAATTTAACCAACTTCACTTGCGCGAAATGGTCCAGGCCGAAAGCCTCGCTGTCATCGGCAACTTCGCCCGATCCATCGTCCACGACCTGAAAAATCCATTGAGCATCATCGGCCTCTCCGCTGAAACGTTTGACATGCCCAACATCAATGCCGAATCGCGCGCCAAGACCCAGTCCCGCATCCGCAAACAGATCGTCCGCATCAACGACATGGTCAGCGACATCCTCATTTTCACCGAACGCAAACGGACGGACGCCGAACTCAAGGCCGCCGATTACCGCGTCTTCGTCCTCGAATTGATCTCCGATCTTCGTGCCGAAGCCGAACTGAAATCCGCGCACATCGAAATGCAAAACGCCCCGCCTGCCGTCCTCGTGCCCTTCGATGCGCGCCGGTTGACCCGCGTTTTTTACAACCTTGTCAACAACGCGACCGACGTGATGCTCAATGGCGGGAAAATCTTTCTTCGTTTCCACGCGGATGAAATGGAAATCGTCACTGAAGTCGAAGACACTGGTCCGGGCATCGCGCCCGAAATCGCCGACAAGCTTTTTCAGACCTTCGTTACTTTTGGAAAAACGCACGGCACCGGCCTCGGCCTTTCCATCTGCAAAAAAATTGTCGAGGATCACGGCGGGCGCATCTGGGTTCAGAACGAACCCGGACGCGGCGCGACTTTTTGTTTCGCTTTGCCGCTGGCGAAATGACCGTTGAACCGTAAAATCGTTTCAACGTGAACCGGATCAAACTCCTTTCCGAACAAGTCGCAAATCAAATTGCGGCGGGCGAAGTCGTTGAGCGTCCCGCCAGCGTCGTGAAGGAACTCGTTGAAAATTCCCTCGACGCTGACGCAAAAAAAATCACCGTCGAAATCGGCGCGGGCGGGCGCAGTTTGATTCGCGTGACCGACGACGGCTTCGGCATGAGCCGCGACGACGCATTACTTTGCCTTGAACGCCATGCGACAAGCAAGATTCAAAAGGCCGAAGACCTCGCGTCCATCGCCACGATGGGATTTCGCGGCGAAGCGCTGCCGAGCATCGCCAGTGTCAGCCGCTTCACGCTCACCACGCGCGAACGCGAAGGAAATTCACCGGAAGGCACGCAAATCATCATCGCCGGCGGAAAAATTTCCGAGGTCAAAGCCGCCGGCAGCGCGACTGGCACGAGCATTGAAGTGCGGCAATTATTTTTTAATCTGCCCGCGCGCCGGAAATTTCTGCGCACGGAAGAAACCGAAGCCGCGCACATCCAGCATTATCTTACGCTCGCCGCGCTCGCGTTTCCCGAAGTCGCGTTCATCTTCGTTAAAGACGGCCGCAACGTCTGGCAACTGCCCGCCGTAGTGGGACAGGCTTCCAGCCTGTCCAAGACAGGCCAGATGCCCGTCCCACTTTCTAGCAAAATTGAGGCTTTGCGCGAACGTTTCCGCGCGTTGCTCGGCGACGAAAAATTATTACCCGTGAATTTTTCCGCCGCGTTGGCTGAAGACGGACATTCGCCCGCGCCGGAAGAAACCGATATTTTTGAAAATGCCACGCCGGAAAAACTAGCGACATCTGAAATCTCAAATCTGAAATCTCAAATCCGCGTTTGGGGACTCGTCGGTTCGCCCGGCGTTTCGCGCGCGACGCGCGATGGCCAGTTTATTTTCGTCAACCGCCGTCCGGTGGAAAATCGCGGCATCAACTATGCGCTCATCGAGGGCTATCACAATTCGTTGATGAAAGGCCGTTATCCTGTCTGCTGTTTGTTTCTCGAAATTGATCCCGCCGCCGTGGACGTGAACATCCATCCCGCCAAGCGCGAGGTGAAATTTCATCGTGAGTTTGAAATCAGAAAATTCGTCGCGCAGGCGGTCAAGGAAACGTTGCTCGCGTTTCACGCCGAACCGGAAAATCCAAAAACAAATTTTAACGCAGAGACGCAGAGACGCAGAGAAGAAATAAAATCCGCATCCGAAATCTCCGCGCCCGCGTTGCCGAATTTTCCAGAGAAATTAAAACCAGCAACGACAGTTCCGGCGCAAATTTTTCCAGCCGCGCAAACGCCTTTGAAGATGGGACTCTCGCCGCGTCAAAGCGAAGCGGAGACGGTTGCGCCAGCAGTTCAATCTGCGCCATCGGCGAAATCTGCGGATGCTGCCCCAACTCCCATCTCCAATCTCCCAACTTCTGCGGCCACGCCGTTGCTCAACGTCCCGCTCCGGCTTGTCGGCGTCGTCGGCAGACTTTATGTGCTGCTGGAATCGGATCGGGGACTCGTGCTGCTCGACCAGCACGCGGCGCATGAACGGATTTTGTTCGAGCAGATGCTGAACCGCATCGAATCAGGCGGCGTTGCGCCGTCGCAAAAATTATTATTGCCGGAGACGATTGAGTTGCCGCCGCGCGACGCGAATTTTCTGCGCGAACAACTGGCCGCGCTTACGCGGCTCGGCGTCGGGCTGGGCGAATTTGGCGAGCGCACGTTTTTGCTCGATGCGCTGCCGCCGTTCGTCAAGGTCGGCGACGCGCGGCGTTTCGTGCTCGATCTCGTGGACGAGTTGAAGGCGGCGGGACGCGCGGTGAATCTCGCGCGGCTGGGCGAGCACACGATCGCCAAGACCGTCTGCCGCCACGCGGTGAAGGCCAACGACCCGCTCGGCGGCGCGGAACTGGAAAATCTCGTCGAGGATTTGCGGCGGTGCGCGATGCCCTACACCTGTCCGCACGGCCGCCCGACGCTGATTGAAATGAATTATCGCGAACTGGAGAAAAAATTTGGCCGGACGCAATAGATTGTAAAACTAATTGACGGCATAACATTAACTGATACAGTGTTGTCGTCGCGAAAATTTTATGAAAAAGTTTAGAATAACAATAATCAATAAAGGTGAAGCCTCCGAAATTTATGAATGGAATTCAATTCCTCGTAAGGGCGAAATCATTGAAACGGGAAGACTTAATTACCGTTCCAAATATGAAGTAACAAATGTTGTTCATTACTTCGGACATGGCATGGATAGCGAATACGCCGAAATAGGACTTGAAGTAGCCGAGAGAAAATAGACGATTGGCATCTATTTATGCCGGTTATATTCGAGACAATTAAATTAGACAGCCGATGGGACAGGAAACAACTTGCACAGCTTTGGGGTTACAATGGCCGCCAAGGACTTGATCATGGTGTCGTCACGCCCAAGAACGACAATAAAATTATCTTGTTCATCACACACGAGAAGCAGAGTCATTCCAAACAGTTCAAAGACATATTAAATGGCAACACCGTTCAGATGGACGGCCAGCCTTCGCATCGCACAGATGACCGCCTGATCCACGCCGCAGATCGTGGCGACGAAATTCATCTTTTCTATCGGGATCGCCCGTTGCAACAATTTACTTATTACGGACAAGTATTTCTCCAGACATACGAGAGAAATACAAATGAGCCGAGCAAGTTTTCTTTCAGCCTTTCCACCCGGCAAAAAGAAACTCAACTGCCGCCCATTGATTTGCCAGAGCCACCTTCGCGTTGTGAGGCGCAGATTTCCCGCATCATCCGCGACACGCCACTCGCACGAGAACTCAAGAGTCTTTATGGCTTTGCCTGTCAGGTATGCGGTCTTCGTATTGAGCCAGCACCAAATTCTTTTTACGTTGAGGTTCACCACGTTCGTCCGCTTGGAGGTAGTCACGCCGGTCTCGACATTCAAGCCAATATGCTCGTGTTGTGTCCAAATCATCACGCGATGTTTGATTATGGTATTCCTTATTTTCTGTCCCCGCAGCGCATTGAGATTGCTGGCGTTACGCACGACCTCATCATTAAGCACGAGCTTTCTTCTGAATCTATTGCATATCACAACACCAAAATTAAAACCGTTTGTGAAATCGCAGCCTGATTCAGCTTCTTCCGACAAACTTCATCAGGACTTCTGCTCCACGCCGCCGGACAAAAATATTTCCGGCGAACACCGGCGATTTTGTCTGCAATGTGGGCATGAGTTGATCAACGAGAAGTGCAAGCTGCGTTGTCCGCGCTGCCATTATTTCATGAGCTGCTCGGATTTCGATTTCGCAAACTGATGTGTCGCGCGAAGATCGCGAAGGAGGCGAAGATGAAAAAAGTTTTTCTTCGCGCACTTCGCGGCCTTCGCGCGAAAATATTTTCTTCAAAATCTGTGTTTCATCTGTGTTCAATCTGTGGCTAAATTCCCCGCCCATGAACGAATGGAACATCCAGTCCCGCGCCCACGCCTGCGAGGCGTGTGGCCAGCCGTTCGCCGACCGGCAGCCGCTGCACACGCTGCTCTTCGACGAACGCGCGGAGGATTTGCGCCGCTCCGACATCTGCGAGGCGTGCTGGCAGAATCAATTCAGCGACGGCGCGCGCGAACGCAAGGGTTTCATCTCGCACTGGCAGGGGATTTACGAAGCGTCGGCGCCGCAGGTGGACGCGATCCAGAAAGACACGGCGGAAACGGTCTTGCGCAAGTTGATCGGGCAAAATGATCCGCGCCACGCCGCCGCCGGTTACATCCTCGCCGTGATGCTCGAACGCAAGCGCATCCTCAAGGTGAAGGAACAGATCGTCCGCGACGGCCAGCGCGTGTTCGTCTACGAACAGCCGAAGACCGGCGACATCTTCACCATCGCCGACCCGAACCTGCGCCTGGATCAACTCGAAGAAGTCCAGCGCGACGTGGCAATGTTGCTGGAACAGGGAGTGAATCCGGTTGCGCCTGTCATTGTTGAAAATGAAATTCCTTTGCAGCCCACTGAACAAACAGCCACGAGTTAATTGATCATGAAAATCGATTTTGACAGGGCGATATGGGCTTTTATATTTATTTGCGGCTGCGTTTCTTATTGGCTTGGAGCAAGAGTAAAAAAAATTGAAGAAAAAAGACAGGCGGCCATTTTGTCCATATTTTTAGCAGTTGGCTTCTTTGTTATATGTGTTTTAGGAATACTTGAGCATGTCTTAAAAGACAATCACTCACTGATAAATCTCATTTCAAAAATCGAGTTAATCGTTGCTGGAATGATGTTAGGTATTTATCTGGTCATGCTTGCCTTTGGCCATTTTAAGCTCTTGAAAAAGCCCTGCAAAACATCTAACGAAGATTCTCAAACTGGCAATTTGAACTAATTATAGCCTAATAAAACTTTTCCGTGTCCGACTCCGCCGCACTTCAAAAACGCCTCGCATATAATTTTCGCGACGAAAATTTTTTGCGCCTCGCGCTCACGCATCCGTCCGTCGCGCACGAAAGCGGCGTGGCGAGCGAACACAACCAGCGGCTGGAATTTCTCGGCGATGCCGTGCTGCAACTCGTCCTCACGCAAAAACTCTACGAAAAATTTCCCGCGTTCGACGAAGGCGTGCTGACGAAGGCGCGTGCCAAACTCGTCAATCGCAGCACGCTGGCCGAACACGCCCGCGCGCTCGACCTCGGCGCGCATTTGATTTTGAGTCGCGGCGAAGAAACCAGCGGCGGACGCGAACGCGCCTCGGCCTTGGCGGACACATTTGAATCACTGCTCGGCGCGATTTTTCTGGACGGCGGCTTTGACGCGGCGCGCGAATTTATCTTGCACGGGTTCGCCGCCGATTTCAGCACGCTGGCCGAATCGTCTGGCATCGAGAATCCGAAGGGCGAGTTACAGGAACTGTTGCAATCGCGTTCGTCAAACGCGCCGGAATATCAAACCGTTTCCGCCACCGGCCCGGATCATGACCGCGTGTTTGAATGTGTCGTGCAGCACGAAGGCGTCGAACTCGCGCGCGGTCGCGGCAAAAGCAAAAAAGCCGCCGAGAGCGATGCGGCCCTGGCGGCGTTGAAAAAATTGAGGGAATGATTTTGCTCCGAAGGAGCTTTGGAAATCAGCCAGCCACGAAGTGGCTGGAATAATCGCAAGACCAATTTGCGTCCTGAAAGGACGCTGGAAAATATTTGAATAATTCCATTGTCCCTTGCGGGACAAATTATTTTTATTCGCCAACACCAGCCACTTCGTAGCTGGCTAATTTCCGCTGTCGCTTCGCGACGGAATTTTTATGCCCGATTTTTCAGCAGGTCGCGGATTTCGGTCAGGAGTTTTTCCTGCGCGGTCGGTTCAGGCGGCAGCGTGGGTTTCGCTGCTTCATTGCGCTTGAGCGCGTTCATGCCTTTCACCATCAGAAAAATGCAAAAAGCCACGATGATGAAATTTAGAGTGATGGTGACGAAATCGCCCCAGGCCAGCACCGGCCCGGCGGCCTGCGCGGAAGCCAGCGGCAAATGTTGACCGAGTGTTTTTGGGTCTGATGCAAAAGTTTCCTGCGCCTGCGTGACTTTGGCCGACAAAGGAATGTAAAGATTGGTGAAGTCAATGTTGCCGACCAGCCGGGAAATCGGCGGCATAATGATGTCGGAAACCAGCGCACCGACAATTTTTCCGAACGCCGCGCCGATGATAACGCCGACAGCGAGGTCAGCGACATTGCCGCGCAGTGCGAATTGTTCAAATTCTTTCAGAATGGGTATTTTCATAAAAGCAACCTTTTCAAGCTGCGGCTAAAGTAGCGCAGGCATCTTGCCTGCGAAAGATTTTTCAAAGCGCAAGCTGGAAGCCCGCGCTACTTTTCGTCCAGAAAAGTCAACTTCACACCATCCTTCGACTTGGAAAAGCTGTCGAGTAACGTCGGTGAATTTGAAGTCGAGGGAGAAATTTCTTTTTTGATTTCCATATTTTTTGGTTCGAGCGCGGATCGCAACGCACCTTCGACGAGCTGGGCGCAATGGATTTTCATCGGCGGCAACGGACCAAGTTCGCCAGCGAGTTCCTCGGTTTTGAGCGCGAGCGCTTCCTCGGCGGTTTTGCCGCGGATCAATTCCGTCGCCAGACTAGCAACCGCAATCGCCGTTTCGCAACCGAAGGATTGGAACGTGGCGCGGTCAATGACGCGCCTGCCGTCCTGCTGCTTGAACTTCACCCAGAGCCGCAGCATCTCGCCGCAATCGGCGTTGCCCACCGTGCCGATGGAATCCGCGCCCGCCATCTCGCCCATGTTTTGCGGATTGGCGAGCGCGGCTTGAATGCGTTTTTGCAGGTCGTCGGTCATATTGAAAAATAAAATTTAGTTTGAGATTTTTTGCAAGCGAGCCAGGCAAAGTTCTCGTCGCTCCGAGGAAATTGACGTGGCATTTATTCTCTCGCGAATAATTTCAGATTTGGCGAGATGATGACGGAGCAAAGTTTGGACAAAATCCAAATCTTTCTCGCGGCCGGCGACAAGTTTGGAAACGGCTAGATCGTGAACTTCCAAACACAGACCTTTTCCGCCGCCGGTATTTTCATTTTGAACTGAAACCAGCCGTTCCTTCCAACCTGTAGGCAAAACAGCAGTTTCTTCTGCGACGCCGTGTGCATAATAACCAAACGTTTGATGAAACGGCGAACCTTCACCGATGCTGCCGTCAATCAAGTCGGCGTCCGCTGCGTTGCGCAGTGAAAATAAATCCGCCTCGATTGAAACAAGCAGTTCATCGGGCGAATTCGGAAACTGGCCGAGCACCGCCTGGCTGCCGATGATGACAAATTCCTTCGCGCCCGTGATTCCGGCGGCGGCGCGGATGATGTGCTCAAGCTGTGGTCGTTGCATGACGATGACGCGACTTGATTTCCCAAACCTCGTCCGGCGAAAGAATCCCCGCGAACGGCGAATTTTGGCGAAGCCGCTGGCCGTCGTCGCTTTTGGTGGTCAATGCAGCGCAAATTTCGGAGACATCTTGTTCCAATAATTTTCCCCACTCGTCATAACAACGAAGCAACGAAGGCGCGTTGGAATTCAAGCGTGACCAGCGTTCGAGATTGGCGCGGGCAAGATCAAGCCATTCTGGATGCAGCGGCAATCCGGACGCAATCCGCTGCGCCAGTTCAAAGCTGATTGAATCTTGAACCTCGTGATTCATGCTGCAAACGTAACACAATCACCCGCTCAATTGCGAGGCGAATGAATTTCAATACCTCGGCACGTTGCGGTCAATTTCATCCGACCACGCGTTGATGCCGCCTTTGACGCTCTTGACGTATTTGAATCCTTGTTCGCGCAGAAAACTTAACGCGGACAGCGAGCGCGACCCGACTTTGCAGTGCAGATAATACTGCGTGTTCGGGTCAAGCTCCGTGAAACGATTTTGCAACTCGCTCATCGGCAACAGCGGCACGCCTTCGATTTTTGCAATCTCGTATTCAAACGGCTCGCGAATATCAATCACCTTGATGCCGAGTTTCGGATCGTCCAAAGCCTTCTTCATTTCCTGAACGCTCACTTCGTCAGGATTGCCATTGTCAACGGGCGTCGGTTCGATACCGCAGAAAACTTCGTAATCAATCAATTCCTTGATTGTCGGATGGTCGCCGCAGACGGGACACGCCGGATCGCGACGCAATTTCAATTCGCGAAACTTCATGTCGAGCGCGTTGAACAACAGCAAACGACCGGTGAGCAACGTGCCTTTGTTCAGCGCGAGCTTCAAAATTTCGTTCGCCTGGATGCAACCGATGATGCCGGGCAAAACGCCGAGCACGCCGCCTTCCGCGCAACTCGGAACCATTCCCGGCGGCGGCGGTTCGGGATAGAGACAGCGATAACACGGTCCGCCCAGATGCGGCGCGAACACGCTGGCTTGTCCCTCGAAACGGAAAATCGAGCCATAGACATTCGGTTTCTTCAGCAGCACACACGCATCGTTCGTGAGGTAGCGCGTCGGGAAATTGTCCGTGCCGTCCACGACGATGTCGTAAGGCCGGATGAGATCGAGCGCATTTTCGGACGAGATGCGCGTGTTGTGGATGACGACTTCGCAATGCGGATTGATGCCGCGGATGGTTTCCTTGGCCGATTCCGCCTTCGAGCGGCCCACATCCGCGTCCGTGTGGAGAATCTGGCGTTGCAGGTTGGAAAAATCCACCGTGTCGAAATCCACGATGCCGATCTTGCCGATGCCGGCGGCGGCGAGATACATGGCGATGGGCGAGCCGAGGCCGCCCGCGCCGATGCACAGCACGCTGGCGGCCTTGATTTTCTTTTGGCCTGCCAGACCGACTTCGGGCAGAATCAGGTGCCGCGAGTAACGGCGGATTTCGTCATTGTTCAATTCCATAATCAAAGGGAAAGTATAGTAATGCAGTGGTGGAAGAAATCAAGTTACTCTGTGTGAAACAATAGCCGTGATAGAAGCAAAACCATGAAACGATCAATCTCAATTTTCTTAAGCATTATATTTGCAGCCACAATTTTGCGTGCCGATGTTGTCGTGGAATTAAAAATTCCTCTAGGAACACAGATGACAAATGAAACGTTGATAAAAATAAAAGATAATAAAATCCGTGAAGACTTTTTTGGCAATGGATCAATTCAAATGAGTCGAATCACAGATTTAACCACGAGCAACGTTTTTGAATTATCACCAAAAGAAAATAAGGTTAAACACGGTTTTTATATCGCGCGATATCCACCTCCCGATGAATGGCCGCAATTTCAGGATACCGGAAAAATAGAGACAATAGATGGTTATGAAGCAGAAATTTATGTCGGAACAAATGAAGATGAATCCGTAACATTGTGGGTGGCTAAAGATTTCCCGAACTTTGAGAAGTTAAAAACTGATTTGATAAAACTGGATCAAATAGAATCTCAACTGCCTGAATTCGGTTCACTGTCTGGTATGCCGTTGAAATGGCAAAGGTCTGTTCACGGCCATGATTTTCCACCATTTGCAATTTCAGCAAAGGAAGAATCTCTTCAGTCGTCGGATTTTGAAATTCCGGCAGACTATCACGGACTAGAACCCGACGGAGATTTTTTCCGTTCGATGCGTGGGCCACCAAATTATTCTGTAAATCTTGACCTCAATGACCCGACTAATTTTACTGGTGTTCCTCCTGCAAGACATGATTGGTTTCCAATGGGCAGTTATGAATTTTGTGTTTTTGAAGGCACTGTCACGACGCAGATTAAAATGCCAGATGGAAAAATTATTAGCGAAGATTTTCACATGGTTGTAATCGAACGTGACCGCAACGGCATCTTAAACATTCAACTCGACTCACTCGGATGGCAAAAACCCGAAAAAGCAATTAGTCACTTTCAGCAAGAACTTCGCAATTGGGCTTCTGATGTTCTTTCGCCGGAACAATGCAATGAGAAGGAAGCAGAGGTTCGTCAATGGATGACTGCCGACAACAACAACCAGTTTGAAGGATTTTTCGTCAAACGCTCCGGTTATGCGTTGAGTTTCAATTTAGAGCATACGCTGGACCCGCAAAACATGGGCTTCCCTTATCGCTATCAGATTCAATTGCGCGAACCGACACGAGATTGGCATCAATTTCCAACCGGAAATTATAAAGCGCGGACGAACACCAACTAAAACCAACAGTGAAAAAGCCAAATCCCCAAACCGCCGCCACGCATCTCAAAAAAATTTCGCCGCTGCGCCCGACGCTCGCCATCGTGCCCAGCAGCGGCTTTCATCACGCGCTGAAAAGCCCGTTGCAACACGGCGATTGCTGCATTAAACTTTCCCCATGAGCACGGTTGCTGAAATCAAAAATGCGATTCAAAAGCTCGACTCGAAAGAAGTTTATAAGGTCGGTGACTGGTTGGATGAATTTCGCGAGCGGCTTTTTGATGAACACATCGAAGCCGACGCCAAAGCTGGGCGGCTGGATAAAATGATCGCCAAGGCCAAGGCCAGTTATCGCGCGGGCAAAGCCACGTCTTTTCCGTGAAATCTTCCGCGCTGCCGGAATTTTGGGACTGCCTCGAAGACCTGCCGGCGCCGGTTCAGAAAATCGCCCGCAAGAATTTCACGCTCTGGCAGAAAAATCCTTCGCTGAAATCCCTCGGCTTCAAGAAAATTAAAAATGATTTGTGGTCGGTGCGTGCCGGTTCAGGTTTCCGCGCGCTGGCAACTTTTGAAGATGGCCGCTATCTTTGGTTCTGGATCGGCACGCACGATGAATACGAACGCATCATCCGCAATTTCTAAAATGCAAAATCTCCAAACCGCCGCCGCGCGGCTCAAAAAAATTTCGCCGCTGCGCCCGACGCTCGCCATCGTGCTCGGCAGCGGATTTCATCATGCGCTGACGAAACTGCGCGTGGCCAAAAAAATTTCCTATGCCAAAATCCCCGGCTTCCCCAAACCGACCGTCAGCGGCCACGCGGGCGAATTGTATTTCGGCCATCTCGACCGGACGCCGGTGCTGGTCTTGAGCGGCCGCGCACACTTTTACGAAGGCCACGAAATGGAACGCGTCACCTTCGCCACGCGCACGCTCGCGGCCTTCGGCATCACCGATTTGCTGCTGACGAACGCAGCGGGCGGCATCCATAAAAATTTTCGCCCAGGCGATTTCATGGTGCTGACCGATCACATCAATTTCATGGGAGCGAATCCATTGCGCGGCGCTCACATTCGGGGTTTGCCGCGCCTTGTTGACCTGACGGAAACCTACGACAAAAAATTGCGCGAGCTTTTGTTCCGCGCTGGAAAAATTTCAAAATTGAAATTACAACGCGGCGTTTATCTAGCGGTGAGCGGGCCGAGTTACGAAACTCCGGCGGAAATCCGCGCGTTCGCCAAACTCGGCGCGGATGCGGTGGGCATGAGCACGGTGCCGGAGGCGATTGTCGCACGGCAATGCGGATTACGCGTGGCGGGAATTTCCTGCATCACAAATCTGGCGGCAGGCATCGGCAAGGAAAATTTGTCGCACTCGGAAGTTTTGAAGACGGCGGAGCGCGTGAAAAAATCCGGCGCAAGCTTGGTCAAATTTTTTGCGGAACTTTATGGGAAAATTTGAATTGGCAGCAGAGTCGCCGAGACACAGAGGAAATAAAAACTCTGCGGCTCTGTGCCTCTGTGGCAAAATTAAATTGTGAAAATTGATTCTAAAAAACTGGTTCAGGCAGCGGCGAAGGCGCGGCAAGGTTCGGTGTCGCCGTATTCCAAATTCAAGGTCGGCGCGGCGCTGCTCACGAAGTCCGGCGAAATCATCAGCGGCGCAAACGTGGAGAGCGCCAGCTATGGTTTGACGTGCTGCGCGGAGCGGATAGCACTGTTCAAGGCATTGACGGAAGAAAAAAAAGATTTCATCGCGGTCGCGGTTGTGGCGCGTTGCGATGGCGGGCCGATGCCGTGCGGCGCGTGCCGCCAGTTGCTGCGCGAATATGCGCCGGACGCGAAAGTTTTTATCGCGGACAGTGGTGATTTGAAAAAAATCCGCGAGTTCACGGTGAAAGAACTTCTACCGTCGGCATTCGTCATCGTTCCTTGAATTTTCGGAAAAAGATTGTAGCCTGCCATGCTTTGTTGGACTGAATTGTGAAGCCTGAAGTCGTATTTGGTTTGGAGGGGGCGGCGTGGCCGGCGTTATTGCTGGACGCGAACTGCGGCATCCTGCGCGCCAACTCGGCGGCGATGGGCGTATTCGGCGCGACGATCAGTTCGGCGGCTCCGAATTTGTCGGCGATCTGGGTGGGGGAAAATGGCGCGGCACCGGACCAATTTTTCGCGCGCTGGCAATCGAATCCCGCGCCAACGGCAAATTTATCTTTCAAGGTCGCCACAGGCGCGACGGTGAAATTCACTGCGGCTATCTGCATTTTTGGCAATCAAGGTCAAAGATGGTTCGTCCTGCAATTACTTCCTGGCATTGAGCCGATTGCGGCGCAAATTTCCGCTCCAATTCCTGCGGCAGTTTCAACTCCAATTCCAGTAGCACCGGGAATTCTTCAAGTTGTTTCCTCAACTGCTGTGCCATCGTCCCCAGCAGATGCGAACGGAGTTTTGCTGAAACAGAAACTGGATTGCGCGCTGCAACTGGCGCGGACGGTTTCGCTTGATTTCAACAACGCGCTGACGAGCGTGCTCGGCCATACGTCGCTGCTGTTGAGCAAGGCCGAGGCGGGGCATCCGTGGCGGCATTCGCTGATGGAGGTGGAAAAATCGGCGTCCCGCGCGGCGGAAATCGCCAATGAACTCGCGGTGTTCAGCCGCCAGGAAAAGGAGACGCGCAAAACGCCGCCGGGAAATTTGAACGTGGTGGCGAACCGTTGCGTGGATTTTTTTCGCAATTCACACGGCGCGAAAATCACATGGAAGATGCAGCCGGAACGGGATTTGTTCGGCGCGCGGTTCGACGAGGCGAAGGTGCAGCAGGCGTTGACAAAAATTTTGGAGAACGCGGTCGAGGCGGTCGGCTTGGGCGGCACCGGCCAGATCACGGTGATCACGCGCAACGTGGATTTGACGGAGCCGACGCAGGACTTGAACGTGCGGCTCACGGCGGGCTCGTATGTTTGCATTGAGATCGAGGACAACGGCAACGGCATGGACGCGGAGGTGCTGCCGAGAATTTTTGAGCCGTTTTTTACGACGAAGGGCAAGACGCATCGCGGCCTTGGGCTGGCGCTCGTCTATGGCATCATCACCAACCACGGCGGTGGCGTGGCGGTTTCGAGCCAGCCGGGCGCGGGCGCGTCGGTGCGGGTTTATTTGCCGGCGGAAAAAAGCCTTGCCCGCGACAGTTCCAGCGGCGATGAAAATTTGAACGGCACGGAAACCATCCTCATGGTGGACGATGAAAACGTGATTCTGACGATGGCCGAAACAATTTTGACAGAATACGGTTATCGCGTGCTGACGGCGGGCAGCGGCCAGAAGGCGATGGCCATTTTGTCGCGCGAGGACACGAAGGTGGATTTGATCATCACGGACCTGGTGATGCCGGTGATGAGCGGGCGCGAACTGGCCGAGCGCGTGCGGCAGATCCTGCCGGCGGCGAAAATTTTAAGCACGAGCGGTTATGTGATGCCGTCGGACAAACAGACCGGCACGGCGTATCTGCAAAAGCCGTTCACGAGCCGCGAATTGCTGGCGAAAGTGAAACAGGTGATTCGCAGCACCGGCGGTTGACTGAAATCCGGTTGTGCGGTTAAATTAAACTTATGCAGGTTGAGAGTTTGAAAATGTTCTGTGATCTGGCGGAAACGGAAAGTTTCACCAAGGCCGCGCAAATCAGCAACGTCACGCAATCCGCCGTCAGCCAGCAGATCAGTTCGCTGGAACGCGCCTTCAAGTCGCTGCTCATCGAGCGCAGCAAGAAAAAATTCCGGCTCACGCGCGAAGGTCAGGTGCTTTACGATTACAGCAAGCAGATCATCCAGACCTACGAATCGCTCAACAGCAAACTGCAGGAATTGAAGGACATCATTTCCGGTGCCATCCGCGTCGCGACGATTTATTCCATCGGCCTGCATGACCTGCCCGCGTATGTCAAAAAGTTCATGAAGAGTTATCCGACGGTCAACATCCACGTCGAATACCGCCGCGCCAACCAGGTTTATGACGACGTATTGAGCAACACCGTTGACCTCGGCCTCGTCGCATATCCGGTCAAAGACCCGAAGATTGAAATCATCGCGCTCCGCAAGGAACCGCTCGTGCTCGTCTGCCACCCGCAACATCCATTCGCCAAATTGAAAACGGTGAAGTTAAAAGCTCTCGCCGGACAGAAAATCATCGGGTTTGAGCCGGACATCCCGACGCGCAAGGCGCTGGACAAAATTTTGAAAGAACATGGCGTCGAGGTGAAGCACGTCATGGAATTCGACAACGTCGAGACCGTGAAACGCGCCGTGGAGATTGACGCGGGCGTTTCCATCGTGCCACAGGGAACCATAGCGCAGGAAATCGCCAAGAACACGCTCGTCGCCGTGCCGATCGAGGACGGCGATTTTTACCGTCCGCTCGCCGCGATCTACAAAAAGAATAAGGTGCTTTCACCGGCGATGAAACAATTTCTGGGGATTCTCAAGGAAGCGGCGTGAGAAATTTGCGATTTACGATTTATGATTTGAAAATGTCTTTGCGCCAGCGGCGACGGCAATCATAAATCGTAAATCATTTCAGATTCGCCGGGTTCAACGGTTTCAAATCCTTCGGCAGAAAAATTCCATCCTTGCGGATCAATTCACCATCGAACCACACCTCGCCGCCGCCCCAATCCTTACGCTGGATTAGAACCATGTCCCAATGGATCGCACTCTTGTTGCCGTTGCCGCAATCTTCATATGCTTGGCCGGGCGTGAAGTGCAGTGAACCGGCGATTTTCTCATCGAACAAAATATCGCACATCGGGCTTAAAATATACGGATTGAAGCCCAGCGAAAATTCGCCGATGTAACGCGCGCCAGCGTCCGTGTCCAGAATTTCATTCAGTCGTTTTGTGTTGTTGGAAGTCGCATTAACGATTTTTCCATCGTTCAATTCAAGTTTAACATTTTCAAACTTCGTTCCCGAATAAAGCGTCGGCGTGTTGAATTGAATCACACCGTTCACGGAATTTTTCACCGGACAGGAAAAAACCTCGCCGTCGGGAATATTACGGTCGCCTTTGCACATTTTCGCGCCGATATTTTTTATGCTGAACGTCAGATCCGTGCCGGGCGCTTTCAAATGCACTTTGTCCGTGCGTTTCATCAATTTTTCCAGCGGCAACATCGCCTTGCCCATCTTCGCGTAATCCATTGTGCAAACGTCAAAATATAAATTCTCAAACGCCTCTGTGCTCATGCCTGCCGCCTGCGCCATGCTCGGCGTCGGCCAGCGCAACACGCACCAGCGCGTTTTGTTGACGCGATAATCCTGCACGGGCCGGAGGACTTTGGAATAAAGTTGCACGCGGTCGCTCGGCACATCGGAATTTTCGTTCATGTTGTCCGCGCCGCGGATGGCGATGTATGCCTGCATCTTTTTCATGCGGAACATTTCCATGTCGCGGATGTCGCTCGCCTGTTTCTCATCAATGCCGAGAAGTTGCTCGCGCCCGACGCGCGTGTGGCGCGTCTCGACAAACGGCGTCGCGCCCGCTGCGCGCACGGCGCGGATGAGTTCGACGGTGAATTCGTCCGGCACGTCAATCATATCGAGCAGGATGCGGTCGCCTTTTTTCAGCTCGGTGGAATAGTTCACGAGCAGTTCGGCCAGTTTTTTGTAACGCGGGTCGGTCATAAATTTCCTGCAAGTTAATTTAGAATCTCAAATTGTCGAGCCGTTTGAATTTAACGCAAAGGCGAAAAGGCGCGAAGACGCAAAGAAAAACTAAACTGCTTGGCGACTTTGCGACTTTGCGTTAAGAACTTGCTAAACGAAAATTTTCTATTGTTTTGCGATAAAAAAGACTTGACTAACGGAATTGATTGGTTTATTCCTTGCGCCATGAATGCGAATGAAATTTCTCCAAAGGCCAATCCTCGGTTGAATCGAATCAGAACCGTTAGCCGGATTGTTAAATGGGCTATCTTTGCGCTTGGTTCTTTCTCGATTGTTTTTGTTGTTGTTTTCTCCTATGGGTCATTCCCAAAAAACAATATTTGGAACGCCTTGTTTCTGTTTTCATTTCAGATTGTCATATGTCTTTGGTATTGAAAGCTGACGCGGCTGTTTCATTTTTACGAACAGGGTTTGATTTTTGCGGCGGAAACCATCCGCTGCATCAAACTTCTTGGGTTTTTGTGGCTGGCAGGCTGGGTATTTTTGACTGTGGCACATTTTTCGCCGCATCCACCAACAGCTCAAGCTTCGATTTCAACATCTAACCAGGTTCCACCAAAGGAAATCCCGGCACGAATTCATCCAATAACCCTGACGATAAGCCACCCACTACGGATCGGATTTTTCACTTTTGATTTCGGCACCGGCATTGATTTCGGAATGCCGCTGGGCGCAGTAATTATTATTTTAATCGCTTGGATCATGGACGAAGGCCGGAAAATTCAAGAGGAACAGGAATTGACGGTTTAACCAAATCAATTTTCAAATTTATGAATGCGAATGAAATTTCTCCGAAGGCCAATGTTCGGATGGCCCGAATCCAAAAAACCAGCAAGTATCTCCGGTTAGTTCTACAATATGGAATTCTGTTTTATATTTTTTCCGGCCTTTTACTTTCATTGTTGGCAGAACACGGAATTATTCCGTCAATTTTCATAATTCACGCGCCAGCAGCCCAATTTGTGAGAAATGACTTTGTCATATTTCCAATTTACTCATGTTTGCTTTTGATCGGATTTCTCTTTTGGTATCGAACCGTGGTCAGGCTGTTTGGTTTTTTTGAACAAGGAGTTTTATTCACGGCTGAAACTGTGCGGTGCATTCAAATTCTTGGCGGCATTTATTTCGCAAAATTCTTCCTGCAAATGGTTTTTCATTTTTCAGTTACAAACCCGGTCTGGATTAATTCAAAATTCAATGATTTGTTCATAGGCTTTTTTATTTTTTTCATTGGCTGGTTGATGAACGAGGCGCGGAAAATCCGAGAAGAGCAAGAATTAACGATTTAAGTTTATGCCCATCATCGTCAATCTCGACGTGGTTCTCGCGCAGCGTAAAATGCGGCTGAACGATCTGGCCGAGGCCGTGGACATCACGCCGCAAAACCTGTCCATCCTCAAAACCGGCAAGGCCAAAGCCATCCGCTTCTCCACGCTCGAGGCGATCTGCGAAACGCTCGACTGCCAGCCGGGAGAAATTCTGGAATTCCGGCCTGAAACGGCTAAAAGGAAAAAAGTTTTGGCCACAGATTAACACAGATGAAACACAAATAAAAATTTCAATGGCGTTGGTTTGTTTTTATCTGTGTTTCATCTGTGTTAATCTGTGGCTGTTTTTTTGCGACTTTACTCATCGGCAGGCGCAGTTCATTTTTGCGAACCGTCAATGAATCGCGAAGCGTTGGACAAATTTTTCGAGCGTGGAATCCTGGCGCTCGTGCTGGGCATTTTGGGTTTTGCGCTGCTCGCATTCGGCGCGGTGGATGCGTGGGTGTTTCTCCTCGTCCAAGGATTGACGATTGGCGTGATGCTTTTGTGGGCGCTGCGGATTTGGATCAGCCCCAAGCCGCAATTGCTCTGGCCGCCGATTTGCTGGGTCGTGCTCGCGTTCACGATTTACGCCGTCGCGCGCTATTTGACGGCGGACATCGAATACGTCGCGCGGCAGGAATTGATCCAGGTCTTGGTCTGCGCGTTTTTGTTTTTTGCCATCGTCAACAATCTGTATCGGCAGGAATTTTCGCAAATCATCAGCTTCACCTTGATTTTTCTGGCGATGGGAATTTCGTGTTTCGCGGTCTATCAATTTTTGACGCATTCAAACCGGGTTTGGAATGAAATCTCGCCTTACACTGGCCGCGCGTCGGGAACTTTTATTTCACCGAACAATCTCGCGGGTTTTCTGGAAATGATTTTGCCGGTCGCGGTCGCCTATGTTCTGGCGGGGCGGATCAAGCCGGTGACGCGAATCCTGCTGGGCTATTCGGCGCTGGTCATCGCCGGAGGAATCGTGGTGACATTTTCGCGCGGCGGCTGGGTGGCGGGCGCGGCGGCGTTGCTCGCGCTGCTTGGAATTTTGATTTTTCACCGGCAACACCGGCTTCCGGCGCTGCTGCTTCTGATTTTATTGATCGGCGGAGGCGCGATTTTCACCGCAAAATATCTGACGCGGACGGCCACTTTCATCCAGCGTCAGAAAACTTCCGGGATGGATATCGGCCATGTGGACCTTGAATTGCGTAGCGACCTCTGGCTGGCGGCGAGACAAATGTGGCGCGAAAATTTTTGGTGGGGCGTCGGCCCGGCACATTACAATTATCGTTTTCCTGAATACCGCACCGAGCGCATCCAGATGACTCCCGACCGCGCGCACAACGATTATCTGAACCTGCTCGCCGATTGGGGAGCAACGGGTGGAATCATCATCCTCGCGGGCATGACCGTTTTTGGCGTCGGTTTATTACAAACCAGAAAAAAAGTCCGGCGCAGTGAATGGGGTTTCGGCAACGGCCAGAGTAACCGCTTCGCATTTTTTCTCGGTGCCGCTGCGGGCTTGTTTGCGCTCGCCCTTCATTCCATCGTGGATTTCAATCTGCACATTCCGGCCAATGCCATCGTCGGCGTCACGCTGCTCGCGCTCTTGAGCAGCAACCTGCGCTTCGCCACCGAAAAATTTTGGTTTAACTTCCGGCTGCCGTTGAAAATTCTGGCGACCTTCGCGCTCGGCGGCGGGATTTTTTATTTAAGTATTCAGGAAATTCGTCGCAGCCACGAAACCCTCTGGCTCGCCCGCGCGGAATCGTTGCCGAATTTTTCACCTGAAAAAGCCGCCGCCTTGGAAAAGGCCTTTGCCGTCGAACCGCAAAATTTTGCGACCGCCTACGATCTCGGCGAATGTTATCGCACCGAAAGTTTCGACGGCGGGGACAATTACGAAACACTCGCAAAGACCGCGATGCAATGGTTTTCACGCGGAATGAAATTGAATCCGTATGACAGCTATAATTATTTGCGCTACGGTATGTGTCTCGATTGGCTCGAGCGCCATGACGAAGCCGGATCCTATTTCAACCACGCCGACGCGCTAGATCCGAACAGTTATTTTATCGCCGCGAATATCGGTTGGCATTACGTCCAGTCTGGTGACTACGCCGCCGCGCGTCCGTGGCTCATCCGCTCGCTGCGGCTTCAACCCTTGGAAAATGAAATAGCCAAATCGTATCTTGATCTGGCGGAGCAGAAAATGGTTGAAAACGCTTCAGGCAAAAATAATTTGCCGCCGGGCTTTTAATTGTAGGCCGCTATTTTTCTTCACAGAAAATTTCATCTTCAATCGTGGCGTTTTTGATTTATCCTTCGCGCGATGTTTGAACTCCTCAAGACCGACACGCACACCAAGGCGCGTCTCGGCAAATTGACCACCGCGCACGGCGTCATCGAAACGCCCGTGTTCATGCCCGTCGGCACGCAGGCCAGCGTCAAGGCGCTTGACCCGCGCGAACTTCACGAGATGGGCACGCAGATCATTCTCGGAAATACTTATCATCTGAATCTGCGTCCCGGACTCGAAATTATTTCTGCCGCAGGTGGTTTGCACAAATTCATGAATTGGGAAAAACCGATTCTCACCGACAGCGGTGGCTTTCAAGTTTTCAGCCTCGCAAAAATTCGGAAGGTGAAAGAGCACGGTGTCGAATTCCGTTCCCATCTCGACGGTTCACTTTTATTTATCGGACCGAAAGAATCCATGGAAATCCAGCGCGTGCTCGGCTCGGACATTGCGATGGTGTTCGACGAATGTCCGCCGCACGACGCGCCCGCCAAGGAACAGCGCCTCGCCGTCGAGCGCACCATCCGCTGGGCGCGCGAATGTCGCGAACAGCCGCGTGCCGACGGCCAGAAAGTTTTCGGCATCGTGCAGGGCGGCAGCGACGCCGCGTTGCGCGAACAATGCGCGAAGGCATTGGTCGCAATGGAATTCGACGGTTACGCCATCGGCGGCGTGAGCGTCGGCGAACCCGAACCGGAAATGTTCAAGGCGATTGAACTGGCCGTTCCATTTTTGCCGGAAAAAAAATCGCGTTACGCGATGGGCCTCGGCACGCCCGCGCAGATGGTCGAGCTGATCGCGCGCGGCGTGGACATGTTCGACTGCGTGCTGCCCACGCGCATCGCGCGCACCGGCACGGCGGTCACGCACACCGGCGCGTTCGGACTCAAGGGCGCGAGTTACAAGACCGATTTCGGCCCGATCGAGGAAGGCTGCGAATGTTACGCGTGCCGCACGTTCACGCGCGCGTATCTGCGCCACCTGCTGCGCGCGAATGAAATTCTCGGCCTGCGCATGGTCAGCGTCCACAACTCGCACCTGTATCTGAAAGTGATGACCGAAGTGCGCGCGGCGATCGCGGCGGGGACGTTCGCGGATTACCACCGCAACTTCGTCGCCAACTACAAGCCGTCGCAGAAAATCCTGGCAGCACGTAAAGCGGCGAGTGATGAAAGGTAAGTTAAAGTCCGAACCAAAGACCAATTGCGTTGCGAGGATTCAGCGAGTAACGAGTTGACGCCCGATGTTCACCAACTCACCGGCACGGTCATTTTTTTTCCGAAGCGATTGTTGTAATGCAGTTGTCGGTGATGTCGTCCGTGTTCATGAACGAGCTTCGTCAATTTTACGTCGTAGCAACAATACTCTGCGATCTCTGCGAACTTGCCATCCTTGAACCACCGGATCGCCTGCAAACCTTCCGCAGTTTTTTCCACGCCGAACGTCGCCGTCGCAATCGAGTCGAGCGAGAGCCGGTGGTTCAGCGTGTTCTGCAATTCCACCATCATGTCGAGCGTCGGAAGCTGGCTCAAATCAAACGATGTGTAACCGTGAAGCACTTCGTAGTCGAAGCGCAGATTGTTGAAGCCGACGACCAAATCCGCGCGCTGTAAATCCTTGATGAGTTCGTCCACCTGTTTCTCGCCGTAAATTTTATATTCGCCGTTCGCGCTGCTGCACGTCACGCCGATGCTCATGCCCATTTTTGAAATGTTGCCCCAGCCGCCGACTTCATCGGCGGACTTTTGCGTTTCAAGATCGAAATAGACGATGTTCTTTGCCACGGCGCCCTGAATTTACGATTTATGATTTACGATTTACGAGCTTTTTCACAATTCACATGGGCCGCGCAAATCGCAAATCAAATGACTTTGGGCTTTGAACTTTGGATTTTGGACTTATATTTTTCGCATGGCATTGACGCCTTCAACCATGTTGCCGCTGGGCACGCCCGCGCCCGATTTTCATTTGCCGGACACGAACGGAAAACTTGTCTCGCCCGCCGACTTCAAGGCTTCGCCCGCGCTGCTGGTCATTTTCATGTGCAACCATTGTCCGTATGTCATCCATCTCCGCGCCGGGCTCGCGCAACTGGCGAAGGATTACGCGGCAAAAAATGTCGCCATCGTCGGCATCAATTCCAACGACGCAAAAAATTATCCCGACGACAGTCCGGCGAAAATGAAAATTGAAGTGGAAAAAGCCGGCTACATTTTCCCATATCTCTATGACGAGACGCAGGCCGTCGCGAAAAGTTATCGCGCCGCCTGCACTCCCGATTTTTTCCTCTTTGACCGTGGACGACGCCTGGTTTATCGCGGCCAATTTGACGCCAGCCGGCCCGGAAATGGAATTCCTGTCACCGGAAAAGATGTGCGCGCCGCGCTCGACGCCGTTCTCGCCGGGAAAACAATTTCTGAATTCCAAGCGCCCGGCATCGGTTGCAATATCAAATGGAAGGCGGGGAACAAACCGGATTATTTTTAGCCGGGGATGAAATAAATTTCACTGGCAATTTTGTCGCAAGCCTTCATTATTTTTGAAATGAAACAATGGATTAACGATTACGTCAAAGCCCAGAAGGCCGCATTTGATTCCGTTCCAGCTGACGCCGTCGCGCAAATGATCGAAATTTTACGCGACACGCTCAAGGCCGATGCGCGGATTTTTTCCTTCGGCAACGGCGGCAGCGCGATGAACTCCTCGCACTTCGCCACCGATCTCGGCAAAGGCTCGTCCGACAAGGTCGGCAAACGCTTCCGCGTCCATTCGCTCAACGACAACATGAGCTGGCTTACCGCGCTCGCCAACGACTATTCCTACGAACACGTTTTCGTCGGCCAGTTGCAAAATCACGGCCAGCCCGGCGATGTTGCGCTCGGCATCAGCGTCAGCGGCAACTCGCCCAACTGCGTGAAAGCGCTCGAATGGGCGAAGAAAAACGGATTGAAGACCATCGCGCTCGTCGGTGCCAAACGCGGAAAGATGGCCGAGATCGCCGATCACGTCATCGTCGTCGCCGACACTCATTACGGCCGCGTCGAAGATGTGCAGATGAACATTTTGCACCTGCTCTGCTACGCCTTCATGGAAAATCCGCAGTGGGCGAAATAAATTCTCTTCCGCATGACCAGCGAACGCCCGAACCAAAATTCAGCGTTCACACTGGTTGAACTTCTAACAGTCATCGCCATCATCGGGATTTTGGCGGCGCTTTTGCTGGCGGTAATTCCCCAAGCCAAGGCAAAAGCGCAAAGAATTCAATGCGTCAATAATTTGCATCAACTTGGCGTGGGTTTGCAGGTAATTCTTGCTGACAATAATGGGTATCTCTCTCGCAATTGGAATTATCAATTGGAAAGCGAAGGGCTTGGCATTTCCAATCCGGCGACAAATTCTTTTCAGACAGGTATCTGGTTTTGTCCTTCCGCTCAATGGTATTATCATAATGTGTCGGCCGATGACTTGATTTCTTACGGCTATAATGCCTTTGGAGTTCTTCCCATCGGAAATGATGTTAATTTTGGTTTGAGGTCTCGATTTGATTCAAGTTCGCATCTTTTTTCTCCAATTGGTGAGTCGGAAATTGCTAGCCCAAGTGACATGATGGCGATTGGTGATGGCAATGGCTTTATTTACTTTATGCGTGGAAATTTGTCGGAAAGGGAAAAACACGAGAACATCCTTACGCGCCATCAAGGCCGCGCCAACGTGGTATTTTGCGACGGCCACGTCGAATCGCCGACGTTGCCATTTCTTTTCACCGACACCAGCGACGCCGCCTTGTCCCGCTGGAACCGCGACCATCTACCGCACCGCGAAAAACTTTCACCGTGATTATTAAGTTTGAGCAAATCATTTCATTGTCGTAAAATAAAACCGTGATGAAAAAAATCACCGCCATCAAAGTTTTTGACAATTACCGCGTCTGGCTCCGCTTCAATGACGGCACGGAAGGTGAAATTGATTTTTCTTCAAAACCGCACACGGGCGTTTTTGCTTTTTGGAACAGCTATGAAAATTTCCGCCAAGCGCATATCGGTGATTCTGGCGAATTGATTTGGAACGACCAGGTTGATTTTTGTCCCGATTCACTTTGGTTGCAAGTGACCGGTCAGAAACCGGAAGTGTTGTTGGATCAAAACTCGCAACTCACTCATGCCTGAAATCAGCCGCTTCCTTGGCATCTCGATTCGGATGTATCGGGACGAACATCTGCCGCCGCATTTCCACGCGATTTACAACGAGTTCGCCGCGCAGATTTCCATCCGGCATCCGGCCATCATCAACGGCAAGCTGCCGCCGCGCGTGCTCGGTTATGTGATTGAATGGGCTTCGCTGCACGAAAACGAACTGGCGCAATGTTGGGACGCCGCGCGCAGCGACCAGGTGATTGGAAAAATCGAGCCGCTGATTTGATTTGCAAAATAAATTAGCCACGGATGAAACACAGATTGAACACGGATAAAAAAGATTTTGCGTTCACGCTGGTTGAACTTCTGGTGGTCATTGCCATCATCGCAATTCTCGCCGCGCTTTTGATGGCGGCTGTTTCTCAAGCCAATGCCAAGGCGCAAAAAATTCAATGCGTCAATAATTTGCATCAGCTGGGAATTGCTTTGAATGGATTCGTGCAAGAAAATCATGCTTACCCTTTGTATGCAAATTTCAATATTTCAAAGCACAATGTTACGGCACATTACAATTGGGCTGAAGCATTGAGCTATGAAGAATTGGGCATAGCAGAATCTAAAACACCCTTTTATTCAAACGGCGTGTGGATTTGCCCTTCTGCTCGTCGGCATCCAGATGGGAC
This sequence comes from Verrucomicrobiia bacterium, assembly GCA_036268155.1. GTDB lineage: Bacteria > Verrucomicrobiota > Verrucomicrobiia > Limisphaerales > UBA11358 > UBA11358. The sequence goes on along the minus strand of DATAUQ010000075.1, from coordinate 3,266 downwards.
GCAAGATACCGGGACAAACTGGTTTTCTTACGGCTACAACTGGTGTGGGTTAAATTCGGCAGGAAATACTGGCGCACTTGGTCTTGGCGGGCGCAACATCTCAACTTTAGGTCCGCTTCCGCCTCCCGTTGACGAATCTGGAATAATCGCTCCAAGCGATATGATGGCGATAGGTGATGATTTCGATGGCGACCACGTCATCCAACGTGCGTATTGGATTTACACAGGAAAATCTAGCCGAACTGGAAATACCTTTGCGCGTCATCAAGGCAAAGCCAACGTGGTCTTTTGCGACGGCCACGTCGAATCGCCGACGCTGCAATTTCTGTTTGAAGACACCAGCGATGCTGCCTTGAGCCGCTGGAATCGCGACCATCTGCCGCACCGCGAAAAACTTTCGCCGTAAAATTTAATCCGTCGCGATGGGATTGCACCATTTCAAGCCGCGAAAACGGGCGAAGTCGGTGTCGCAGGATTGCAAGACACAATTGTGTTCCACCGACAACGCGGCGAGGTGCGCGTCGGAAACCAAGTTCGCCGTGGCATTTCCGACACGAAGCATCTGCTGGAAAATTTTCCAGTGATTTTCCGTCGGCTGGATGATCCGGACGCACGGCTGGTCGAGCCAGCTTTGCACACGCTCAATTGCTTCGGCCAGCGTCATGGAGCGTCGATGCAAACGCGGATTGGTTCCGATGCGGATGAAAGCGTTGATGACCGGCCAGCACAGGCAGACCGGTTCAATGTCGCTCAACTGCTCCGTCCACCATCTGTCGGCGACAACATGATACGGTGACAAATTATCCACCGCGTAAAGCAGCAGGTTGGCGTCCACCAAAATCATTTGTAATCTTCCCCTTCAATCTGCGCCAGCAGCTCGCCAATGTTGTCGTAGCTAAAACCGGGTTTCAGGCCGAGCGGAAGCGGCTTGCTGCGATACGGCTTGGCGGTGGCCGGTTTCAAAACTTCATCCAGGCCGATGCGCAACGCGGAGTTGATCACGCTTTTGAACGGCTGGCCGAGCCTGGCCGCGCCGCGCTTCGCTTTCGCGGCAACGTCAGCATCAAGCGTCAAGGTGGTTCTCATGGAGGCATCATGATGTCTTTCTTGAAAAAGTCAACTTGAATCCTTTTCGGACAGAGACGGCTGCATTGAAGAATTTAGCAGTTCGCTTTTTTCTGTTGCAATTTTGTCGGCGAAGTTTAACTTTTCTGTCACAGGCTTTATGTCGAACGTTGGTAAAGATTCATCGTCGGCGAACGATTTGCTGAAGAACTCTTCGCTCTACCGCGAGTTTCAGGCGGAGCGCGAGGAAATCCTCCGGCACAAGTGGATCGAGTCGGAAAAGGCCGGACGCGACATCGGCTTCGAGCAGGCGCTGACGGATTGGATCATCAAGCATCGCTCGACCTGGCGCAAAAACCGCCAGGCCGCCGCCACGAATTGAAATGAATCGTTTGCAAACCGCAATTGCTAGCGGATTGTTGGCTCTCGCTGTAACGCTTTCAGGTTGCGCTTCAATGCGCGTAATTTCTTCTACTCCGCCGGTCAAAGAAATAGTTTTGGATCAGCCGTCTGAATTTTCCTTTGGTTTAGCATCAAAAATATCTATGCCTGCTGGAGAATATAAACCAGTCCTAGAAGACAATGCTGGCTATTATTATCAAGCGCCATCCAAACTTGCCGCAAGAGATATTTTTTCATATGTCGCGGATGGAGGCTTATTTATCAAACGTGGCGAAGAATTTCCTTCTAAATGGTATGCTTTAGATGACCTTGGTGGTGGTAATGGAAGTTTTGTAAAAACAGGTTCATTACCAAAGGATTTTTTGGCTCGCGTCATTAAATGATTGCTTTTAATTAGAGTTCTTAACAAGATTTAGTAGTCCTTTAACGCCGCCCTGCGAGGTGGCGAAGGAAAATATGAACGCCAAACGCGCAACGCGAATCGGCTCCGCCCGGCGGAGTGGTTTGCGATTTTTTTATGCCTAAAGCCAACGTCATCCTCGACGCGAACGCGATTGCCCGCGCGCTCACGCGCATCGCGCACGAGATCGCCGAGCGGAATGAAAATTCCGCCGAAGTCGTGCTCGTCGGAATTCCTGAAGGCGGCGTCCCGCTCGCGCAACGGCTCGGAAAAATTCTTTCTGAAATTTGGAAAATTTCCGTGCCAATCGGCAGCCTCGACGTTTCCATGCACCGCGATGATTTGGATCAACGCGCCGCGCCGAAAATTCATCCGACTGAAATTCCTTTCGACGTCACCGGAAAAACCGTCGTGCTGGTGGACGACGTTTTGTTCAGCGGACGCACAATTCGCGCGGCGCTGGACGCGCTGAATGATTTTGGCCGGCCAAAAAAAATCCAATTGGCGGTTTTAATTGATCGTGGTCACCGCGATTTGCCCATCAAGGCGGATTTTGTCGGAAAAAACGTGCCGACGGCGGCGAATGAAAAAGTCCATGTGCGGATTGGTGAAAAAGACGAAGTAATTTTGGAACGAAAATGAGCTGGAACAAAAAACATCTGCTCGACATCGAGTCGCTCACGGCGGACGAAATCGTCACCGTGCTCGACACGGCACGCGCATTCAAAGCCGTTGGCGAGCGCGCGATCAAAAAAGTTCCGGCGTTGCGCGGCAAGACGGTCGTCAATCTCTTCATCGAACCTTCCACGCGCACGCGCATCAGCTTCGAGCTGGCGGCGCAACGACTCACCGCCGACATCGTGAATTTTTCCGCCGACGCGTCGTCGTTCAAAAAAGGCGAGACGCTCAAAGACACGGCCAAAAATCTCGAAGCGTTGAACGCCGATTTTATCATCATCCGGCACAGTGCGAGCGGCGCGCCGCATTTTCTGTCGCGCGTCGTGAAAGCCGGCATCATCAACGCCGGCGACGGCGCGCACGAACATCCGACGCAGGCTTTGCTTGACGCTTTTACGATCCGTGAGCACAAAGAAAAATTCGCCGGACTGAACGTCACAATTCTCGGCGACATCCTTTACAGCCGCGTCGCGCGTTCAAACATCTGGGCGCTGACAAAGCTCGGCGCGAAAGTCACTTTGTGCGGGCCATCAACGCTCGTGCCAAAAACATTTGAGCAAATGGGCTGCCGCGTGACGCATGACGTGGACGAGGCGATTCACGAGGCCGACATCATTCATTTGCTGCGAATCCAGCACGAGCGCCAGCGCAAGACGATGTTTCCGGGCATCGGCGAATACACGACGCTTTTTGGTTTGAACAAGGCGCGCCTGATGAAGAC
>DATAUQ010000074.1:0-7173 GCA_036268155.1 Verrucomicrobiia bacterium | reverse complement strand
CCGCGCGCGCCCATCGCGACGCCGATGTAAGCCGCCGCCAGGCTGGGCGCGTCGTTCACGCCGTCACCGATCATCGCGACGTGTTTCCCCTGCCCACTCAATTCATGGATGGCTTCGACTTTTTGTTCCGGTTTCAACTCGGCACGCACGTCGTCCAAATGTAATTGTTGCCGCAAATTTTCCGCCGCCGATTTTCGATCGCCGGTCAAAACAATCGTCCGCAATTTTTCACGGCGCAATTCATCCACGACTTCGCGCGCCTGCGGGCGGATGTCGTCGCGCAAAAGAATCCGGCCGAGCAATTCGCCGTGAGAAATCCAAATTTCAGAAACGCCTGAATCCGTCGCGGCGATTGTTGAAATAATTTGCCCATGTTCGGTTTCGGCAAACCATTCGCGGCGTCCGAGCAAACAGATTTTTCTATCGCACCGCGCGCGCAGACCGTGGCCGGTGATGGATTCAAAATGTTCAAACTCGACCGGCTGCAATTCCTTTTGCTTGCCGTGGCGCGTGATGGCGCGGGCGAGCGGGTGCGTGGATAATTTTTCCAGCGAGTAGGCGAGCCGCGCGATTTCATTTTCGCGTCCGGACGGAAAACTTTCGATTTTTTCCACGCGTAATTCGCCGGTCGTCAGCGTGCCGGTTTTGTCAAGCGCGACGACGTTGACTTCGGCCAGTTTTTCCACCGCCGCGCCGCCGCGAAATAAAATTCCATGACGCGCGCCCCAGGCAATCGCCGCCAGAACTGCGGACGGAATCGAAAGCACCAGCGCGCACGGTGACGCGACCACAAGCAGCGTCATGGCGCGATAAAACGCGCTATGTTCTTCGTGGATGGATTTGAACGGCGTCAGTTGAAATCCGAGCCACCACACAAAAAACATCGCGAGCGACACGCCGAGAATGATGTAAGTGTAAATGGTGCCGAATTTGTCGGTGAATTTTTGCGCAGGCGCTTTTTGCTGCTGCGCGTCCCTGATGAGCGCGATGATTTTTTGCAACGCGCTTTCGGCGGCGGCTTTGGTGACCAGAACCTCGACCGCACCCCAAAGATTGATCGTTCCGGCCAGCGTCGCATCGCCGATTTTTTTTTCAACGGGCGTGGCTTCGCCGGTCAGATTGGACTCGTCGGCAGCCGTCACGCCTTTGAAAATTTCCGCGTCCACGGGAAATTGTGCGCCGGGCTTGATGAGCAGCTTCATGCCGGGACGGATTTCCTCGACGCGCACTTCGCGTTCGCGGCCATGATCGTCCAGCGCGGTGGCGAATTTTGGCGCATCGCGGAACAGGGCGCGAATTTCCTTTTGCGTCCGGCCCATGGCGTAATGTTCGAGCGCGCCGGACAGCGAAAATAAAAATAAAAGCGTCCCGCCTTCCGCCCACGCGCCGATGCTGGCCGCGCCAATCGCCACGGCGATCATCAGGAAATGCACGTCAATCGCGCGCTTTTGCAGGCGTTCCCAGACTTCTTCCGCCGGATAAAATCCGCCGGCGAGATAAGCCGCGACAAAGAAAATGATTTTTAATGGCGCGAGCGAAAGAAATCCGGCGATTCCAAAAATGCCGCACAAAACCGCGGCAGCCAGTTGCATTTTCCATTCATCAACGCCGTGATCGTCGTGGATTTCAATTTCGCGCGGAACAATTTTCGGAAACGGCAAATCCCGCCAGCGCCAGAATTTAGGCGCGGTCGGACACGTCACGCGCGCGATGGTTGTGCTGCCGCCCTCGTGCTGGATCGTGATTTTTTTTTGTTCATTTGCGGACAGCGGCAGGCCGCAAACCGCGCAATCACTTTTGCCGCTCAACAGTGAACACGCATGAAGCGGGTCGGCATTTTGGGAAGATTGAAATTTATCGGTAAGACGCCGCGTCAATTTTTCCACGTCGGTGCGGCCCAATGTGGCGACGGAAATTTTCTGCTGCGCAGAATCAATCGTCACCGCTTCGAGCGACGGCTCCTCGGCGAACGTGTCCACGACGGAACGCGCGAGGCATTGCTCGGTCTCGTCGTTGTGCGTGGCGCGCTTGTCGGGTGATGAATTCATCCGATTTATTTGTAGCACATCGCCGGTCACGGCGCACGCGAAAGCACATCCTACCAACCCGTCGGGAGATCAGCCGAGCAAAGTTTTCGCCTTCGCCAAAGCCTCGTCGAGCTTCGACGCGTCTTTGCCACCGCCGCGCGCGTTGTCCGGCTTGCCACCGCCTTTGCCGCCGACAATCGGCGCAATCGTTTGAATGATTTTCCCAGCTTGAACTTTCGCGGTGAAATCGGAAGTGACCGCTGCAATCAATGAAACCGCCCCATTGCTCGCGCCGCCAAGCACGACCACGCCTTTGAACTGCGATTTCAACGCATCCACAATCGTCTGCAACGTGTCGCCGTCCGACGCGCCAAGATTCGCGATGATGGCGGGAATTCCATTCACGATTTCCACTTTCGCGAGCAAATCTTTTGCGCTGCCAGCGGCTTCGCGTTGTTGCGCGGACTTGAGCGACTTTTCCAATTCTTTTTGGTGCGCGAGCAAGGCTTCGACTTTCTTTTTCAATTCGCCGACAGGAGAATTGATTTTTCCCGCGATGCTGCGGATGAGTTGCAACTGTTCGTTCGCCAAGCCATAAGCATTCAAGCCAGCCACAGCCTCAATTCTTCGCACGCCTGCCGCCACCGCCGCTTCGCTCACGATGCGGAACAAGCCGATCTCGCCCGTCGCGCGCGTGTGCGTGCCGCCGCAAAGTTCCATCGAATAGCCGTCGAGCTTCCCGGTTGCGCCGCCGATCTGGACGACGCGCACCGTGTCGCCGTATTTGTCGCCGAAGAATTGCATCACGTCCTTGCGGTTTTTCACATCGGCGTGCGCGACTTCCGTCCAGCTTACAATTTCGTTTTCGAGAATTTTTTCGTTCACCAATTTTTCAACGTCGGAAATTTGCTGCGACGACAACGGCGGCGAATTGAAATCGAACGTCAATTTTTCCGGCCCGACGAACGAACCTTTCTGCGAGGCTTCCTTGCCCGCGACTTCGTGCAACGCCCAATGCAAAAGATGCGTGACCGTGTGATGACGCTGAATCGCATCGCGGCGAATTTTATCAACGGAAAGTTGAATCGTATCTCCCGGAATGGGGAGCGCACGCGTCTCGCGTGCAGACGATTGGGGAGCGCACGCGTCTCGCGTGCTCTGCGAGGCGTCCCGCCGAGCAGATTTTTCAATCAAATTTTCTTCCGAAGAAATTTGTGAGGACAAAGTTTCCGGCGCGACGCCGGAAACCGCACGCGGGACGCGTGCGCTCCCATCGTCAATGAAATGCAGCCAGGTGTTGCCGGATTTCTGGGTGTTGGTGATGCGCCAGAGCCGGCCACTGCCGGTCAACTCGCCGGTGTCGCCGACCTGGCCACCCATCTCGGCGTAAAACGGCGACGTGTCCAGCACGACGGCGGTTTTGTCTTTGACGCTGACGACTTCGAGCACGCGCGCGGGCGATTCCAATTTTTCAAAGCCGGTAAATTTTGTCGGCGCGGTCGTTTCGATTTGCGAAAGGGAAATGACTTCTTTTTTCTGCGCGGCGCGGGCGCGGGCGCGCTGCTCTTCCATCAACTTTTCAAAACCGTCCTTGTCCACGGTCAAACCGCGTTCGCGCGCCATCAACTCGGTGAGGTCGAGCGGGAAGCCGTAGGTGTCATAAAGAAGGAAAGCGGCTGCACCACGAATCTTTCGTTGCATTTGCATCAGTTCATCAATCACTGCGCATGCTCTTTCAAAATGAAGGATCACTGTGCTTACGAGTGATCTAACTACGACATCATTTGTTTTAGCTAATCGTATTTGTTCGCACGCGTGGGTAAAATCCTCAACAATAAGAACCATGTCACTTTCCTCATCAGAAGTGAGATCAATTAAAAGATTGTGGTCAACGGAATTTCCAAAACTAGCAATCGCACGAGCAAATTCATCCACGAAACTCCAAATTTTATTTTGATCCTTTGGATGATCATACAAAGCCGTAATTTTTAACAATTCAATCTCCTTTCGAATCGGTTGAGCTTCCGACACAAATTTTGTTTCAGCTTCGTGAAGCGTTGCGATATTGGAAAATAATTCAAGCCCAGTATCCAAAGTTTTGTTAAACGCCTCTTCCTCGGTGCGGATGGTTTCCTGCACCTGCTTCTTGCGCGCGCGGATTTCGGGGAAGACGTCGCCCATCGTGTCGGCGAGCACGTCCACGAGTTTGTAGAAGAACGGTTCGTGGAAGCCGAGCGTGCGGCCGTAACGCACCGCGCGGCGCAGGATGCGGCGCAAAACGTAGTTGCGGTCGGTGTTGCCGGGCTGGATGCCGTCGGCAATCGCAAAACTCAACGTGCGAATGTGGTCGGCGATGACGCGGAAGGCGATGTCGAGCTGGATTTGTTCCGGGGAGCATACGCGTCCCGCGTGTTCTTCGAGGCGTCCCGCCGAGAAGCCCGTTCCAACTGATTGTTCGGCGGAAATGTTTGATGACGAGGTTTCCGGCGTGACGCCGGAAACGGCACGCGGGACGCGTGCGCTCCCCATTTCTACGCCCGGCGTCCAAAGCCACTTGTAGGGTTCGGTGACGGGCACAACTCCGTTGTCCCACGGATTGCGGCAGATGTAATGAAATTTTTCTTCGAGGTCGGCATCCGAGCGCATCATGCGGTCGAATGACTCCTTTTCCCAAACGCCGCCACTTGTGTTTTCAACTTTGTTGATTTCGTGGGCGGTGAATGATTTGACCGAGTGCATCAGTTCGGTCAGCGACCAGAAGATGGGTTTGCCGTCAGGGTCTTGCTCTTTGATCTGCGGCTCGAACAGGACGTGAACGTGGTCGGGCATCACACAGGCGGCGAACAATTGCCAGTGCCGCTGCCGGTCGGTGAACAAAAGGCTTTCCAGAACAAGGTCGCGGGATTGGGGTGAAAGCTGACGGTGATTGATGGTCGCAAACGTGACCATGTATTTCGCCCACGGACGCTCGAAGTGCGGCAGATTGCGCCTGGAGTATTTTGAGCCGGCGGCGGATTCGATGGTGGTTGGGATGTTTGTTGGACGGATTTCCGGCGCGACGCCGGGAGCGCACGCGTCTCGCGTGCCCTGCGAGGCGTCCCGCCGAGCAGATTGTTCAACTAACTTTTCCGAAGCAGTTTGTTTTGACGAAGTTTCCGGCGCGACGCCGGAAACGACACGCGAGACGCGTATGCTCCCGGAGGCGACTTCGTCGCCGGGAAGCGTGCTGCCGTATTTCTTGCCACTTAATTTTTCCAGTTCGTCGAAGATCGGACGGAAAATGTCGGTCTCGTAATTGGAAATTTTTGCGCTGGCGAAGTCGGAAAAGTTCTTCGTGCCTTGAATGATTGAAGTCACTCGCTCGAAACCCATGCCGGTATCAACGTGCTTCGCGGGCAGCGGCGAAAACGTGCCGTCGGGATTCGCATTGAACTGGATGAAGACGAGATTCCAGATTTCGATGCAGCGCGCATCGCCTTTATTCACAAGGCTTCCGCGCGTATCGCCGTCGGGCGTCAGGTCAACGTGCAATTCAGAGCAAGGACCGCACGGGCCGGTTTCGCCCATCATCCAGAAATTGTCCTTCTTGTTGCCGTTGACGATGTGAATTGCAGGATCAAGTCCGACGCTGCGAAATTTTTCCGCCCAGAAATTCCACGCTTCCTGATCGAATTCGCTTGGATCATTTTTCGTTTTGTCCGGCGAATAGACCGTTGCGTAAAGCCGGTTCGCCGGAAATTTCCATTTCCCGACGACGAGTTCCCACGCCCATTCGATGGCTTCCTTCTTGAAGTAATCGCCGAAGCTCCAGTTGCCGAGCATCTCGAAGAACGTGTGGTGATAGGTGTCCAAGCCGACGTCGTCGAGGTCGTTGTGCTTGCCGCCGGCGCGGATGCACTTCTGCGTGTCAGCGGCGCGACCAGGCGTGTAAGGACATTTTGTTTGTCCAAGAAAAATTGGGACGAACTGGTTCATGCCCGCGTTCGTGAACAAAAGGTTCGGGCTATCCGGCATCAGCGAGGACGATGGCACGATGGTGTGCTGCTTCGATTTGAAAAAATCGAGGAATGACTGGCGGATTTGCGTGGACGTCATCATTTTTGAAACAATGAAAAAGTTTAGTGAAAAATCTTTGCGCGGGCGAGCGAAGTTTTTTGCTTTTGCGGCTAGTGCGCCAATTGCGAATTGTCAACTATGGGAGGTGAAATTTTCGCAAAATTTTTTCTTGAGTAATTTCGCATTCAGGACGATAAAGGGTTCAGAAGTTAGTGCGCTCTTTGAACAAAATATTTTCCCTGCCCTGTTCGTGATTCGAAGCAATCCTTGAACCGTAAGTTAAACGATCACGGAGCGAGTCGCGGTGCGGCCGACACGCCTTCACTGGAAGTCGAAAACGTCGCGGCGAGTTCCCCATGTAGCAATACATGTTCAAAGGTTTAGTTAGACACGGCAATGGCGGGGGTTCTTTCAAGATTACCGGCTGGCGCGATTTACCAGCCGGCAATCAAAGCCCGCCACCCGTTGCGGGCTTTTTTCTTTTGGGCAAACCGTTTTCCAATGCTAATTTTAATTCATGGCGCGCGATGACTTGTTTTCCGCTCCGGTTGAAAACCAGCCGGAAGAAAAATCCTTGCCCGCGCCGGAAAATTTCCGCAACCAGCCGCTCGCCGCGCGGATGCGTCCGCGCAACCTTGATGAATACGCCGGGCAAACGCACATCCTCGCGCCGGGCCAATTGCTTCGCCGCGCGATTGAAGCGGATCGGATTCAATCGCTGATTTTTTATGGGCCTCCTGGAACGGGCAAGACTTCGCTCGCGCAAATCATCGCGCGCCAGACTAAATCAAAATTTGAAAGGTTGAGCGGCGTTGAATCCAACGTCGCGGATATGCGGCGCGTTTTATCCGGCGCGGCGAATCGCCTTGAAAATAAAGGGCAATCCACGATTTTGTTCATTGACGAGATTCATCGCTTCAATAAGGCGCAGCAGGACGTTTTGCTCCCGGATGTCGAAAGCGGAGTGGTCAAGCTCATCGGCGCGACGACGCACAATCCGTTTTTCTTCGTCAACTCGCCGCTCGTCTCGCGCTCGCAAATTTTTGAACTGCGCCCATTGAGCGAAGAAGAATTATTTTTGCTTTTACAG
>DATAUQ010000073.1:0-39580 GCA_036268155.1 Verrucomicrobiia bacterium | reverse complement strand
CCATTGCACACTCTTCTTTCAATTCATTTTCCGTTGCGGCGATTTTGGATTTGCTGAATTCATTGAGCGAAAGATTTTGGACGATTTCCCACTTTTTTCCGTCGGTGCGAATCGGATAGCTGAAAATCAAATCTTTTCGGATTCCGTAATCGCCGGGCGAACAAACGGAAACGCTGAACCAATCGCCGGATTTTGTCGGCGTCGTCAAATTGCGAACGGTGTCAACGACGGCATTCGCCGCGCTCGCCGCAGAACTTAATCCGCGCGCTTTGATAATGGCCGCGCCACGTTGCTGCACGGTCGAAATAAATTCACCTTTAAGCCACGCTTCATCTTTGATGAAGTTCGTGACTGGCTGCCCGGAAATTTTGGCGTTAAAAAAATCGGGATACATTGTCGCGCTGTGATTTCCCCATATTGCCAAATTGGAAATGGCCGTGACATCTGCGCCTGCCTTTTTGGCGAGTTGCGTTTTGGCGCGATTTTCATCGAGCATTGTCATCGCAAAAAATCTTTCTTTCGGCACGCCGGGCGCATTATTCATCGCGATCAAAGAATTGGTGTTGCATGGATTTCCGACGACAAGCACGCGCACGTCGCTTGCGGCATTTTTCGCGATGGCATTTCCTTGTCCGGTGAAAATTTTTCCGTTGATGCCCAATAAATCTTTGCGCTCCATTCCCTGCTTACGCGGAACGGCACCGACGAGCAATGCCCAGTTCACGCCTTTGAAACCTTCGTCGAGGCTCGACGTGGGGACAATTCCCTTGAGCAGCGGAAACGCGCAATCGTCGAGTTCCATGCAAACGCCGCCGAGCGCGGCTTGCGCTTTTTCGTCCGGCACTTCGATGAGATGCAAAATGACGGGCTGTTCCGGCCCGAACGCCGCGCCGGACGCGATGCGAAACAGAAGTGAATATCCGATCTGGCCGGCAGCACCGGTGATGGCCACGCGAATGGGAGTTTTGTTCATAAATTTTTGGAGGGACATTATGTTAATGTTGACGTTTCGGCGCAAGTTTTCCGCGCGGCGAAAATTTTGCTTGGAAATTTTTTTTATTCGGCGTAAAAAGGAACCGCTCTTTGAAACGGCGGAAAAAGTTTTCCGCAACAATCGCAGTCAAATGTCAGGGAACCCGGTGTGAATCCGGGACGGTTGCGCCACTGTAACGGCTACAAACTCCCAATGTCACCGAGCGAATGCTTGGGAAGACGGGAGTGAGGTTTGAGGCCGAAGTCAGGATACCGGTTTGATTGCACTCGTCGGCTCCGAGCGTATCGGGGCACTTCTCCGCAAAGAGAAGGATGGGATCAGTCCGCCAAAACTGTTTTTTGGCGGGTTCGTCGAATTCACCTCCATTCCTCGTTTGCGAAGTCTGGAGGTTTTTTATTTTCAAAAATCTTCCGGCCTCGCGCTGGTCTCTCAATCGTAAAAACCGTTCGCTGGAAAATTATTTTCCGCGAACAAAATTGAAAGATCAGTAAAATGAAAAAAATGTTCGTTACGCTGGCAATTGCCAGCCTGTCCGTCCTGTCCGTTGCCCGCGCTAATACTATCATCGAAAAATTTTCCGCCGACCCATCGCTCGACGGCTGGCAGATTTTCGGCGACACCAATCTGTTCCAGTGGGATTCCGTGAATCAAAACCTCGCAGTCACCTGGGATTCGTCACAGCAGAACAGCTATTTCTATCATCCGCTCGGCGCGACCCTTTCCAAAACCAATGATTTTCTCATCACGTTTGATTTGCGGATGAGCGACGCCTCGGCCACCGGATTTTTTGAGCTGGGCATCGGGCTGTTGAATTTTGCCAACGCCACCAGTTCCGGTTTTGCGCGCGGCACCGGTTCCGATTCGCCCAACCTTGCCGAATTCAATTATTTTCCAGACTCCGGCGAAGGTTTTGGCTCCACGCTTTCCAGCACCATGACCGACACGAACAGCACGTTCAGTTTTTATGAAGATTTTGTCGGGCTTGATGTCGGGACGACTTATCACGTCGTCCTCATTCACCGGGCCGGTTCAACATTCATGACCGGAAATGTTTATACCAACGGCCAGGTTTATTCGTCGCTGCCGGTTCAAGAGGCATTCGGAAACCTCACCGACTTCCGGCTCGACACGCTTTCCGTCAGCAGTTACACCTCGACAAATGATCCGTATGGCGACTCGCTTCTCGCGCACGGCACCGTGGACAATCTCGCCGTCGCCGCGCCGTTGCCTGTCGGCACGATCAACGCTATCGCCGCCGGACAAGTCCAGTTTACCAGCGACACCAACTGGCTTTACACGCTGCAACGCTCGGTGGATTTCCAGAGTTGGACAAATGCTTCAATTTCCACTTCCGGCAACGGAACGAACTTATTTTTGCAGGACACCAATACGATTTCCGACAAATCCTTTTACCGCGTGCGCGCCGATTTGCCGTGAGCTTTCAAGATTTTCATAATCCAAACCAATGCCCGTTGTGCGGCGCGGCGAACGAGTGCCAGCTCTGTTCGCCCGCCGCTTACAAAGGCCAATGCTGGTGTGCGCGCGTGGAAATTCCAGAAATGCTCCTCGCGCGCGTGCCGGAAAATTTTCGCAACCGCGCCTGCATCTGCCGGGGCTGTGTTGAAAAATTCCGACGCGAACCGTTGCCAATTCAAAATTCAACTGCCGGGCCGGAACAAAGTGAAGACGGGAAATTCAAACTTCAAAACTATCCCGCGTTCACGCTCATCGAACTGCTCGTCGTCATCGCCATCATCGCCATCCTCGCGGCAATGCTTCTACCGGTTTTGGCGAGAAGCAAATCGTCCGCGCAACGAGCCGCATGCGAGAGCAACCTGCGCCAACTTGGCCTCGCCACGGAAATTTATCTCGGCGACAACGCGAATCTTTTTTTCAACCGCTCCGCCGCGCCGACTTCGACCGGCCAGCAATGGTGGTTCGGCTGGCTGGCCAACGGCGCGGAAGGCCAGCGCGCGTTTGATTTGTCCACCGGCGTTTTGTTTCCGTATCTGCAAGGCAGCGACGTGCGGCTCTGTCCGTCGCCCGCGTGGAACTCGCCGCAATTCAAAGCCAAAGGCACCAACGTCATCTTCAGCTACGGCTGCAATGCCTATTTGTTTGCCGCGCAAAACCAGCAGCCCGTCGGCGCTGGCAAAATTTCGCGCCCAGCCGACACCGCCTTGTATGCCGACAGCGCGCAGGTGAACACATTCCAATCGCCCGCGTCGGCAAGCAATCCCATGTTCGAAGAATGGTATTATCTGGATCTGGAAACGAATTATTCCAATCCAAACAACGGACCCAACGGCCACTTCCGTCATTCGCAAAAGGCGAACGTGACTTTTGCCGACGGCCATGTGGATTTGGAGAAACCGGTTCCCGGTTCGTTTGACAAAAGATTGCCGAACCAATTCATCGGCCAGTTGCGCCCGGAGATTTTGACCGTGCAGTGAACTGCCTGCCTGATTGCAGTCTTTGCCCGGAACAAATCATCTGTCATTTCTTCCAGACAAATATGTTGGACAACCTTTTGCGTCCGGTTCAACCTTAAATCCATGAAGCTTGATAGGCCACAAAACTTAAGTCCTACTTAAATGTTAGGCGGCATTAATACGTTGTGAAATATAAGAGCGTTATTATTTTATTTTTGGTTTCTGTGTTGTTGGCGGGATGCAGTAGAAGAAAAGTTACGTCTTCAGAGCTTAAAAAAACTATCGATCAAAGTCTTATTATTGTTTACGCCAACGCAGACACGAACCACATTGTTAATAACAATGTGGTTATTCATTTTGTCATAACTGACTTTTGGAAAGGTTCGGGTTCTGGGATAATCGGCACGGAGATCGCGTTCCCTTGGCCTGCTAAACGTGGGCCACTTCCGGACGGTGCCGTTATATTTTATAAGACAAATCTCCCTGCAACAAGTGCTGCACAACTCTTCTCGTCGTGTTTGGTTAAAGGGGGACGTGTGGCTGGGATGACTGTTCAGGAGTTCAGAACTAAATATGGATTATAATGTCAGTTCCGTCTAACAGCATGATAGGCCGCAAAGAAATTACTTCTTAAACTCCAATCTGCTTCTGAATCGCGCCGCAGATTTTTTGCGACCATTTTTCCAGAATTTTTGCATCACTGCCTTCCACAAGCAGGCGCGCTTTCGGTTCCGTGCCGGAATAGCGCAGCAGCAATCGTCCGCCTTGCGCCTGCAATTCCTTTTCCGCGTTGGCCACAAATTTGTCCACGCCGTCAATCTGCCCGAACGGAATTTTCTCGCGCACTTTCACGTTGGTCACGAGCTGCGGGAAACGCGTCCAGCATTTTGCCAGTTTTGAAAGCGGCGTGTCCTTCATTTTGAGAATCCGCAAAATTTGCAGCGCGGCCACCAAACCATCGCCGGTCGTGCCAAAATCGCGGAAAATCAAATGCCCGCTTTGCTCGCCGCCAAAGTTGAAGCCGTTCTTCAACATTTCATCAATCACGTTTTTGTCGCCGACCGGCGTGCGGAGCATTTTGCCGCCGGCCTTCTTGATGGCGGCTTCGAGTCCGGCGTTGCTCATCACGGTTGAGACCAAAGTTTTTTTTGCCAAGGTTTTTTCCGCAATCATTTCCAGCGCGGCGATGGCCATGATGTCGTCGCCGTCAATCAGATTGCCCTTTTCATCGCACAGCAAAACGCGGTCGGCGTCTCCGTCATGCGCGATGCCGATGTGCGCGCCGCATTCGACGACTTTCCGGCACATGGCCTGCGGGTGCATCGAGCCGCAATTTTCATTGATGTTTTTGCCGTCGGGATGATTGTTGAAAACAAAAACTTCCGCGCCGAGTTCGCGCAAAACGCAGGGCGAAGATTTGTAGGCCGCGCCGTTGCCGCAGTCCAAAACGATCTTCACGCCTTCGAGCGTGAGGCCGCGCGGAAAAGAGGATTTGGCAAATTCGATGTAGCGGCCAAGCGCGTCGTCAATGCGGACGGCCTTTCCAATTAAATCGGAACTCGGACGGACTTTTTCGATGTCGCCGGTGAAAACAAGATTTTCGATCTCGCCTTCAATCTTGTCGTCGAGCTTGTAGCCGTCGGCGCGGAAAAATTTGATGCCGTTGTCGGTGTAAGGATTATGCGAGGCGGTGATGACGATGCCGGCGTCCGCGCGCAAACTGCGCGTCGCATAAGCCACGCCGGGCGTCGGCAGCGGGCCGATAAATAAAACGTCCACGCCCATCGAGAGGATGCCGGACGAAATCGCGTTTTCGAGCATATAGCCGGAAAGCCGCGTGTCCTTGCCGATGACAATCTTGTGTTTGCCGCGACCGCGCGACTGCGATTCGAGATTTTTGAAAACGTGCGCGGCGGCGCGTCCGAGCTTGAGCGCGGTTTCGGCGGTGACGGGTTCGACGTTGGCGGTGCCGCGAACGCCGTCGGTTCCAAAGATTTTTTTTGGCTGGCTCATTGTTTTTTTGGAATGGTCACGATCAATTGCGGCGGGTCAATACTGATGAGCATCACGCCGCGCGGCAATGAAACCTCCACGGCACGTTGCAAATCATGCGCGGAATCAATCCCCGTAAGGTTCACGAAGGCGTGAATCCGGTTCGCCTGCAAAGTCCCCATGATGTCGGGCGGGCCGCTGACTTTGACGTCAACCTTGTTCGGAACAATCCGAACGTCGTGAACATCCGCCGTCGCGGAAACGACGGACACGGGCAGGTCGCCGTAGGTGATGCCGACGCCCGGCGCAGCGGACGCCTCCGGTTCCTCGCGGATTTTGTGGACGGTCAGCCAGATGGCCACCGCCAGAAAAACGGAAAGCAATTTCCAGCCGGAATTTTTTGTGAGCCAGTCGCGCATGGATTTTTAAGAAAAATTATTTGCCGCCGGGTTTCACCGCCGGACGCGGTTCGTTTTTCGTGATGACCGCCGGGCCGGGATTGCGGCTTTCGCGGAACAGCGAGCGCAGCCATTGGACGACGCCGCTGGATTTTGCGGGCTGCACGATGACGGAAGTCAGGAACGAGCGCAATTCCTCCAGCGTCACGCCGCGCACGAGCTGGCCTTTGTAGGCGTGCGAAATCATGCCGGTCTCTTCGGAGACGACTACGACGACCGCGTCAGTCTCCTCGCTCAAACCGATCGCCGCACGATGACGTGTGCCAAGCGATTTATTCAAGTCGGAACGCTGCGTTAGCGGAAAAATGCACGCGGCGTAGGCGATGCGGTCGCCTTTCAAAATCACTCCGCCGTCGTGGATGGCATTGTTCGGAAAAAAAATCGTCTCCAGCATTTCCGGCGTCGCGTCGCAATCCACCGGCACGCCGGATTCGACGGCTTCATGCAATTGGATGGATTGCTCAATGGCGATGAGCGCGCCGATTTTCACTTCCGCGAGGCGCTCGACGGTTTGAATGATGACTTCGATGCTTTCGCGCTTTTCATGCACGGTCGCAAACAGCGGCAGATTACCGAGTTCGGCGAGCAGGCGGCGCAATTCCGGTTGGAAAATCACCAGGACGGCGACCGCGATAAACGCCGAGAACGTGGTGAGCAGCCAGCGCAACACCTGCAATTTCAGCAACGTCGTCGCCAGCACCAGCGCAAGCAGCAGCACGACAAATCCGATTACGACCGGCCAGCCGCGCGTGCCGCGCAGAAAACGCGAGGTATAATAAATGGCGACCGCGAGGATTACCATTTCCAGCGCGGGACGCCATAAATCCTGGATGTGGATCTGATCGGGCATCAATTTTTTCTGCGGGACCAAACCGCTTCCGTCATGCGGAGGGCTTGAATCGTTTCCGCCACGTCGTGCGTGCGGATGATCTGCACGCCCGACTCCACCGCCAGAGTCGCGCACGCGAGCGACGCGGGCAAGCGTTCATTCACGTCCGCGCCCAGCAGTTTTCCGATGAACGCTTTGCGGGAAACACCCAGCACCAAAGGCCGCCGCAATTTTGTAAAACTCCGCAGGTTCGCGAGCAGCTGCAAATTTTGCTCCGGCGTCTTGCCGAAACCGATGCCGACGTCAAGCACCACCTGTTCGGGAATAATTCCCATGCGGTTCAACAGGGTTCCCATCTGTTCCTGAAAAAATTCGTTGACCTCGCGGGCCACGTCAGCATAAACCGGATTTTTTTGCATCGTCACCGGCCCGCCTTGCGCGTGCATACAAATGTAACCCGCGTGAAAATCCGAGACGATTTTCCACAGCGCGTCATTGTCGCGGTTCGCCGAGACGTCGTTAACGATGCTCGCGCCCGCCTGCAACGCGGCGTGCGCGACGGCGGGCTTCGTCGTGTCAATCGAAATGGGAACGGCGATTTGCGCCGCGAGTTTTTCGATGACGGGAATGACGCGGCGCAATTCCTCGGCCTCACTGACGGGTTCGGCATTGGGCCGCGTGGATTCGCCGCCGATGTCGAGAATTTCCGCGCCCTGCGCGATCAGTTTCAACGCGTGCGTGACGGCGTCATCGGCATTAAAAAATTTTCCGCCGTCGGAAAATGAATCCGGCGTGACGTTGACGATGCCCATGACGAGCGCCGGTCGCGGAAAAACGAATTCAAACTGTCGCGCGCGGAAAATCATTTTATTCGGACGGCGCGGACACCGCGCTTAAACCTTGCCTTTGAAGTAAGCAATGGTTTTTTTCATTCCCTCGGCCAGCGGCACCTTGGGTTCCCACTTCAGGGTTTTTCTGGCCTTGGTGATGTCGGGCTTGCGCTGCTTGGGATCGTCCTGCGGCAGCGGTTTGAAAATGATTTTACTTTTGGATTTGGTAGCTTTGATGATGGCTTCGGCGAATTGCAGCATCGTCATCTCGGTGGGATTGCCGATGTTCACAGGCATGTCGTGATCGCTCATCATCAGGCGATAGATGCCTTCAACCAGGTCCGAGACGTAGCAAAAACTGCGCGTCTGCGTGCCTTTGCCGAAAACGGTGATAGGTTTGTTCGTAAGCGCCTGGCTGACGAACGCGGGGACGACACGGCCATCGTTCAATCGCATTCTCGGCCCGTAAGTATTAAAGATGCGGACAATGCGGGTCTCGACTTTGTGTTCGCGGTGATAAGCCATCGTCAGTGCTTCGGCGAATCTTTTCGCCTCGTCGTAACAGCCGCGCGGCCCGATGGTGTTGACGTTGCCCCAGTATTCTTCGGTCTGCGGATGGATGAGCGGGTCGCCGTAAATTTCGGAAGTCGAGGCGACGAGGAAACGGGCTTTTTTGTTTTTGGCAAGCCCGAGCGCCTTGTGCGTGCCAAGCGAGCCGACCTTCATGGTCTGGATCGGGATTTGCAGATAATCAATCGGGCTGGCGGGCGACGCGAAATGCCAGACGTAATCCACGGGCGCGTCGAGGAAAATAAATTCAGTCACGTCCTGCTGGATGAATTTGAAATTCGGATTGCCGCCGAGGTGTGAAATGTTGTCCACCGAGCCGGTGACAAAATTGTCGAGGCCGATGACTTTGTGACCGCGCGATAAAAGCAAATCGGTCAGGTGCGAGCCGAGAAATCCGGCTGCGCCGGTGACGACGGAGACAGGTTGTTTGTTTTTCATCAGTGGCGAATTGTTAAACCATGAATCGTTACATCTTATTGAATCGTGGTTCCGATTCAACGATTAAACGATTCATGATGCAGCGTTTTCATTTTGCCCCCGTGCCGCGCAGGACGGCGGGAATGGTGAGAAGTAAAATTTTCAGGTCGAGCCATATCGTCCAGTTGTCAATGTATTCAAGGTCGAGGCGCACCCATTCCTTGAAATCGGAAATCTGGTTGCGCCCGCTGATCTGCCAGAGACAGGTCAGGCCGGGTTTGACGCTCAAGCGGCGGCGGTGGGCCAGATTGTCAAAACGCCTGACCTCGTCCACGGGCAATGGGCGCGGCCCAACGAGGCTCATTTCGCCGCGCAGGACGTTGAATAGCTGCGGCAGTTCGTCGAGACTGTATTTGCGGAGAAATTTTCCGATGGATGTCACGCGCGGGTCGTTGGTGACTTTGAAAACGGGCCCGGACATTTCGTTCATGGCTTCGAGTTCGTGTTTGAACTGCTCGGCATTCGAGCCCATCGTGCGGAATTTATAAATCGTGAACGGCGTGCCGTTGAGGCCGGAGCGTTTTTGCCGGAAAAAAACGGGGCCGGGCGAGGTGAATTTTATTGCCAGCGCGATGAGGGGAATCACCGGAATCACGATCAACGACACCAGCAACAAAAATGCGCCCAATAAATCCAGGATCTGCTTGGCGGCGCTTTGCCACGAGGCTTCGGGCGTGGTGCGAAAAATCAGGAGCGGGCGGCCGATCAGTTCGTCGAAGCTGGTGCGCGAAATCTGCGTGCTGAAAAAATCGGCGATGAGCCAGACTTCGATGCCTTCGAGTTCGCAGGCGCGGATGACGTATTCGACCTGTTCGAAGTTGGTGTGCTTGGCGCTCAAAATGACACCGAAGACGGAATGGTCGTGAAGCAGGTTGACGATCTGCTGCACGGGCTTTTCGATGAGATCGAATTCGGCCATGACCTCAACGCTGGCGTCAGTGTGCTGCTTCAATTCCGCCCGCATACGGGCGATCTCCCGCGACGTGCCGACGAGGACGAAGCGGCGCCTGGATTGCGACTGGATCATCCGGCTGCGCAACGCCAAGCGCACCACTTCTTCCTTCACATAGACCAGGCTGAAACTGATGACGGCGAAGAAAATCATCATTCCGCGCGGGGTCACAAAGCGAAATGCCCACATCGCCAGCACCAGGCCGATGGTGGTGATGACACAGCCTTTGAACAGCGGCCAGAGAACCGCCCGGCGCGGGCAAAACGCGGGACGGTTGTAGAAATTTTGTGATTCGAGGATGAGCGGCCCGGCGGGAATCAGCACGGCATAAAGCCAGACGAGTTTTTGGGTATCCAATGCCTCGTTTGAAATCGCGGGCAGATGTAGCCACGCGACGAGCTGCGGATCAAGGCGCAGGGCATACGCCAGCCAGAAACTCAAGGCAAACAGGCAGGCATCCACCAACTGGTGAATTTGGGTCCGAATCTGACGGTCGCGCCGCAACATGGTTTTACATCTTTAGCCGTTTAATGTCCGACCGGAGGATATTGATATTTTGGAACGGAATGGGCGATCAAGTTTTTCATCCGTTCAAAGGCCGCGTCTTCCTGTCCCGGCGCGCAGATGGCAAAATACGAAACATAAGCCCAGCGTTGCAAGACACCGGTGCGCAACAGGTCGCGACCCATCCACCACATCCGCTGGTAATTATCCGGCGTCTCTTCGCCGTCCGCGACCAGCCAGAAAACGTAAAGGCCGCCCACCGCCTGTTTCTGTCCGTCCGGCGTCTGAAAGGAATTGGCGATGACCCATTTGGAAACCGGCAACTTATAATTTTGCGCCCCGGCCACAGGAATGTTCACCACTGACTTGTCTTTGATGACCCATCCCTGGCCGGGCAGGCAATAATCCGGCTTGTGGATGCTGGTGCGATCCGCACCCATCAGGACGACGGTCGCGTAAATCCACGCGCCATTTGTTTCGAAATAGCAGCGTTCCGCGAAGCTCGTGTCTGCGGGCAGATAACCCAAAACGATTTGCGCCTCCGGCACGTTGGTGGAAGTGAAATCCAGCACGCGTTCGGGCAAATTGATTTTCACCTGCACGCTGCCGGGAATGGCCTCGGCCTTGATGCCGGGCCGCCCGAGTTTTTGATTTGCCCGCAGCCACGTCAATGCGCCCGCCGTTCCCGCGATCAAAACCAGCGCGACCGCAAGCATGATCCATTTTTGATGCTTCATGCGCGTTCCTTTTCGGCGGATTTATTTTTGGCCGCGCGCTTTTCCAGCCAGCGCCCGACCCAGAGCAGGCCGATAATTCCCGGAACATATGGCAGCAGGCTGATGAGGCCGAACGGGCCGCCTTCATGGACATAATTGCCCCAACTTTGCCCGCCCATTTCCGCCGCGACAATGATGGCCAGCAGACGCAGCATATTTCCCAACACGGCAAACGGCAGCGCCAAAGCCAGCAAAAAAATCCGTTTGCACGGCGAACGGAACGTCGCGAAACCATAAACCGTCGCCAGCAGGAAAACAGCGATCAAACTTCTCATGCCCGCGCACGCCGCCGCCACGTCGTAACCGTAAGCCCCCGACGGATCCATCAACTGCGTGCCTTGCCGGATGACATTGATGCCGACTATGTGCGCGACCATTTCCACCAGCCAGCAGATGAACAACTGGAGCGGGAACAAGATAAAATTCAGATGCGCCGTCAGCGGGATCGAAAAGACAAAAAGAAAAAATGGATACGCGCTGTGTTTCAGCCATTCACGTCCCCAGGCCAGTCCCGTCAGTGCGTAAATCCCCGCGAACAGCGCGACGACTGAAAGCAGCGGCTGTTGCACAACATAACCCGCCATGTGCAACATCAGCGCTGCTGCCAGCATTAAAATTCCCGGCCACCATATTTGCAGCGGCAGCGCGAGCAGTTCCTTTCGCTTCCACCAGAAAATCCCGACGACAAGAAACGGAATCAGATTGCCGATGCTCGCATCTTCGCCCGCCTCGCCGCCAAGGTTGTAGGCATTATAAAGCCATGCGAATAAAGACGACGTATGGACGTAACCGAGGATGGAATTGCCCAAAAATTGAAAGAGCAGCGCCCACGCCGCCAGCAACGCGAAGAAAAAGGCTTTGCTCGGCAGACGATGCCAGCATTCCACCGTGTCCGTTTGCCAGTCTGGCGGCGCTGCCTTGGTTTGTGCTTCGTTCATGCGTGCGTTGTTCCAGCCTTCAGATAACAAAATGGCGGAGTTTGCTCAAACAAATTCGTGGCGAGGCAAAACCTATTCCAGCGTATATTTTTTAAGGCCGGAAAGCTGGCCGGCGATTTTCCATGCGAACAGCGGATTGTTTTTCAGATAGCGTTTTCCCAAACGACGCGGCTCGCAGCCCATGCGGAAAAGCCATTCCAGCCCGCTGCGCTGCATCCAGCGCGGTGCCTGCCGCACTCGTCCGGCGTGAAAATCAAATGCCGCGCCCACGCCGATCATCAGCGTCACGTCCAGCTTCGGCAGAAATTCCGCCATGAATTTTTCCTGCTTCGGCGTGCTCAAACCGATCCACATGATGTCCGGTTTCGTAGCGCGCACGATTTCCTGCAATTCTTTTTCCTCCGTCGCATTGAGCGGGCGAAACGGCGGCGTGTAGCAGCCGACGATTTGCAATTTTGGAAACCGCGCCGTCAATTTGTCGCGCAACTCTTCCGCAACGCCAGGCACGCCGCCGAAGAAAAAGTGGCGGCACGGATTTTTTTCGCTCCACGCGCAGACTTCCAGCATCAAATCCGGCCCATAAACACGGCTCATTTCACGATGCCCTCTCAACCTGCCCATCCACACCATCGGCATGCCGTCGGGCGTGCAGAGAAATGCCTCGTTCAGAATGCGCCGGAACGCTGCATCTTTCTGCGCCAGCATCACACCGTGTGCATCGCGCACGCAAATGTAGCCTTTGCGTTTCTCGCGGACGGCGGCGGCAATTTCGTCCAGCGCGGTTTTCAAATTCAGCACGCTGATGCCGACACCGAGGACGTTGACACGTTTCGTCATTTTTGATTTATGATTTACGATTTATGATTTACGATTTGCAGTCGCGCGGGCAAATCGTAAATCATAAATCTCAAATCGTAAATGAAACTGCTCGTTTTCGCCCACACGCCGCCGCCGCACCACGGCCAGAGTTACATGGTCAAACTCATGCTCGATGGCTTTGGCGGCGACTGCCGTAAAAAGAAACAAAAAACATCCAATGCCTTCGGCATCGAGTGCTACCACGTCAACGCGCGCTATTCCAAAACCCTCGGGGATGTCGGCGAGTTTCAAGGCAGCAAGATTTTTCTGATCCTGTTTTTTTGCCTGCAGGCCATCTGGTGCCGATTGCGCCATGGCGTGACGAATCTTTACTACGTTCCTGCGCCCGGCAAAGCCGTCGCGGTCTATCGCGACTGGCTGGTCATGTTTGTCTGCCGTCCGTTTTTCAAAAAAATCATTTTGCACTGGCACGCCGCCGGCCTCGCCAAATGGCTGGAAACTTCCGTCCAAATCCGTTCGCGCGCGCTGACTTACCGCCTGTTCGAGCCCGTTGATTTGAGCATCGTCCTGTCTCGATACAACCTCGCCGACGCCGAAAAACTATTGTCCCGCCATATCCGTGTCGTGGGCAACGGCGCACCCGATCCCTGCCCGGATTTTGCGCAATCCATTTTGCCGCTTCGACGCGCCCGGGTGGCCGCCCGCAACCGATTGTTTGCCGGTGAAAAACTTGGCGCGGCGGAGACCGCGCAGGCCGGCGGCGACCCGCAGGTTGTAAAAATCCTTTTTCTGGCGCATTGCATGAGGGAAAAAGGATTGTTCGACGCGCTCGAAGGCGTTGTTCTGGCCGGCGCGCAATTGCAAAAAATGAATTCGCCGCTGCAACTGCACCTCGCGGTGGCCGGCGAATTTGCCAGCCAGCGGGAACAGTCCGAGTTCAACCGGCGCGTGGCGCAGTTCGCCACCGAAAACGCGCCACCCGCCGCCGTGACCTATCTGGGGTTTTTGAGCGGCGAACAGAAGCGGCGCGCGTTTGTCGAAAGCGACTGTTTCTGTTTTCCCACATTTTATCACGCCGAAAGCTTCGGCCTGGTGCTGATTGAAGCAATGACGTATGGACTGCCAATCGTCACCACGCGCTGGCGCTCCATCCCGGAGTTGTTTCCTGAAAATTATCCCGGCCTCGTGGACATCCGGTCGCCCACGCAAATTGCCCACGCCCTCATCCGGCTCGCCACCGGCACGCACGACTGGCCCGCGCAACTCCGTGATATTTTCAAAAAAGAATTCACCGTCGAACATCATCTGGCCAGCGTGGCCGAAGCCATCCATAGCGTGGAAAACATTTAATTTACGACTTACGACTTACGACTTACGATTTCATCTCCGATTCGCGCGGGTCGCGAAAATCGTATATCGTAAATCGAAAATGATCATCGGCATCCTCCAACTCAACTCGACCGTCGGCGATTTCAGGGCGAACCGTCAAAAACTTTTGGCAGGTTATGAAAAAGCCCTCGCGCTCGGCGCGGAATTCATCCTCGCGCCGGAACTGTTTCTCTGCGGCTATCCGCCGCGCGATTTGCTTTTGCGCGAAGATTTTACAGGGGCAAATCTTTCCGCGCTGGATGAAACCGCAAAAAATATCGGTGCAATTCCATTGTGCGTCGGGTTCGTCGGAAAAAATTCCGAAAAGCCAGGACGCGCGCTGAAAAATTCCGCAGCCGTCCTGCAAAACGGAAAAATCATCTGGCGCACGCACAAAAGTTTGCTGCCGACTTACGACGTCTTTGACGAAGACCGCTATTTTGAACCCGCCAAAACCGTCGCGCCGCTTGAATTCAACGGTCAAAAAATCGGCATCACGATTTGCGAGGACATCTGGAACGATGAAGATTTCTGGCCGGAACGGATTTACCGCCGAGATCCCGTGAGTGAACTGATTTCGCAGGGCGCACAAATAATTTTAAACATTTCCGCGTCGCCGTGGCACGTCGGCAAGGAAAAAACGCGGCTGGAAATGCTCCAGCGCGTCGCGCGCGACGAAAAAGTTCCAATCGTTCAAGCCAACCTGGTCGGCGCGAACGACGAATTGATTTTCGACGGCCACAGCGTCGCGCTCGATTCGCGCGGCGAAGTCATCGCGCTGGGAAAAAGTTTTGCAGAAGAAATTTTAGTCGCTGATTTGGATTTCGGTGGGGCGAGCGTCCTCGCGAGCCAAAAAGAATCGGACGAACGGCTCGCGAGGACGTTCGCCCCACCGATTTTTCCTGCGCGCGAGCAGCAGATTTTTTCCGCGCTGTCGCTTGGCATCCGCGATTACGTCCTCAAATGCGGTTTCAAATCTGTGATTGTCGGGCTGTCCGGCGGCATTGATTCAGCGCTGGTCGCGGTTCTGGCCACCGACGCGCTCGGCGCGGAAAATGTTCTGGGCGTGGCGATGCCGTCGCGTCATTCGAGCGCAGGCAGCTTGACGGACGCGGAAATGCTCGCGAAAAATCTAGGCATCCGCCATGAAGTTTTTCCGATTGAGCCGGTTTTCAATTCTGTTGAAAAACAACTGGAAAAAGCATTCGCAAATTTCAAACCGAACGAGGCCGAAGAAAACGTGCAGTCGCGGCTGCGCGGCGTGACATTGATGGCGCTGTCGAACAAATTTGGCGCGCTGGTTTTGACGACGGGAAATAAATCAGAGATGGCCGTCGGCTATTGCACGCTTTACGGCGACATGAACGGCGCGCTGGCGCCAATCGCGGATGTCATGAAAACGGACATTTACAAAATCGCGCGCTGGGTCAACCGCGAAAAAATTGTCATTCCCGAAAATTCAATCTCAAAACCGCCGAGCGCGGAACTGCGGCCAAACCAGACGGATCAGGATTCGCTGCCGCCTTACGAAACACTGGACGCGATCCTTGATTTGTATGTCGTGAAAAATCTTGGCAAAGAGGAAATTGTCGCGCGCGGATTTGCGGCGGAAACCGTCGGCGACGTTTTGAACAAAATCAATTTCAGCGAATACAAACGCCGTCAGGCCGCGCCCGCATTAAAAATTTCGCCGCGCGCGTTCGGCATGGGCCGGCGGATTCCGATTGCGCAAAAGTTTCGGACGAAGATTTGACTCGCCGGAATTTTTTTAAGAAATTTGCCCCTGAAAATCCATTCATGAAATTTTCCATCATCACGCCGAGTTTTCGCAATTCCAACTGGTTAAAACTGTGCATTGCGTCCGTGGCCGACCAGCAGGGCGTCGAGTTTGAACACATCGTGCAGGATTCGTGTTCGGACGACGGCACGCAGGACTGGTTGCCGCGCGATACGCGCGTGAAGGCGTTCATCGAAAAAGATGGCGGAATGTATGACGCCGTGAATCGCGGTTATCGCCGCGCGACCGGCGACATTCTGGCTTACTTGAATTGCGATGAACAATATCTGCCCGGCGCGCTCGCGGCGGTGCAGAAATTTTTTGAAGCCAATCCGAAGGTTGAGGTCGCGCTGGCTGGCACGATTGTCACCGACGGCGCTGGAAAATATATGTGCCACCGGCATTCCATGACCCCGCATATGCAACATCTTTGGTTTCGTTTTCCGGTGCTGACCAGTTCCGTTTTCATCCGGCGCAAAGTGATCCATGAGCGCGGCCTTTTTTTCGACACGCGCTGGCGCGACCTCGGCGATTTCCATTGGATGCTGGCGTTGATGAAAAATAAAGTGCCGATGAAGGTGTGCGATGCGTTCACGTCCGTTTTCGCCGACACCGGCGAAAACATGAATTTGAAACCAAATGCGATCCGCGAAAAAGCCGAGACCAAAGCGATGACGCCGGGTTGGGTGCGATTTTTGAAACCCGTGTGGATCGCGCATCATCGCGTGCGTCGGCTGGCTGCCGGACATTTTTCATTGAAGCCGGCGAGTTATGAAATCTATACTTTGCAAAGTCCCGGACGGCGCATGACGTTTGATGTTCCGAAACCGACCGCCGTCTGGTGGAACCGGCTGTGACGCGTCACAAAATGGATCGCCTTTGCCACGCTCGTTGGGCAGCTTGCGCGCGCAAATGCAAAAGAAAATTTAGTCGCGTGCGGCGGCGGTTTATGACGAAATGATGAAGCGCAACCGACTCGCGGCAGGAGATTTTCACGGACGGTTCGGCCTTTGCGCGGCGAGAAATTTTCCGACGCGCGCAAAAACTTCTTCCGCGCCGATATTCCACAAACAAAATGGCGTGGCAAACCGGCAGTAATCCGAGCACGGCTTGTAGGGACACGGCCTGCCCTCCATCCATTCCGCCGCCGGGTGCAGCGGCGCGAACCATTCCGGCAGTTGCGGGCCGAACAGCGTGAAGGTCGGCACGCCGCAAATGGCCGCGATGTGGCCGGGGCCGGAGTCGTTGCCGATGAACGCGCCCGCCCGGTCAATCTGCGCGATGAGTTCCGTCACGTTGCGCGGCGTCGCCACTTCCCGTTCGCCGGCGCGCAGCCACCATTCGCGCTGGTTGGGATCGCACGCGATCTGCACCCGGAAATTTTCCCGCCGCAACCGGGACACAAGGTTCTGGTAATTTTCCAGCGGCCAGACGCGGACGGGCTGCGCGGCCCCGCTGTGGATCAAAATCGTTTCGTGGTTTCGCACGGCGGGAATGAAAATTTTTTCACGCGGCGGAAGCTGAAGACCGAGCGTGCTTGCGATGATGCGCCATGATTCATAATGGTGCGCCTCCGGTTGCGGCCGCGCCAACGGTTGGGTCAAAAAAATCTTGCTGCCGAGGCGCGGAAAACCGAGCCGTTTCCCGGTGCCGACCAGTTTCAAAAGCAGGTGGTCGCGCGGATCCCATCGCGCGGAAAGGCCGAGGTCAAAACGGGATTTCACCAGCCGCTGGCACAGACGGGTCATTTCAAGCAACGGCCAGCGCCAAAGATGATATTTGTTTTTGAAGGCGGTCCACGGCGCGGTAAAAGTTTCCACGCGCACGTCCGGCCACAGGCGCGGTCGCAGGTCGAGGGCGAAAGGCTTGGCGACCAGGGTGACGTCGAATTTTTCTGCGGCGGCGCGCAGAAACGGCGTAGCGATGGCAAGGTCGCCCAGTCCCCATAATTCGATGATGAGCAATTTGGGTTTCAAGGCGGATGGGTTCGTTTCCAGCACCGCTGGCGGCGGAGAATTCAGCTTTGATAAAAAGGTTGGAAACGCGGGCGGGCCGGCGGGACAGCGGCGGCTTTATTCACCGCTTGAACCGGCGCTTTGACCGGATGGCGGATGCCGCCATTGATGCTGATGCTCAAGCCGATGATGGCGGCGAAATAAGACATATCGCCGTAAAGGCCGCCGAAGATGATGAGAAACACGAAGACTTTCGTAATAAAGTAAGCCAGCAAAAAAATATTGATGACCCGAAACCCGGGATCACCGTAACGGTAGTTGAGATAGAGCGCCCGGAGGCTGGCGATCCAGAACCACAAAACGGCGATGACGCCCCAGATGCCAAAATAAATGACGACCGACAACGGACCGCTATGATAATTGCCGGTGATGTCCACGGATTCAATATCGGAAGTGTAATGGAAGGCTTCATTGCTGGCCACCGCCAGTTCGCCTTCAGAAATGGCATAACCCTTGCCCAACAGCAGATATTGCGGGATGGTTGGCAGTGCGTCTTTCCAGATCTGAAGCCGCCATTCCTCGCTGCCCTCGGCATTGTCGCGCGCCGCCCGATCCAACTTTAGCGGCAGGATGGCCAGCGACCGCTGGATGGCAAAGGGCAGTTTGTTGGCGAACGGAACGATCAAAACGGACGCAATCAACCCGGCAAGAATGAAGAATGGAAATATTTTTGTCTGATGCAAACGCTCCAGACAGCACTGAATCAAAAATACGGATCCACACAGGATCAGGTTGGACCGAAATCCTCCCGACAGCATCAGCACGGCAAACAGGCAAAATAAAACCGGCCGCCATAAACGGCCCGATATAAAAATGCCGCGCACCCCGTAGCGGACCAGCATAAAAAGAAAGCCAGACATGCCCATCACCCCCAGCCCCGCATAGCGCGCGTGAAAATCCACGGCTCCCGGTGTGTTGTTCAAATCATAACCGCTCACCGGAAAAAAGGCGTAGAGGAAATAAAACGACGACGGCAGGAATGGCGCCAGATCCCCGATAAAGGCGGCGCAACCGGCCAGAAAAAATATACTGACATAAAACTTCACGCGGTTGGGTGGAATCGGCTGCGCGGTCAGCGCAAAATATCCCAGAATTCCCATCACCAGCAGGACGTAGCTTTTACCACCCGCAGTATCATTGCCCAGCGAATGAAGCCCGATGCCGCCCGTCAGCCTGGCGGTCGTCAGCACCACGGCCATTAAAACAACCAGCGGCAAGGCGATGGACGGCGCAGAAAGAAAACGCGCCTTGCTGTTGACCGTCCGGTGCAACATGGAAATACCCAGGCTCAAGGCGGTCATCAGCAGCCAGATGGGCGGCCTTCCGGGCAGGAAAAAAATGGTCAGTCCCAGATTCCATGTGGCGATCAGCAGGAAATGATGCCAGCGCAGCAGAATGGGCGCGCACAAAATCAGCAACAGGATGCCGGCATAACTGAAGGCGGCGCGGTCGAACGGATTGGCGATCATGAAGCCGATCCACACCGCCAGCGGCACGCACACCGCATAGATGATGAGCGACCTTAAGATGGCGGGCGTGTTGTTATTCATTTGCTGACAAATCTCAAACAATCGGGCAGCGTGATGCCGTTCGTTTGACGGTGCCAATGTATTCCAACTCATAAACCGGCTGCAACCGCAATCCTGTCCTGGCGAATGAAAATTTTGATCAACTGCCCGCTGCCTTTCGCGCTCGCGCATGGCGGCCAGCAAATCCAGGTGCAACGGACCTTGGCCGCGCTGCAGGCCAATGGCGTCCACGCCGAACCTGTCCGCTGGTGGGATGAAAACCAGACCGCCGACCTCATCCACTTTTTTGGCCGGATGCCCGCCGAACACATCAGGCTCGCGCGGCAAAAAAACATCCAAGTTGTCATCGGCGAACTGCTCTCCGCGCAAGGCTCGCGTTCCCCCGCGCAATTGCGCCTGCAAAAATTCATCAGCCGCACAGTGGAACGCCTCGCGCCGCGCAGTTTCACCGCTGCCTTCAGTTGGCAATCCTACCAGATGGCCGACGCCGTCATCGCCATGACGCCGTGGGAAAAACATTTGATGAATTATATGTTCGGCGCGCCGCTGGAAAAAATCTTCATCGTCCCCAACGGCGTCGAGGAAGTTTTTCTGACCGCGCCGAAAACCGGACGCGGCCAGTGGCTCGTCTGCGCCGCCACCATCACGCCGCGCAAACGCGTTTTGGAACTGGCGCAGGCCGCCGTCCGCGCACAGACGCCGCTGTGGGTCATCGGCAAGGCTTACGCGGAGACCGATCCTTACGCGCGACAATTTTTTGCGCTGGCGAAACAGCATCCACAATTGATCTGCACCGACAGCCCGTCAATGGCCGACCGCGCCGGGCTGGCCAAGATTTACCGCGCCGCGCGCGGCTTCGTGCTGTTGAGCGCGATGGAAACCCGCAGCCTCGCCGCCGAGGAAGCCGCCGCGTGCGAATGCCCGCTCCTCTTGAGCGACCTGCCGTGGGCGCGCACCACGTTTGAAAATGCCGCGACTTATTGCCCGGTCACAAAATCGGTCGAGACAACGGCGTGCGCGTTGCGGAAATTTTACGACGCCGCGCCGAACCTGCCATTGCCGCCCAAACCGCCGACGTGGAATGAAATTGGCCGCCAACTCAAAACGATTTACGAACGGATATTGAACTTTTCGAGATAATTTTACGCCACTAACAAATCTTCTTTTGCGTCCGACGCAGTTAATTTACTTCAGACATTAAGATTTAAGAAAGCGCTTCTGTATCAACCGGGTCATTCGATGCCCGAATTCAATGGCTGGTATTTCGACGACGCGGTAAGTGACGGCGGCAAGTGCAATCGTGGGGAAAAGGCTGACTGCAAGACATATTGGCAACAAAACGGCAGTTTGGGTTACGCCCATTGAATTCAAAGTATGCACCGCCAATGGCTGCAAACAAAATATTGCGATGAATTGGAGCAAATAGACCGAATAAGAGATTCGCCCCAAAAATACCAATATGCCGTAATTCAATACTTTTTGCATTCCAATATTGGACAGGCATATTGCTAAAATTATCACGCAACCAACACTGTCCAGGCACCAGAAATAACCGCCGGTTGATTCTGGCAGATGAAGCAGATCAATCGCGATATGACGAGATTCGTAAAACAAAATTCCAAACGCGAGCAGCATCCATTGCGCATATCGAGGAAACGAATGCACCAAAGCTGCCATGCAATCGCAGCTGCGGGCCAGCGCGACTCCTAACACAAAGGATACATAATATCCATGTGGAGACAAAACAAACAGCAAGACTGCAATCATGGGCAAAGTTATGGCCCGCCTGCCTTTGGAAAAAAACACAAAGAATGGTATTAACAATGATGCCCTCAATTCAACCCCCAGGCTCCAGTCCGCCGAGACCAGATGAGGCGAGTTGGGATCACTTAAATTCATCAACGTGACTTGACGCAACGCGCTTATCAATGTGAGTGGCAGATGCCACTCTCGCGCCCTTTCCGCCCAGGTGTAAGCCGGAACAGTTTCATATTCTCGAAGGAGATATTTCGCGACAAATCCACATAAACAAAAGACGAAAAACCATGGGATCCAAATTCTGGTAAACCTGCGCAGGTAAAACGTCGGCAGAAAAATTTTCCGCGCAGACTCCCCGTTTTTGGCCGGAAGAAGATATGGACGGGACAATACGAATCCGCTCAACACAAAAAACATCGCAACCGCCGCCGGGCCATCAAACAAAATATTAACGATGGGAAGTTTGATGAAATACAAAACACCGCCCGGGAATCGAAAAGACACACTGTGATACAACAAGACAAACACCGCCGCCAATCCGCGAATGCTGTCCAAAAATTCAATTCGTTTCGGTTGGATATACATGGCAATCCGTTCACCCTAAAACTTCCCGGTAAATCTCCAGATGCCGTTGCGCGATGACAGCCGGATGAAATCGCTCGTGCGCACGCCGGTTTGCCTCCATCGCCAGTGTCCGCGCGAACTGTGGTTGCGCCAATAATTTTTCCACCGCGCCAGCCATGCTCGCGGCATTGAGCGGGTCGCACAGCAAACCGGTCTTCCCGTCTTCAATCAAATCCGGCACGCCGCCGACGTTGGCAGCGACGACCGGCACACTGGCGGCCATCGCTTCGAGCACGGTCATCGGGCAATTGTCCTCGAGCGACGGCAACGCCAGCATTGTTGACCCGCGCAGCCAGGACTTCAGTTTTTCACGATCAACAAAACCGATGTGTTCGCACCACGCGCGCGTGCGGAGCAGTTCAAAAAATTCCCGGGCATAAGAATCATTGCCCGATGCTTCGCCAAGAAAGACGAGCCGGAATTTTTGTTTTGCCGCCAACGGGTCGAGCGCGCGGATGAACGCGTTCTGATTTTTCCGCTGGCAAATATACCCAACGCACAAGATGACCGGCGGGGCGTCCAGATTTATTTCCGGCTGCACCTTGAAAAAATTTACATCCACCGCGTTGGGCAAGACCCAGGTTTTTTTGGCCAGACCGGCCATCGCATCGCGCGTGTAGTTCGTGATGCAAACAACGCCATCCGAGCGCGGGACGGTGAATGTTTCCAGCCGCGCCGCCAGCCACAAAAATGAAAATAGCCGCTCGCGTTGCATTTTGGCGATGAGCCGCATATTGCCGTGAATCGTCAGCACGTTTGGAAAACCGGAGAAGACGGCGCCGAGGGCATTGTTGTGTTCCGTCCCTTGTCCATGAACGATGTCCGGCCGGATTTCGCGCAATTTTTTCCGCGTCGCGCGGATGCAACCCTGATACGCCGTGCGCATCCAGCCGATTTTCGGGACGTGCAGGCTGTGAAACCAGACATTGTCCGCGATTTTTTCCGGCGAGCGCACTGGCTGCCTCACGCACGAAACGACATGAATCTCGGCTTCCGGCAGCAACGCAAATCCCTGCAACAAAGCTTCCGGCGCGGTGCCAAAATACGGCGCAGGATTGTCGTAATCATGAAAATGTTCACGGTTGTCGGTCGTGAGGATGGCGATTTTCATTCCAAATTTTTTTGAAAGACGCGATTGTGGCCGACCTGCAAAATTTCCTGAAACTTTTTCCGGTCAATTTCCTGCGCCAGCCTCGAGGGGCCGGGATGTCCTGCGGTTGCAAAAATCGGCGGAACGAATTTTGTGTCCAAGCCGGAATCATCCAGCACGATCAGTCCGGCCGGTTGCAGATGGGCGGCGCACAAATCCCAATCCGCGTGCGCAATTTCGTAATCGTGGCTGCCGTCAATGTAGATGAACGACCAATTCCGCGAGGCGATCAGCTTCTGCGCCGTTTCGTCGGTTGAATACGCCTTTAACAATGCCGGGGCCGGCAGTGAAAAATGCCCGAAGTTTTTCAGCGTGTCTTCGTGATAATTTACATTGCGCCGGTATTTTGAAACGGCGTCGCCCGCCGGAGAAAACGGCGAAACGCCTTGAATGAAACAGTCCGGTTGGAAGCGCCGCGCGAGCAGGGCCGCGAGGCTCAAGGTCTGCCCGCGAAACACGCCGATCTCCAAAAAACTTTCCGGCGAAAATTCCCGGAACAGCAAAAACCACATCACATGGAATGCCTTTTCGCCAAAGCCGCGCCCGCTTGTTTCAAAATAAGCGCGATGCTCGCGCAGCGGCTCCGGCAGGCGCGTGTGAAAATAATGGAAGCATCGTTCATAAAATTCCGTCGGGGTTTTGAGGCTTTCATCCCACTGTGTCCGGGTGATTTCATCCGCCGTCCCGGAAAACCGACGCCGCAACCGCCGTTGCGCGGCACGCTGCTGCCACGCGCGGCGGCGACCTTTGATAAAGCGGATGATTTTCATTTTGTCCGCAATACTATCAGAAACGCGCGCCTATTTTGAAAGCGTGATTTTCCTTTTCTTTGTAGGCGGCAACTGGAATAAAAGAAACCGGATGCCGTCACCGAAAATTTCAGTATTGATGCCCGTTTGGAACGGCGAGCGTTTTTTGGCCGAAGCCGTCGAGAGCATTTTGGCGCAGACCTTCGCGGATTTTGAACTCATCGCGGTGGATGGCGGCAGCACCGACCGGACGCTGGAAATCCTGGTCGGCTACCGCGACCCGCGAATAAGGATTTTTCAAGCGCCACCGGGAATTGTGCCCGCGCTGAATTTCGGCATCGCCCGGGCGCGCGGAAATTGGATTGCGCGCCACGATGCGGACGACATCAGCCTGCCGCAACGGCTGGCGTTGCAATGGGCGGCGATCAATCGCAAACCCGATGTTGTGCTTTGCCACACTGACGTCGCATTGACCGGTGAAAACATTGAAGCCATTGGCCGCGCGCGTTTTCCGAGGTCGCAAGCATTCCTCGCCTTAAAACTTTGCTACCAGTGTCCCATTGTGCATGGCAGCGTCCTGTTCAAAAAAGAAGCCGTTCTCGCGGTCGGCGGCTATCAGGGACAACAGGCCGAGGATTATGGGCTTTGGGGACGGTTGATTGAAAACGGCCGCGTGATCGGGATTCCAAAAAAACTTGTGAGGTTCAGGATCCATGAAGTGTCGGCTTCAAAGCGCCACAGGGAGGTCATGACGGCGGCAGCAGAAAAAATTGCGATTGAACACTGCCGGCGGTTCATGAATCTTTCGAACGAAGATGCCAGACGCGCGCATGGCGTGCTGGTCGCCCACGGCAAATGTCGCTGGCCGGAGTGGTCGTGGTTTTTGCGTCACTGCACTCCGCGCTTGCGCTGGAAAAGCGCGGAGACGTATGCGTGGCTCGGCTGGCAGACGCTAAAAACTCTTTTCTGAGAATGGCCACAATCAAGGCGAAGTCTTTTTGTCACTCACAACCAGAATCAAATGTTGTTTCATGCCTTTTGGTTTTTGACTGATGCGAAGCCGCGAAATCGCCTGCGGCAATCCCGCTGACAGATCGGCGTAGATTAGATTCAGTCCAAAATACCGGCGGAGGTGCAGATGTCGCGCCAAGGTCATCCACCACGTTTCCTCAAAATACTGGAAGTGAACTTCCACGTTTTGAAACAATGTTTTGAATGCCACAACCAGTTCCGCTTCGCCCGGTTCATAAACATGATATTCGTTGATCTCGCTTTTGCCGCCGCTGCGCCGCCACGGAACGGAAAGGATCGCCATTCCCTCCGGCTGAAGACAGCGCTGAATGTGTTTGACGCCCGACCGCCAGTCGCCGAGATGTTCCAGCACCTCAAGACATACAATGAATGAAAATTGATTGTCGGCGAAGGGAAGCTGCCGCGCATCGCCCTGAATGATTTTCGCGGTTGGATTTTTTTTTTGCGCCGTCGCACAGGCATCTGGATCAAATTCCACGCCGACATAACTGCCGCACTTTTTAAAAAGTTCCTGCGTGAATGTTCCCAAACCGGTGCCGATTTCGAGCACGCTCTGATTGGGCGGCAATCTTTGCAGGACAAAATCGTAACGGTTCCGGTGCAACGCGACTTGCAGCCGGTCTTGCGATTCACCGATGTCCATCCGCTCTAAAATCATTTGAATGAGATTTTCTGGTTGGTCTTTTTCATTTCCAACGCGGCGGCGCACATCTTGATGAGACGATCCGCAAAATCACCCCACGAATTGTTTTTGGCTCCGCGCGCATGAGCGGCGTGCCCCATCCGTTCATTCTCTTCGTGATTCGTGGCCACGCGAACCATTGCTTTCGCAATTTGATCCACATTGCGTGCCTCGACGATGATGCCTTCCACGCCGTCGTCCACCAATGTGGTCGCGCCGCTCTCATGCGTGGCGATGATGGGCAATCCCGCCGCCATGCCTTCAATGATGGCCCTGGCAAAGCCTTCTTCGTTTGAGGGAAAGACAAACGCCGTGGCCTCGCGAAGAATTTTTGCCAGTTCAGAATGGTTAAGATTTTCGTAGTGGGTGAATGTGCCCTGCCAGTGTTTTTTCTCCAGTTGGAAATCAGGATAAAACCCTCCTGCGCAAATCAACTCGGCGTCCGGCAAAACTTTCCGCACTTTTTCAAAGGCGCGGAAAAGATATTGATGGCCTTTCCGCAAACAAATGGTGCCGACACAAACAAAGCGCGGTTTCGCGGGCATCGTCGTGCGCGGTGTGAATGTCGAAGTATCAACACCATAAGGATTCAAAAAACATTTTGCTTCAGGAATGCCGTTATACAACATGGAGTCACGCACAAATTTCGACGGACATAAAATCACGTCGGCGCGCTCCAGTTCGCGATTGGCCCGGGCAAACATTTTGCGCGAAATGCCGACGCGGACGCCGGGACACCAGAGGTCGCACTCGCGCTGCCAGAATCCATAAAAGCTGGTCGGGTGGCTGCTGCTTGCGTCAATCACCTTGAACGCGCCAGTCCGTTCCGCGATTTCAAAAAGTTCCGTGGCATGGCCCATAATGGTGTAGGCCACATCTATCGGCGGGATTTGCTGGTGTCGGATCCAATTGCCCCATAACGGAAACATCGCCATCGCCGTTTTTTCCTTGATCCCCATTGGAATCAGATGATAAAACGGCTTCATCGCCAGATGATATGGCCAGCAGCGGCGGTATTTGTCCGGCGAAATTCCCGTGATGTTTTTGTCAGGAATCCACAGCCCGGCCAGCGCATCACGATCCTGCAACGCCCGGGCAACCGGGCGCAAGTGCGCGGAACCGCAGGCACCGGTAAGAATTTGCATCGGACAAAGGATGAAGCCGGTTCAAAGTGGCGGCAAGACGATTTTGTTTTCAAAAACTTTTTCCATTTGCTTGACAAGTCACGGTCAAAAAAACACCGTTTCCAAAAATGTTCAGAAAGTTTCTCGCCAAGGCAACGGACACCATCGCCTATCCAATCGGTTCCATCATGAATCGCGTGGCGATGCGGCAGGCCAAAGACATCCCGCTGGAACGTCATAAACGTGCGTTGACAACGACCGTTGATTTCGTCCAGCAAAACATGCGCTTTGTGAAACCGTCATGGACAAAGTTCGGGTTGTTGACCGCGTCTTTTCAGCAGGCGGACCTTTCCGAAAGCCGGCTGATTTGCGAATTTGGCGTCTTCACCGGCAGCACCATCAACCACATTGCTGCAATGACTCCGAAGACCGCTTTTGGCTTTGATTCCTTTGAAGGATTGCCGGAAGACTGGCAAGCCATGGGCGCCAGGAAGGGACATTTTGCGGTTAAAAAATTGCCGGAGGTTCGGCAAAACGTCACGCTCGTCAAGGGGTGGTTTGATCAGACGCTGCCCGTCTTTTTGGAGCAGAACAAAGGCATGATCGGCTTCCTTCATGTGGATTGCGATCTCTATTCATCCACAAAAACTGTTTTAGGCCTGTTGCAACCGCGTCTGGCGGCGGGCGCAGTCATTGTCTTTGATGAGTATTTCAATCATCCCGAATGGGAACAGGGAGAACACAAGGCCTTCAACGAATTTTTAGCGAGAACCGGATTGTCACCCGAATTTATCGGCTATAATTGCCACGGAGAACAAGTGGCTGTGAAGTTGAAATAAAATTTCTTATTGGATCGAATCGTCGCCGTTAAACTAACAAAATATCAAAAATGGACGTTGAAAAATTCTATGAACAGTATTGGACCAGCGGCCAGCACATTGCAAAAGAGTGGAATGAGAAACAGTTTCACAAATGGCTGAAACCATTGATCGGTCTGGAGCGCGTGCTGGATTATGGTTGTGGCATGGGTTATTCCTACCAGCGTCGGTTGGTGGAAGCAGTGAAACAATACACCGGCGCGGACGTGGGCGCGACGGCTTTGGCCACGACGCAGAAAAAAGGCCTCTCCGCCTTGAAAATTGATCCGAACGAAGGGACAATCAACGCTACGTCCGATTCATTTGACGGCGTGGTTTGCAGCGAGGTGTTTGAGCATCTTTTTGAACCGCTAAACGCGGCGCGCGAGTTGCATCGGGTGCTCAAACCCGGCGGGGTTCTGGTGCTTACCGTGCCGAATTTTGGTTATCACGCATGGCGATTGCTTGCGCTCCTGCGCGCTCAAGTGCCCTCCGAGCCGGAAGACAAAGTAGGCAATCGTTATCACGGTGTTCACATCCGGTTTTTCAGCAAATTGATGTTAAAACGGCTGCTGCGCGACGCAGGTTTTGTGGACATCAAAGTCGGCAGCTTTGGCGAAGCGTCGGTCTGGGATGTTTTTAATGCCGCTGGACATTTTGGCCTTATCGCCAAATTCGCACGGGAAAAATTGCCCGCGCCATTTCACCTGCGGTTTCTACAGGATATTTGGCCAAATGTTTTTGCGGAACGCTTGCACGTGGTCGCCTACAAACCAAAATAGCGGAGTAAATTTTCCTGCGAACTGATTTGCTATGTCGATAAAATCAAGATTTCTGAACGTGCAAAGAACCCCGCTCACAATAAATTTCCCTTGGTTTCAAGCGGCGGAATTGACGAGGATTGTTCAAACTGGGCGCACCATGATGCCGGCGATAAACTAAAGCGTCTCGATAGCGTCGAAGCCAAAACGGCCAGTAAGGATTCATTTTTATCCGCAGCCGCCCAAACAATCCCAAATGGCTTCGGGCTTGATCGCCGGCGTTGCTTTTTTCATGGCTTGCCCAGCCTGCGGCGTAATCACTTTGCTGCGGCAGTTCGGCGAATACCGGGACTTCGGCGGTCTTCTGCGCCAGCACAATCATCAGCAGGGGTTTGGACAAGATCAGCTCCGTGCGCTGGCCCGTGGCAGCCGGATCGTTGACCTCATAAAAATCCGACTCCGGTTTTGAACAGTCAAACAAGATGATCTTGCGCAGCGCGAATCCGTTTTCGGCGCGGAAGACCCGGAAAAAAAGTTCGGGGCTGAATTGATAGAAGCCGTGTCCCATCTGCCCGGAAGCCGGAGTGATCGTCACGAAATGGCCGCCGACATGGAGCAGTTCGAGGCAGTTTCGCAACGCGGCGGGATAATTGAAGATATGTTCAAGCGTCCCGCCGTCCACGACCAAGTCAAAATGGCCGCGCACATTTTCAGGAAATCGCTCGTTGAGGTCGTGCAACAGCGTGGCGTCTTCAAAGTCGCTGCGGTCAACAGAGGCTGTCTCCGTCGCGCCGAGAAAACGGAAAAAATTGTCGGCGTAAAGCGGAGTCATCGGGGCATGATGGAAGCAGCGTTTGATTTCATCCGGCGTGGCGGTCATCCCAAAATCTTTCACTGCGCGCTTGAATTGTCCCGGTGAACAGCAAAATCCCTGGTGTCCCAAAGTCAGGGTTCGCTCGAAGGAAACACCCAGATTTTTTGCCCAGAGCAGAAATTTGACGGAGTTGAAATCCAAAGCCATGAACCCTAATGTTGCGGGATTTAAGCGGATGAATCAAGCGCGCAGGCGAAGCCGTTTCAGCACCTTCGACAAAACAAGCCCGGCTTCCGCGCGCAATTCCCGGTTCAATCCGAATTGCCAGAAGAACCAGAGACCAAATCCGCCGGAAGCGGCGGCGTTGACAATCAGACGGGGAAGCGGCGGCAAAGATTCGGTGCAGAAATAGCAAACCAGAAGAATTGCCGACAGCAGCAGGAGATAAGTCACCGGCCCGGCCATCCAGCCATTCACCACTTCACGCATCGGAACGTGAAAATAATTCACCGTGCGTCGCACGCCAAAAATACCGCTGCACAACACATTGGCAACGGTGGCGGAAATGATGATTCCCGAAAATCCAAACCGGGGCGCGGCCAAAACTGCGGCCGTGACAAAAACCAGCCCTTCGCAAAAATTGACATAACGCATTCGTCCGATGTTTTTTGTCAAACCGACCGCCGCGACATGATTGCGAGTTGAACAATCAACCACGAACCAGAGCGCGAGCAGAACATCATTGCGCGGACTCCATGCGATTTTGCCATGCGTCCAGATGTGAAGGAAGCTTTGATTGCACAACGCAATTCCCCCGCCGACAAAAATAGCGGATGAAACGGATAAAATCACGATGTCGCGAAACCGTTTCAGCAGCCGCCCATGTTCACCGCGCACGACCATTTCTGACAATGCGCCGCCGGAAAAAGCAAAAATCCGCCAGACGAATTGCTGGGCTAGCATCACCGGCTTGGTGGCCACCGCCCAAATGGCGGCGGCACCCAGTCCCAGCGTGTGGCTGATAATTAATACCTGGCTGGCGTTGGTCAGTTGAAAACCGACGGCCATCAAAAAAGAATCGCCGCCGAAAAAGAAAATCTCCTTGAACAGCTTGAAGTCAAAATGCCCCCAGCAACCGCGCGGCGGGAAAAATTTGAAATGAATAGCCATCGTCCAGCCGCAGCAACACCCAAACAACGAGCCGGCGGCACTGGCGACGAGCACGCTGTAAATCCCAAACCCCTCGTGAAATGCCAGCCAAAGCGCTACGAAACCGGCGATGAGCGTGCCGATCTGCCCGTAATTACAAAGATCGTTCCGCTGGTGCGCCGCAGCAATATTCCAAAAAATCCGAGTCGCAAAAAAAATCCCTTGAAGCGAGCATTGCCCGGCCACCAGATAAAACAGCGTGTGTTGGAGCGACGGTGGCACGTTCATGAATTGCGGCAGCCAGAAACTCAAGGCGGTTCCAGCGCCGGCGATGGCCAGTCCTTGAATCAAAAAAACAATCCCACCAATTTTGATCACCGAGCCATAGGCACCGCCACGCGGATTATCCTTGTAATCAATCAAAATGCGCCCGACCGAACCGGTCATTCCAAAATCAATTAGCAGTAGGTAGCCGGTGATCGCCGTCGTTACCTGCCACAGGCCGAACTGTTCCTTGGAAAGGTAATGCAACGCGAGCGGAACCGAAGCCAGCGTGTAGATCACGTTCGTCGCGATTTGCAGATAACCGGACAAAAGCGAGTGGGTGAATTTTTTTAGCCGCGACATTTCAATTTAATGGAAGCGCACATTGGAACATTCCGGTGCGCCACCGTTCAATCGGCAAATTGCGCGCTAAAAATCCGGCGCTGTCAATGCCCAAGCAAAAAGACTTGAGTTGCCGCCCCTTCGCGATTCTACTCGCGCCTCAATTATGCACTGTGTCATCGGTTCCGGCCCGGCGGGCGTCGCGTGCGCGAAGGCACTTCTCGCGCGCGGCGCAACCGTGCTCATGCTCGACGCAGGACTCGAACTCGAGCCCAACCGCGCACAAATCGTCCGCCAATGCGCCGACAGCAAACCTGCCGCGTGGAATCCAAGCCAGATCGCCACGCTGAAAGGCGGGATGGCCGCCGATGCCAAAGGCGTGCCGCTCAAATTGGTTTTCGGCTCCGATTTTCCCTATCGCGAAACCGAGGAAAAAATCCCGTGGCACAATCACGGCACCGGCTTGAAACCATCGCTCGCGCTCGGCGGCTTGAGCAATGTCTGGGGCGCGGCCATGCTGCCGCATCGCGACGATGACATCGCGGACTGGCCGATAAAAAATTCCGACCTCGCGCAACATTATCGCGCCGTCGCAAAAATCACAGACCTCGCCGCGCAGCGCGATGACCTCGAAGAAATCTTCTCGTTGCATTGCGAAAATCCCGGATCGCTCCAATCCAGCCGACAGGCAAATCTGCTTTTGCGGAATCTAAATCGTCATCGTGAAAAACTGCGCGGACGCGGCTGGCATTTTGGTCGCGCGCGCGTCGCCGTCCGCGCCGCTGGTTCGTCGCGCGGCATCGGCTGCGTTTATTGCGGCCAATGCATGACCGGCTGCGCCTATGGCTGCATCTACAATTCCGCCGACACCGTCCGCGAATTGCGCGCGGAAAAAAATTTCTCCTATCAACGCAATGTGATCGTCACGAAGCTGCGCGAAAATTCCGGGGAAGTTTTCATCGAAGGCTTCCACCGCGAAACGCGAGTGCCCCTGGCATTTGAAGCCGATCGCGTTTACCTCGCCGCGGGCGTGATTCCGACCGCGCAAATAATTTTGCGTTCGCAAAACGCCTACGACCAGCCGCTCACGTTGCGCGACAGCCAATATTTTTTATTTCCGCTCCTGCTCGCGCGTCGCACACGCGACGTGCAGACCGAGGCGCTTTACACCTTGAGCCAGCTTTTCATCGAATTAAACAACCCGCAAATCAGCCGCCGGACCGTGCATCTGCAAATTTACACTTACAGCGACATCATCGCGCAGGCCGT
Source organism: Verrucomicrobiia bacterium (assembly GCA_036268155.1). Classification (GTDB taxonomy): domain Bacteria; phylum Verrucomicrobiota; class Verrucomicrobiia; order Limisphaerales; family UBA11358; genus UBA11358. The sequence continues at coordinate 7,745 of DATAUQ010000073.1, read as the reverse complement.
CCGCAAATCGCTCGGCCCGCTAAAAATGTTTGCGCGCCAACTTGAGGAACGCATGTTGGTCGTGCAAGGCTTCCTGCACTCCGACGAATCGCAGGCGATTAAAATGCAATTGAAGCGCAATGGTGAAAAAGATTTTCTGCAACTGGACGCGCAGCCGAATCCTGAAAGCCGCCGCACTGTCAAAAAAGTTTTGCGCGAACTGCTCAAACAATCACGTTCGCTCGGCGGCATCGTTGTGCCGCCGATGCTGCAACTGGCCGAACCCGGACGCGGCTTCCACAGCGGCGGTTCGATTCCGATGCGTGAAAATCCGCAAAAATTTGAAAGCGACACGCTGGGCCGCCCACACAGCTGGTCGCGCGTGCACGCGGTGGACGCGAGCGTGCTGCCGAGCATTCCGGCCACAACCATCACTTTTTCCGTCATGGCCAATGCGCACCGCATCGGCTGGGAAACCGCCGCGCTGTAACATTTATGAACGACAAAAAAATCTGCGCGATCACCGGCAGCAACGGTTACGTCGGCAGTTGCGTGAAAAATTATTTCACGGCGAGCGGCTGGGAAATTTTGGAACTGACGCGCCAGCCAAAACCAACTTCGCGCGCGATCAAATTTCAACTGGGCGAAGAAATTCCATCGGCGGCATTTGAAAATGTGGCCGCGCTCGTCCATTGCGCCTACGATTTCAAGCCGTTGCGCTGGCGGGAAATCCGCGAGGTGAACGTCGAAGGCTCGCGAAAGATTCTTGAAGCGGCGCGCACGGCCGGTGTTGGAAAAATAATTTATATTTCTTCAATCAGCGCGTTTGGCGGCTGTAAATCGCTTTATGGCAAGGCGAAATTGGAGATTGAAAAAATTGCCCTGGACAACGGTGCGCTCGTGATCCGGCCCGGACTTGTTTATGGCAGCGGCCCCGGCGGAATGTTCGGAAAACTCACTGAAAAAATCCGCAAATCGTCCGTGATTCCGACGATGGGTTTTGGCTCGCAAATTCAATTTCTCGTTCACAACGAAGATTTGTGCGCGTTCATCGGGCATTACGCGGCCGGCGAAATAAAAATTCCACCGCAAATTTTGACTGCGGCGAATGAACAGCCGTGGAAATTCAAGCAGTTGCTTTCAGAAATCGCGCGCGGTCTCGGAAAAAAGGTGACGTTCGTTCCGCTGCAATGGCGTTCAGTTTGGCTGGCCTTGAAACTGGCAGAGCTTTGCGGAATGCGGCTGAATTTCCGCAGCGACAGCCTGGTGAGCTTGATGAATCAAAATCCGTCGCCGGATTTTTCCGCGAACTCGAAAGTTGGATTGAATTGCCGTCCGTTTGAGATTGAAAAATCGCAGCTTTAATTTTCCGAAGGCATCGGCGGTTTGCGCGTCGCGGTTTTCAGGCCAAGCGCGCTCATGAAGAAGCTGGAAAAAATGGTTTGAATCCCAAGCACGACGAGCGTCGCCGCCGGAATCAATCGCCGCAGATTTTCAGAAGGATCAAGCAACCCATAATCATTCAGCCGCCAAATCCAAATCGAATGCGCGAGCAAAACAATCCCCGCCAGCAAAACCAGCAGCCCAAAAACAATTCCCTTCTCGAGCGTAAAAATTTTGAAGACGTGGGTGAGCTTCGGGTCGTCGGGCAAAAGTCCCTCCGCAATCGCAAAGACCTTCGTGAAAAACGCGAACGCGACGAGCTGGAAGCCGACGATGACGGTCATGCAGGCGACGGCGAGCGTGCCGACGTTGAAAAGAATTCCGCCGATCTGAAAATCGCCGAGTGAAAGCCGCGCGGCGAAAACAATTCCAAGCAACGACAGAAAAATTCCCGGCACGAGAAACAGCCAGCGCGGCGAAAAGAGCAGCATGAAGCGCAAATGCCGCCAGCCGTCGCGCCACGGTTTCAAATGCGGTGGCCGCGAGCGTCCGTCCTTGTGCAGCGTGATGGGAACCTCGGAAATCTTCAATCCTTTGAGCGTGGATTTGATGACCATTTCAGACGCGAATTCCATTCCGGTCGTCTGCAAATCCATTTTTTCAAACGCAGCCTTCGTGAAGCCGCGCAATCCGGCGTGAAAATCGTGCGCAGGACATTTGAAAAATAATCTGCCGATGAAAGACAAAATGGGATTGCCGATCCAGCGGTTTTTCCACGGCATCGCGCCGGGCGAAATCGTTCCGCCGCCGATTGGCAGCCGGCAGCCCATGATCAGTTCAAAACCTTCCTGAAATTCTTTGACGAAGCCGGTGATGTCGGAAAAATCGTAGCTGTCGTCCGCGTCGCCCATGATGATCCATTCGCCGGACGCGGCGCGGACGCCGCCGATGAGCGCGGCGCCGTAGCCTTTTTCTTTCACCGGCACGAGGCGCACGCCGGCTTTTTCCGCGATGGCCTGCGACCCGTCTGTGCTGCCGTTGTCGGCGATGACGATTTCTCCGCGCACGCCGGAGCGTTGAATTCCGAGCTTCGCTTTTTCGATGCAGCGCGCGAGCGTTTCCGCCTCGTTGAGGCATGGCATGAGAAGGGTCAGTTCAACAGGTTCGGACATCGCGTGAATTTAATTGAAAACATGATGATTTGACGAGTGCATTCAATTCAATTTGACCAGATACAAATCCGTCGGGCCGACGGACGCGCAAGTCGAGTGAAATTTTTTGGACAATTTGCGCGTTCATTTTTTGAGCCGCTCGTCGCGTGATTCTGAAAACCATTTCCCGAAACATTCATCCTTTGCCAAATTGTATTCGACGCCGCGCCAGCAATTCGAATTTGGATGACGCGCTTGAATTTTTTCCAAAATGGTCAATGCCGGGAACAGTGATCGCGCCGGAGAAACTACGCGCAGAACCAGACCCAGATAAAAACGATTGAGGGCATTTAGATCGCGTCATTAAAAATCTTTTCGCCAGACAGAAGGGTGGGAAATGCGGCGTCCGCGAAGGGCCTGCCGATGAGCGTCCCAGTATTCTGAACGCACGCACGCGAAAAAAGTTCGCACTTTGCGCTTAAGCCATTTGATTCTGGGGGATTCAGTAACAGCCTTCAATTTAAAGGCGGCATTTTGATTCTTAGGCATCCAAGATCCGCTGCAATGATGGATTGAAATTCCACGCTCGCGAATGAAGGCGGGCTGTTCAAAAAACTCCTTTGGATAATGGAAATTTTTGCAGCCTCGCTTTTCCAACGCTGTCCGTTCAAGAGATAATCTGGGACATGGTTGATGAAATAATCTGTGAAGACGGTGTTGTTCACCGGCCACGCCTCATCGCGAATATGATGATATTCCTCAAGCAATTTCTGAATGATCAAATGTCGGAGAGGGCTGTAAAGCACGGCGGTGCCAAGCGCGCAATTAAAGATGTAGCCCAGCACCAGGTAATTATCTTCCGGGTCGGGAATTTCCAACGGGCGAATGAACTCCACGTCAGTATCCAAATAAACCCCACCTTCGGAATAAAGTTTTTGCAGCCGGACGATGTCAGATACAAATCCCCATTTTTTCTGCTGTAATGCCCGCCGGCCGAAAGCATAGGCGGAAACATCGCTATTGCCATCATTCCATTCGCAAAATTCGAAATCCGGATTGATGCGTTTCCATATTTCTACATTGGCCGCGGCATTGGCGGGCATCTTTCCACCGAACCAGCAGTAATGGATTTTCTTAATCATAAAATGTCATGGGGATTTTCTAGGTAGATCGGCAATGCGCAAAAGCATCCGGATCTTGATTTTTAATCGGGATCATAAATTTTCACCATGGAACCTCTACAAAACACCATTGAATCATGGTCAACAACATGGTTTGCGGATACCTCTTCCATTTTATTTTATCAAATCGCCAGTGTCCAGAAAACTGGTGGCTTTTCGCTTCAAGTGCTGGCTGTGGAATTTTCACTGAACGCCAGACCGGATTGACTCGATTTCAAGACAAGCCCACACTGTGGCCATGCCTTCATTCGACATTGTTTCGCAGGTCAACACGATGGAAATCGAGAACGCCGTCAACCAGGCCAAAAAGGAACTGGCCAACCGTTTCGATTTCAAAGCCAGCAAATGGGAAATCGTTTTGGAAAAAACGGAGATCAAATTGACCGCCGATAATGAATTCAAAGTCAGCACGCTCAACGAGATCATCATCGGCAAGCTCGCCAAGCGCGGCGTCAGCATGAAAAGCGTGGAGCAATGCGACCCGGACATTTCGCCGCTCGGCCACGCGCGGCAGAGTATCAAGATCAAGCAGGGCATCGAGAGCGACGTTGCGAAACAAATCACCGGCTTCATCCGTGACGGCAAGTTCAAGGTGACGACGCAAATTCAGGGCGACGAAGTGCGCGTGAACAGCAAGAGCCGCGACGAATTGCAGACCGTCATCGCCGCCGTGCGCGCCCATGAATTTCCCGTGGCCGTGCAGTTCGTGAATTTCAGGGATTAAAGTTGCGCGGCGAGAAATCTGCAGTTTAATTCCAAATTAAATTCCCTCTCTGCGTCTCCGCGCCTTAGCGGCTAAAATAATTCTTCGTCGCCGAAAATTGACTTCCGTTGTAAATTGTTTCCGTGCCAGTCAGCGATTCCATCCGTAAAAAAATCAGCGCGTTACCGCACAAGCCCGGCGTGTATCTGCATCGCGACCGGTTCGGCACGGTCATTTACGTCGGCAAGGCGCTCAATTTGCGCAAGCGCGTCAGCCAGTATTTTCAATCCAGCCGGCGCATGGGCTGGGATTTGAAATTCAATGCGCTCGTCGAGGCGATTTGCGATTTCGATTTTCACGTCGTCCGCAGCGAACCCGAAGCGCTCCTGCTTGAAAGCAAGCTCATCAAGGAATTCAAGCCGCGTTACAACATCAGCTTCCGCGATGACAAAAGATTTTTGATGCTGAAAGTGAATCTGAACGATCCGATTCCGAATTTCACCTTCGCACGTTTCAAAAAGGACGACGGCGCGCGCTACTTCGGCCCGTTCGTCAACGCGACGGCGGCGCGGAACGTCGTCACGCTCGCACAGCGGCAATTTAATCTGCGCGGCTGCCGCGTGTTCACGCCCGGCGAGAGCGATTACAAGCATTGCCTCTACGCGCATCTGAAATACTGCACCGCGCCGTGCGTCGGAAATGTTTCGCGCGAACAATATCTCGAACAGGTCAAGGCCGCGTGCAATTTTCTCGAAGGCCAGTGCCGCGAAATGCAGGAACAGCTCGAAGGCGAAATGAAAAAGGCGGCGAAGAATCAAGATTTTGAAAAAGCCGCGAGCCTGCGCGATTTGGTTCAGGATTTGAAGACGACCTGGAAAAAAACGGAAAAATTTGCGCGCATTCCGTATTCGTTGCCAGGAAATCTCCGGCCACAAAATGATCTGGTCGAACTTACAAAAGTTTTGGATTTGTCCGCACCGCCATTGCGGATTGAAGGCTTCGACATTTCAAACATCAGCGGCACGTTTGCCGTCGCCTCGCTCGTGAGTTTCAAGAATGGCCGGCCCGACCGCGCGAATTATCGCCGCTTCAAAATCAAAACGGTGGAAGGCCAGGATGATTTTGCCAGCATCGCGGAAGTGATGCGACGCAGATATTCACGGTTGCTGAACGAAAGCGTAGCACCGACCCAAAAAACAAAAAATGACGACGACGGCCATGCTATCCCGCAGGAATTGCAAACGCTCGTGAACGAAACGAGCCGCAAAGTGCGCCGGGGAATTCCGGCCAAAAATTTCCAGCTTCAATTTTCAAAATCCAATTTGCCGGACTTGATTTTGATTGATGGCGGCAAGGGACAATTGAGCGCTGCGGTTGCGGAATTGAAAAAATTGGGCCTCGAAAAAATTCCCGTCATCGGATTGGCGAAGGAATTTGAGGAAATTTATTTTCCGGGCAAAAGCGAACCGTTACGGCTCGGCCTCGATCATCCGGCGGTGAAATTGTTGCAGCGCATCCGCGACGAATCGCATCGCGTGGCGAATTCCTACAACGCGCAGTTGCGGCTCAAACGGATTTCCGAGAGCGTGCTGGACGAATTTCCCGGCATCGGCGAGCGGCGCAAATCGGCGTTGCTGAAAAAATTCGGCTCGGTGCAGCGATTGCGGACGGCGACGCTGGAACAAATTTCCAAAGTGCCGGGTTTCGGCGGCAACGCGGCGGAGGAATTGAAAAAGTTTTTGGAGGCACGCAGCAGAGAATGATCTTTCAGAAGTGAAAGTTAAGCCGCTTTTGCAAAATGGCGGAAAAGTTTAAAAATCCAAGTTATCATTGCGATTCCAAAAACGCCGAGCGCGGCGAGAAATCCGAATGATGAAAGATGTGGTATTTTCATGTCATTGCTTTCGACAAGTTGATACCAAACTACGCACTGTAGTCCGATTTCCATGCTTGCCAACCATAAGCCTTGCCGTAAAAGGTATGCGCACGTTTCTCCACGTCGTTCAGGAGCAAACCAAAAATCACGGCGCGGCATATTGATTTTCTGTTCAGACGCAAATCTTGCAGCGTAAAATCCCGCCACGATAATTAAAGACAAAACCAATCCGATGACGCCTTGGAAAATTGCTGCTGAAGAACGGCTCATCCAACCGTTGGGCTGGCCATTAATGTCAAAGTGAGACGCCACTCGCGGAGGTAACAGTGGAACGGTGCAACTGATAAAAATGACATAACCAATCAGAAGGAACGCAAAAACGATTGCCGGATTGCGAACGCTTTGTGTTGCCACGCGATTGATTTTTTTGAATTCCATTTGGAGATTGTAAGCATGGCCAATTTTCTGAACAGCGGAATTGAACGCTTCGGCTTCATCCAATCCTGATTGCATTTGCTGTTCAATTTCCTCGCGCAGATGAATTTCCAATTCCTCCAGCGGCACGGGCGTTTTGATTCCGGCGGCGAGCATTTGCTGTCGCCATTCGGAAATTGATTTTTCGAAATCAAACATATTGTTCCTTTCGCAATTCTGTTTTGCAGTTGCGCACTTTCATTGTGGACAAGCAGAGCAATAAAAAAGAAGCAGCCCAAACATAACAGCCAACTTTCAAATCTTTTTCACCTCCGCAAGCAATGATAAGCAAAACATACGACCATACTAAAACTAAAGCCGCAAAAGTTGAGAAACGCAGCCATTTCAAAAGGTGTTTATTTTGTGAAAATTGCGGCAGCAAAAATGGCGATGCAACCATCAGCAAATTTGCCAAGGTTAAAGATGCCAGATGGATGGTGGGCCAGTTGCCGTGCCAAAACTCCGGCCACGAAACCGCTGTTGCTGATAATCCAGCGCATCGCCAACCTTGTCCATCTCCGTAAACTGGCAGGAAAAATGAAACCACAAACGAAATCCACGCAGCCAAAGCGAGCGGACGATTCCAGTTTTCTGCGTCAATTTTTTTGAACTCCGTCTTGAGCGGTTTGGCTTGCCCGATTTGCTGAACGGAAATTTCAAAAGCTTTTTGCTCCTTCAATCCCGATTTCATCTGTTGCTCGATTTCTTCGCGCAAATGATTTTCCAGTTCTTCCAGCGACACGGGTGTTTTAATGCCAGCGACGAGCATATGCGTTCGCCAATTTGAAATGGCTTGATCGAGGTCAAACATATTGCTCCTTTTTCAAACCGGCCAAGACGGAATGCACGAGCGACCATTGTTCGTGGTGTTTGGCCATCGCCGTTTTGCCGTCTTTTTTGAGCGAATAGTATTTTCGTTTGCGACCGGCTTCGCTTTCGCCCCAGTGCGATTTGATCAGGCCGCGATGTTCCATGCGGTGCAAAACCGGATAAAGCAT
>DATAUQ010000072.1:0-2782 GCA_036268155.1 Verrucomicrobiia bacterium | reverse complement strand
CAGTTCGCCGATGTCATCCAGCAATTGCACGACTCGAAATTGTTGCATCGCGAAAACGGCGGCGAACACGGCTGGCAACGGCTCGTCGTCGAGAAGCCGTTCGGCCACGACCTCGCGTCCGCGCAGGCGTTGAACACCGAGCTGACGCGCTACGCGCACGAGTCGCAGGTCTGCCGCATTGACCATTATCTCGGCAAGGAAACGGTTCAGAACATTTTGATGTTCCGCTTTTCCAATTCCATTTTTGAACAGCTGTGGAATCGCGAATCCGTTGACTTCGTCCAGCTCACTGTCAGTGAAAAAATTGGCGTCGGCGACCGCGGCGGTTATTACGAGGAAGCCGGTGCCATCCGCGACATGGTGCAAAACCACATGCTGCAAGTGCTTTCGCTCATCGCGATGGAACCACCCGTGTCGCTCGAAGCCGAAGCGGTGCGCGACGAAAAAGTGAAGTTGCTCAAATCCATTCGCCACCTCACGCCCGCCGATGTCGCGAAACAAGTCGTGCGCGGACAATACTTCGCCGGCTCGGTCAACGGCGAACCACGCCCCGGCTACCGGCAGGAACCGAAAGTGAAACCCGATTCCAACGTCGAAACTTTTGTCGCGATGAAACTGCTCATTGACAACTGGCGCTGGTCAGGCGTGCCGTTTTATTTGCGCACGGGAAAAAATCTGCCGCAAAGCGCGAGCGAAGTGCGCATCCAATTCAGCCACACGCCGAATGTTTTGTTCGCTGCGCAATGCGGAAACAAACTGGACGCCAACGCGCTCACCTTGCGCCTGCAGCCGAACGAGGGAATTTCCCTGCACTTCAACGGCAAGGTTCCCGGCATTGGCACCAGCGTGCGGCCCGTGCGGATGCACTTCAGCTACGATTCAGAATTTGGCGCCTACACGCCCGAAGCCTACGAACGCCTGCTGCTCGACGCCATCGTCGGCGACGCGACGCTCTTCATCCGCCGCGACGAAGTCGAGACCGCGTGGAGAATCGTTGATTCGATCCGCGCCGGCTGGGAGAATAAACCGCTGACGAACCGCGAATTTTACGCCGCCGGAACGTGGGGACCGATTGCCGCCGACGATCTGCTCGCGCAAAGCGGCCACGAATGGCACGAGCCGCAGGTGATAAAATGATTAACTCACAAAACGAAGCAGAAAAATTCTTTCACAAATACGCGTCCAAAATTTGCGGCGCGCTTTGTGTTTTTGGTGATTGGTTTGGCAAACCTCACGATAATTCGCATCGTGTAAAATCTTTTGAAGTAAAAGAAAATTACCTCAAACTGGAATTCAACGAAGATGAAACACTCGAAGTTTGGGATTGGAAACAATTGAGCGACCAAAAGAATGGATTTATAATTCAATCCGCCAGTCGTGTTCGATGGGAATGGTTTTATTACGGACGACCTAAAATTCCAGAGAATCGTTTTTTTATCGAACACGAAGTTGAAAATGGAATTGTATCAGCAAAATCAAACGTCAAGTGGTATTCTCCAAATTTTAATTCGTCCTTATCTTCGCCAGCAGTTTCAATTAGCGGAATATGAAAAACTTTGAACTGATTTCCTTCGCCAGCGCCGACGAACTGGCCGCGCGTGCCGCCAGCGCGTGGCTGGATGAAATCGCGGCGGCCAATCACGCGGCCAGACCGCATTGCGTCGCGCTGTCCGGCGGACGCATCGCGCTGAAATTTTTCACGTCCGTCGTCGCGCAGACCAAGGCGCGCGAAATCTCGCTCGGCCTCGTCCATTTTTTCTGGGCGGACGAACGCTGCGTCCCGCCGGACGACGCGGAAAGCAATTTTCGCGCGGCGCACGAACTTCTGTTCGCGCCGCTGCGCATCAACGACGCGCAGATCCACCGCATCCACGGCGAGGATTTGCCGGAACTTGCCGCGCAAAAAGCCACGACGGAAATTTCCAGCGTCGTTCCGAAAAATCCCGACGGCCAGCCGGTTCTGGATTTGATTTTTCTCGGCATGGGCGAAGACGGCCACGTCGCGTCGCTTTTTCCCACTCAAATCGAAGGGACATTTCCGAAAGCCATTTTTTGCGCGATCAGAAATTCGCCCAAGCCGCCGCCCGACCGTGTCAGTTTGAGTTATGCGGCGATTGCAGCAGCGCGCGAAGTCTGGGTCTTGGCGTCCGGCGCAGGCAAGGAAGCAGCCTTGCGTGAATCATTTTTTCCAAATGGCAAGACTCCACTGGCGCAGGTCATCCAATCCCGTCCGCAAACAAAGATTTTCACCGATTTTTCTCTGGATTGAGTTTGTAACCGGACGGTTAATGCGGATTTTCATTCAATTACCCTTAAAATCAGCAATTTTTCATACGGGGAAAACACTCCGTAGATTTTCAAAAAAATTGTTTGAACATAATCAACCCGGCTTGGTCTGAATTAGTGCGAATGATTTCGCTGTTCGTTTAGGGTTGGCATAGTGGTTTTGCTCGTGGTGCGGCTCGGACAGCGACCCCAAGTTGGTCGCACCACCCTTCTGAGCGCCCTGGTGAGGGCGTATTAAACCTCGTCACCAAGAGAGGCCGGACGCAAGTCCGGCCTTTCGCTTTTTAATTGTGAATAACCGGCTGGAAATCCGCATTGATTGGAACGCAAAAAACAATTAACCTTCCCAACGCATGAAACATCAGCTCGATTTCGAGAAGCCCATCATCGAACTGCAAACCAAGCTGGACGAACTCCGCCAGCATCCGGAAAAACATTCGCTCGGCATCAGCTTCGAGGAAGAAATCCAGATCATCGAACGCAAGCTGGAAGAAAC
>DATAUQ010000071.1:0-1648 GCA_036268155.1 Verrucomicrobiia bacterium | reverse complement strand
GGGATTCATGGACGCGCCGCAAACCGGCCCGGCGAACATCGCTTCGAGCGCGATGACCGCGCCGATGGCGATCCCCGCCGTGACGCCTTTTTCCTTCGCGCCGGTCGAGACGTTGAGAATCGTCAGCATCAGGAAAAATGTCAGAACGATTTCGAGGACGAATGATTGCATTTCCGAACCGGCGGGCAAAGTTGCGCCGAGCAGTTTATTTTCTGGAAAAAGAAATCGCAGCAAACCGCTTGCAAGAATTGCGCCGATAAGTTGACTCGCAATGTAAGGCAAAACTTCGCGGCCAGACATTCTGCGCGCCGCCCAAAATCCAATCGTCACGGCTGGATTCAAATGCGCGCCTGAAATGTAGCCGACAGTGTAAATCATCGCGAGCACAATCAAACCAAACGTCAGTGCAATGCCGACGTGCGTGATCGCGCCGTTGCTGACTTCGTTGATGACAATCGCGCCCGTGCCCGCGAAAACGAGTGCAAACGTTCCGAGAATTTCAGCGTAAAATCTTTTCATCATTTTTCAAATGTTCGCGGTTTCGATGTCATTTATTGTGCCAGAGTCAAACCATGTGAAACGAACGGCTGAAAGTCCGCAATGTTGACGGTCGCCAGTTTCGCGCCGCAACGGATGACCACGGCTGCGATCATGCAATCAGCCAGACTTCGGGAACGGCGTCCGGTTTCATTGAAAAGCTTGGCAGCCAGTTCCGCGTCTGATGACAGAAATCCTTCTGGACTCGGGAATATTTCCCTGGCGAGAAGTTCGTCGTCAGCGTCAAGTGGGCCGCACAAAAATTCAGCCCAAACAATGGAACTGATGTTGAAAATTTCACCGCCGGAAGACCATCGTTTGGAAGTGTTGTGCGCCGGTGAACCGGACTTGGTGGCTTGAACCAGAAAGTTGGTGTCGAAGTGGATCATTGAAGCTGCATCAACGGCGTGCGTCCCGCACCGTTTCCATCCATTCTGCAATTTTTTTGTCGTCCAAATTCAAACGCTTTTGCAATTCTTCGAGCGCTTCAATCTGCTTCCTTTGGGGCGCTGGTTTTTCCGTCTCCAAAACCGTCAGCAACCCTCTGCCTTTTTCCGGCAATTGGGACACGTCTTTAGCCGCCACTTTGCCGTGGTCAATTTCCACTTCCAGCGTCAGATAACTCATAAAGCGAGTTTAAGCAATTTCCAGCGATTGGCGAATGAAATTTGCAATACCATATTTTCATCCGGCTTTCGGCAGTGTGAAAAAAAACGTCGCGCCTTTGCCGAGTTCGCTTTTCACCCAGACCTCGCCGCCGTGCGCCTGCACGATGTGTTTCACAATCGACAGTCCCAAGCCAGTGCCGCCCTGGTCGCGCGAACGCGCCTTGTCCACGCGATAAAATCTTTCAAACACGCGGTCGAGCGATTCGGCGGGGATTCCCGGCCCGTCGTCCCGCACAAAAATTTCCAGCTTGCCGTCGTCCAGTTTTTTTCCGCCGACGGTGACGTGGCCTTGCGCGCGGCCATATTTGATGGCGTTGTCCACGAGGTTGGCGAGGACTTGTTCGAGCCGGTTCACGTCGCCGGTGGCCGTCAATTCAGGCAATTGGTTGACCAGCTCGACGTTTTTATTTTCTGCGGGCGGTTTCAGGTCGGAAAAGATTTTT
>DATAUQ010000070.1:0-2817 GCA_036268155.1 Verrucomicrobiia bacterium | reverse complement strand
AAGTGTCAGCAGATAAGTTTCCTCTTTTTCATGCGCGACGGCGATGTGGTCGAGCGAACGGCCTTGTTCCTCCGCGAGCAGTTTCAAAATGTCGCGCGACGGCACGCCGCCGTAGGCATAAAAACGATCCTGCGGAAAATGCAGGTTGTGCCGCTGCGTGATCATCTGCCACGCCTGCCAGTGCAACGGCATCGTGTCGGCCAAAGTGCCGTCACAGTCGAAAACCAATCCCTTGATGTGTGCGGGTAATTTCATAATTTCAATGCTGAAAGTTTTTCTTCCAAATCGTGTGTCATCAGCGGGTCGATGAGCGGGTCGAGTTCTCCTTCGATAAAATTCGACAGATTGTAAAGCGTCACTTCGATGCGATGATCGGTCACGCGGTTCTGCGGGAAATTATAAGTGCGGATTTTTTCACTTCGGTCGCCCGTGCCGATCTGGTCTTTGCGATGCGCTGCGTATTTTGTATTTTCCTCGGCAATTTTCCGTTCGAGCAAACGCGAACGCAGCACGGTCATCGCCTTCGCTCGATTTTTTATTTGCGAACGTTCGTCGGCGATGCGGACGGTTAGGCCGCTCGGCTTGTGCTGGATTTGCACGGCGGAATCGGTGGTGTTCACGCCCTGACCGCCTTTGCCGGACGCGCGGCAGACGGTAACTTCAATTTCGTCGGACTTGATTTCGACATCCACTTCCTCGGCCTCCGGCAAAACCGCGACAGTCGCAGTGCTCGTGTGAATGCGCCCTTGCGCCTCGGTCGCAGGCACGCGCTGGACGCGATGCACGCCGCTCTCATATTTCAGCCGTTTGAAAACGTCCGTGCCATTGATTTGAAAAATGATTTCCTTGAAACCGCCGAGGTCGGACGGATTGGAATCGAGCGGCTCGATTTTCCAACGGCGCGCTTCGGCGTAACGGCAATACATCCGAAACAAATCAGCGGCGAAGAGCGCGGATTCCGAGCCGCCCGCGCCCGCGCGGATTTCAATGATCGTGTTGCGCGAATCGGTCGGGTTCGGCGGCACGAGGCCGAACTGGATTTGTTGCGCGAACTTTTTTTCCGCAACTTCGAGTCGCGCTACTTCCTCGCGCGCGAGCAGCGCGAGTTCGGATTCCGCTGGTTCGCTTTTGAGCAAGGCGCGGTTTTCCGCCAATTGCTCCTGCGTTTTGAAAAAGTTGTCGCCCGTCGTGACTAATTCTTTCAGTCGCGAGTATTCCCTGGACAATTCCTGCGCGCGCTGCGGATTGTCGAAAGCCTTCGGGTCGTTCAGCGTGGATTCGATTTCGACAAAGCGGCGGCGGAATTTTTCAATGTGCGGGCGCAAATCCATTTTTTTATTTCCAAATTATTTTAACCACGGATGGGCACGGATAAACACGGATTCATTTTCGTTGCATCGGATTTGTGCGGCGACGGTTTGACGATTCAACGCTTTAACGAGTTATTTTTATCTGTGTCCATCTGTGTTAATCCGTGGTTGATAAAAAAGAAATCCGCCCGCTCACGCAAATGCGCGGGCGGGCGGAATGAAATCGGTCAGCTAAACTTTCTTTTTCTTCTTCGCGGCCTGTTCGGCCTGCGCGGCCTGCGTTTTGGCGAGGCGCTGCTGGAATTTGTCCACGCGGCCGGCGGTGTCCACGAACTTCTGCGTGCCGGTGTAAAACGGATGGCACACGTTGCAAATGCCGACGATGATGGTCTGCTTGGTGGAACGCGTCTTGATCACGTTGCCGCAGGCGCAACGGATTTCCGCGTCCACATATTTTGGATGAATGTCCGTCTTCATAAAAAGGGTGGCAAAGTTATCACGAAACGGGCGGATGACAAGAAGGAATTTCAACCCACGCCGAGTTACTTGCAATCTGTCTCAATCACCATCGTGGCAAATGATTGAGTGCGCCATGATTTTCCCTTTGCGCAGACGGCAGTAAAAATCTAATGTGTGTGCGGATTGTCCGATGGTGTAATGGTAACACAGCGCCCTTTGGAGGCGTTATTCATGGTTCGAATCCATGTCGGACAGCCAAATCTTTCACTCTTCCAGCCCCAATTCACATGATTCGCCCGTTTCATTTTCTTTCACAGATTCGTTGAATCCATTCGTCTCAGCCGAACGCTTTAACCAAACAATAAGAATACTGATGTCGGCCGGCGACACGCCGGAAATTCGCGCTGCCTGACCAATGGTCGCCGGACGAATTTTGGCAAATTTTTGCCGGGCTTCGAGACGCAGGCTTGGAACCGCCGAAAAATCAAACATTTCAGGAATGGATTTGTCTTCAAGTTTTTTGAACTTTTTAACCTCCAATTCTTGACGCTCAATATAGCCAGCATATTTAACCGCAATCTCAACTTGCTGGGTCACTTCATCAGATAAAGATTCATTTCGACCTGGCAAATTCTTATAGAAAACTTCAGGTCTGCTTAAAATTTTTATTAAAAAAATATTTTCATAAGTAACTTTATTCAAACGATTTAATTCATTTTCAAAAGACTGTTTTTTTGCGCGGAATTTTTGGTAGTTTCGTTCTGGCAGCAAGCCAATTTCGTGGCCAATCTCCGAGAGTCGCATATCGGCATTATCCTGCCGCAGTAAAAGCCGATACTCGGCACGGGATGTGAACATTCGATAAGGCTCAACCGTGCCTTTGGTGATCAAATCATCAATCAAGACTCCAATATATGCCTGATCGCGCCCAAGAACAATTGGCTCTAGGTTTTTAACACGACGAGCCGCATTGATTCCAGCCATCAATCCTTGTGCGGCGGCTTCCTCATAACCAGAAGTGCCGTTAATTTGTCCTGCCAAAAAAAGG
>DATAUQ010000069.1:0-2491 GCA_036268155.1 Verrucomicrobiia bacterium | reverse complement strand
TCAAAAAATTCTGCTGACTGGCTGCCTGTTGTCCGCTCCGTTTGCCGCTTTAAATGCGGCAGACACCAACCAGGTAGTGTCGGCCGAAGAAATTTTAACTCCACTCCCTGGCTCCACGCCGCATATCAACGGACCAAAAATATATGGCGTGCGGCCCGGCTCGCCGTTTTTGTATCGCATCCCCTGCACCGGCGAGCGCCCGATGAAATTCTCCGCAGAAAATCTGCCCGCCGGTCTGACATTGGATGAGCAAAGCGGCATCATCACCGGCAACATTTCCACGGCGGGCACAAATCGCGTCACGCTCCTCGCTAAAAACACCCAGGGCACGGCGAGACGCGAGTTTCGCATCGTGGTTGGCCAGCAACTCGCGCTCACCCCACCGATGGGCTGGAACAGTTGGTATATTTATCTTCATCACGTCACCGAGGCAGCGATGCGCAGCGCCGCCGGCCAAATGATTGCCTCGGGCATGGCTGATTATGGTTACCAATATGTCAATATTGACGACTGCTGGGCGAGGCAGCCCGGATTGACCAATAACACCGAAGTGGGCGAACCGATCCGCGACGCGAACGGGCGATTGATTCCGAACGAACGCTTTCCCGACATCAAAGGAATGACGGACTACATCCACTCGAAGGGTCTCAAGACCGGCATTTACACTTCGCCCGGCCCCAAAACTTGCGCCGGTTTTGCCGGAAGCTGGGAGCACGAAACGCAGGATGCTCAAACCTTCGCTGATTGGGGTTTCGATTTTCTCAAATACGATTGGTGCAGCTACAGCAAAATTTTTCGCGACGGCGATGCGCGTCTGACGAACACCGTTTCTCTGGCAGCGGCGAAAGGTTTGGCGGGATACAAATTTCCTTACGAACTCATGTCGCGCGAACTTCAGAAAACCGGCCGCGACATCGTCTTCAACCTTTGCCAATACGGCATCGGCGACGTGTGGAACTGGGGCGGCGACGTTGGCAATTGCTGGCGCACGACCGATGATTTGGGCGCCGTGCACGGCACAAAATTGCCCGGATTTTACAGCATCGCTTTCAGCAACGAGAAGCATTGGCAATCCGCCCGGCCCGGCGCATGGAATGATCCCGACTACCTTCTCATCGGCTGGATCGGCATCAACCACGGCAAAGAGTTCCAGCAAACGACACTCACGCCCGACGAACGATACAGCTACATGAGCCTGTGGTCGCTCATGGCCGCACCACTCATCTTTAGCGGCGACATGACCAAACTGGACGCCTTCACGCTCAACGTCCTTTGCAACGCGGAGGTGATTGACGTGGATCAAGACCCGTTGGGCAAACAAGGAAAAATCCTGCGTCAAACCGACAACGAATATGTGCTGGTGAAAGAACTCGAAGACGGTTCAAAAGCGATCGGCCTGTTCAATCTCGGCGAACAACCAGCGAAGCTCGCGGTTTCCTGGACTGAATTAGGTGTCTCCGGCAAACAACGCATTCGCGACTTGTGGCGGCAAAAAGATCTCGGGAACTTCCATACAAAATTCGAAACTGAAGTTCCGCGTCACGGCGTGATGATGGTCCGTTTGTCACCCAATTAGAGCGCTTCAAAAAAATGCCGAATTGTTGCGGTGCCGGGCCGGAAAAATTCATTGCGCAATATAAGAATCGTTTTAGCGTTCATCAACAGTTCGTGCACTGCCAATCATTCATCCACAAATTTCTTAAAGCTAGAGCGGTTAAAACCATGCGCTGCCTGATTTTGATAGCCAGCGTTTTCGCTTTGACGAATCCACAAACCAGAGCGGCGCTTGATCCAGCAGATCAAGTGAACCCTCTCATCGGCGCCACTGGACCGACCAATCTGGCGAATTATGGTGGCGTCTGTCCGTGGGTCACGCCGCCGCACGGCATGACTCACTGGACACCGATGACGCAGGAAAACCAGATCAGCCGTTTGCCCTTTCGTTCCGAGCAGGAGACCCTCATCGGCTTCATGGGCTCGCATCAACCAACGGTTTGGATGGGCGACTACGGCTTTCTCACTTTGATGCCTGAATCCGGCGCGCGCCACATTCAGCCGCGAGACCGCGGCCTGAAAATTGTTCCCGGCAGTCAAATCTCCAAGCCCTACCTTTATTCAGTCGAACTTGAAAACGCCAATGATCCAGCTTCGGGCAAAATTGGCGTGCAGATGACCGCCACCGCCCGTTGCGCTTTGTTTCAGTTCACGTACCCCAAGTCTGCCGCCTCGCATCTCTTCATCGAAATGAGCCGTGTGCCAGGCTATCAGGGTTGGATCAAAGTTTCTTCCGACCGCCGCGAAATTGTCGGCTATAATTCCGGCCGGCACAATTTGTGGGCGGGCCGCCACATGGGGCCGGAATTAAAAAAATTCAAGGGCTGGTTTGTCATTCAGTTTGAAAAACCGTTCGCTTTGTTCAGCACGTGGGAAGAGACGAAGGCCGCTGGAACAAATGCCTCGCCGGCCAAAACGCAAATCCACGATGAGAAGC
>DATAUQ010000068.1:0-18360 GCA_036268155.1 Verrucomicrobiia bacterium | reverse complement strand
TCACATCGCGTGCTTTGCGCCGCGTGAAAGTGGCGCAGGCTTCCAGCCTGTGAAAGAAAACGCAGGCAGGATGCCTGCGCCACTTTTCTGCGACGCCGAATTATTTTTGGAACGCTACGCCGTCGCCTCGCAAAAAATTTCTGCCGGAATCCGTTTTCTTCCAGCCGAACCACAACTTCCAACTTCCAACTCCAATCTTCCATCTCCCGCCGCTTTGGTTTTGCTCACGAACGGCATTGGCGGCATGGCGCGGCTGTGCGTCGACCTTGGCCGCGTGAATTCCAAATACGATTGCGTCCTCGGTGCGAATTTGAATCCGACCGTTCCCGTTGACCGTCACATTTTCGTCAAGCGCATTCGCGCGTGGGTCAACGCCGATGGTTTTCTCTCGCCGCTCGATTTCAAAAATCTCGCGTCGTTCGACGCCGGCACGCCCGCCGTCTGGAATTTTGTGGCGAACGCCGGCGACGGCCGAACGGTCGAGATCGAATTGCGCGCCGAGATGATCGAAGGAAAAAACACGACGTTTCTGCAATTCAGCCGGCCGGCCGCCAAGCGCGCGCACGGCAAGCAATTGCCCGACGATGCCGCCGTGCGCCTGACTGTGCGCCTCGACATCGAGGACCGGAATTTTCATTCCGAGACCAAGCGCAATGGCGGCGCGGATTTTCATTTCTCGTCGAACACGCACACGCTCGACAATAAAATTGGTTTTGCCTTCACGCCGGTGTCCGACCGCCAGTTGCACATCTTTGCCAGCAGCGGCGAATATCATCCGCAGCCGGAGTGGTGCGAAAACATTCCGCATCCCGTTGAGCAGACGCGCGGCCAGACCGCCAGCGGCGACGCTTACAGTCCCGGCTGGTTTGAACTGCCGCTGCCCAAGGGCGGCAACGTGGAACTGGTCATCACCGCCGACCGGTTGATCCCAACGGCCATCGAAATCAAAAGCGGGCGGCACAAAACGGAAAATAAAATTTCCAAGGACGCTTTTGGCGAGCAACTTGAATCTGCCGCGCAAAGTTTTGTCGTCCGCCGCGACAAGGGCAAAACGGTCATCGCCGGTTACCCGTGGTTTTTGGATTGGGGACGCGACTCATTGATCTGCGCGCGCGGCCTGCTCGCAGCGCGGATGGTGGACGAAGTGAAGCAACTCCTTCTCACGTTCGCGCGTTTTGAAAAAGACGGCACGCTGCCCAACACGATCCACGGCGACGACGTATCAAACCGCGATACGTCCGACGCGCCATTGTGGTTCGCCGTCGCGTGCGAAGAACTGGCGCAGGTAAAACAAGATTTCCATTCCACGACGTTTGATTCATCGAAACGGACGGTGCGCGAAGTTTTGGAAAGCATCGCCACGAATTACGCGCGTGGCACGCCCAATGGCATCCACATGGACACGGACTCGGCGCTCATTTGGAGTCCGAGCCATTTCACGTGGATGGACACGAATTATCCCGCAGGAACTCCGCGTGAAGGTTATCCGGTCGAGATTCAAGTCTTGTGGATTCGCCTGTTGCGGCAGTTGGAAAAAATCTCCGCAGCCGCCGATCAAAAAAAATGGCGCGACCTCGCCGACCACGCGACCGCTTCGTTTGAAAAATTATTCTGGCTCGAAGGAAACGGCTGGTTCGCCGACGTGCTGATGGGCGGATCACGCGTGATTGCACGCGATGCCATCGCGAGCGATGCACTTCGCAGCAATTGCCTTTTCGCAGTCAGCCTCGGCCTTATCACCGGCGAACGCGCGAAACGCTGCGTCGAGGCCGCGCAAAAATATCTTGTCGTGCCCGGCGCGCTGCGCTCGCTCGCGCCACTGCCGGTTTCCGTTCCGCTGCCGGTTTATGGAAACGACGGAAAAATAATTAACGACCCGCCGAATCCGTATTGGCCGCGTTATGAAGGCGACGAGGACACGCGCCGCAAACCTGCGTATCACAACGGCACGGCGTGGACGTGGACGTTCCCCGTTTTTTGCGAGGCGCTCGCACGCGCGTGGGATTTTTCGCCGGAAGCGGCGGCGGCGGCGAAAAGTTATCTGGGCAGCTCGGAAAAAATCCTGAATGAAGGTTGCCTCGGCCAGATTCCCGAAATCCTCGACGGCGACGCGCCGCACGCGCAACGCGGCTGCGACGCGCAGGCGTGGGGCGTGACGGAATTATTGCGCGTCTGGAAATTGTTGAATCGGTGATGGGGAGCGCAGCCGCCCCGGCTGCGGTTCGGCGCGCCCTCGCGCCGAACCCGAACGTGGTGTGACTTGAGAATTATGAATCCGCAACGCCGCGCGAGGCCGACGACGAGGGCGTCGTCGGCTGCGCCCGGGGCGGGCGCGCTCCCCAAACGACGGAGTCGCTAGCGACGGATGGAATTAGCCAGCTACGAAGTGGCTGGATTTGGCGCGGAAAAATTTGCGTCCTGAAAGAACGACGGAATCAGGCGGCGCATTTTCCACCGTCTCTTCAGGACGAATTTATTTTGGACGGCCAACCCGGCACGTTGTGCCGGGCTAATTTCCGGCTGTCGCTCCGCGACGCTTTGCTTCCAATTTTCGCGATTCACTCTTGGGAATCAATATTTGAAACCTGCCAGGGCTTCTCAATAATTTTATGCTTTGGAAAAAGCTGTTTGCCTTTTTTGCCAAAATAATCCGAGGGCGGATGATCGCCAAGAACATTTCCCCAAGTCCAAACTTCACCATCGTGCGTCAAGACCACGCCAATGTTGTCGCCACCCGCAGCGTAGGCTGCAATGTCTTTGTTGAAATTGATTTTTTGCGGCGCGATTGGCTTATACCCGTTTGGTGATTTTATCGTGCGATGTTCCGAAGCATCCAACGCCCAAAGCGAGCCGTCTTTTTTCCGAAGCAAATGATAAAAACATCCCGGCGCAGAAGAAAAGGATTGCCAATCATTTTCAGCTCCAATTTGCGTGGGAGTAATTTGGGCGAATGAACCGTCTAGACCATGATCCGATCCGCCATTGTAAATATCGGCCTTCAAGCCCCAAGTCCAAAGTGTTCCATCTGACTTCAGGGCAAACATTGTAAAATATCCAAAACAAACATCCGTCCAATTCGTATCCGGCGAAACGCGTGTCGGAACAAGGAAATTGTTTGTGCCTCTGCCATTGCCGTCAAGTGATCCCCAAAACCACAAGCTGCCATCGGATTGCAAACCTACGGTTTGAATACCTCCGCCTATAATTTTTGTCCAGTTGGTTGATATGCCAACCTGAATTGCATTTGTGACTATTTCGGGTTTGATACTGCCAATTCCCAAATCCCCGGCACCATTTGCACCCCAAGCCCACAAAGTGCCATCATTTTTTATCGCAAAACTGCTTGTGCCAGTAGCCGCTTGCTTCCAATCATTTCCCGGAATGGATGGCACGGGTGTTGGTCGCGTAATTTTTGTGCCGTCACCTAATTGATAATACAAGTTTTCACCCCAGCTCCAAAGTGTCCCGTCTGATTTGATTGCCAGACATTCCGAATCACCCACGGCAACACTTACCCAATCATTTTCGCTTCCAATGCGGCGCAAAGAGACTGTGTTTTGAATTTTGGTATTTTTCAGACCCAAAACCGGCCAGCTTAAACGTTCCTCACCCCAACTCCAAAGACTGCCATCGGATGCCAAGATAAATATGCTATGACTGTAGCTATAAGCGATCATTGGCTTAACATCACCTGTTGGTAATTTCATTCTGCCGATTTGTTTGGGTGGCGAATGATGAATATAATCGATGATTGAAACAGTTGAGATTGCCGTCAGCGCAATCACCACTCCCGTTGCAACCGCCGTTTTCGCTTTTGTCCATGCCATAATTTTCGATGCTCCTTTGATGATTGTTAAAGTTGAACCGCTGGCCGCCGCGCCTTTGGCAATCGCCACGGCGGTCACAGTTTTTGCCAACGTAACGGGCGCGGCTTGAATCGAGTTGGCCGAAACCGTTCCGGCAAGAATCGCGGCCGTCAGCGTCACGCCGCGCTTGGAAAAATGGCTCCGCAATTTTTCCACGGCGCGGGCGATCCGTTTTCGCGCGGCGTCTTCATTGGTTCCGAATGCCGCGCCGACTTCGGCGAAAGTTTTGTTTTCAAAATAGCGCAGCAGCACGGCGTCGCGGTCTTTGCCGCCGAGCTTCGCCATAGCTTCGTCCAGATGCGGTGCGATTTGTTCCCAATTAAAATTGTCATCGGCGACGGTCGTTTGCATTTGAGCGGCCTGTTGTTCGCGCCATTGGCGGCGGTTTTGAATTTTCACGGCATCGGCAGCGGCGAACCGCGTCGTCCGGTAAAGCCAGCCGGTCAAAATGGTTTCCTTGCGGAGCGCACCGGCCTTGCGCGCAAGGATTATGAACACGGCCTGCGTCACTTCCTCGGCCAAGTGCGGGTCGCGCACCTGTCGCACGGCGGCGGAATAAACGAGGCCGAGATCACGCTCCACGAGCGCGGCAAAAGCCGTCTCGGAGCCGTCCGCCGCGAACCGCCGCAAAAGTTCAAGGTCATCCATCACGCGAATCTATGTATAAATGGACGCCGAAGGCAAAGCCGGACATTAAAAATTCAATGAAGAAGGCTGAATGTAGAATGAAGAAATGGTGAGCGAGCGTCCCCGCGAGCCGAACCTGGCAATTACGGCTCGCGGGGACGCTCGCCACACCATCAAAGTCATTGCCAAGTCACGAAGCACTGGCAAAAATGACGGCGTGAACTTCCGAGATAAAATCATCGCGTGGGATAAATTGCCGGAGTGGCGAAAACAATTTCGCGCTTCGGGCAAAAAACTCGTCGTCACCAACGGCTGCTTTGACATCTTGCACCTCGGCCATGTGACGTATCTGGAAACGGCGCGCAATTTTGGCGGTGCGCTGCTCGTCGGCGTCAACGGCGACGAGGCGACGCGGCAATTGAAAGGCGCGGGCCGTCCGGTGAATTCTGAAACTGACCGCGCTGCGGTTTTGGCCGCGCTGGAAAGTGTGAATGGCGTTTGCATCTTTGCAGACAAGACGGCCACAAAATTTCTCGCGGCGGCGCAGCCTGACATTTATGTCAAAGGCGGCGATTACACTTTGGACACGTTGAACCAGGACGAGCGCCGCGCGGTCGAATCGGCGGGCGGGAAAATTATCCTTGTTCCATTTGTGCCGGGCAAGTCCACGACTTCATTGCTCGAAAAAATTTCGCGATTGTGAAAATTCTGGTCATTTCACTCGCAGGTATCGGCGACACGCTGCTGGTCACGCCGTTGATTCACGAACTGCGCGCAAATTTTCCCGGCGCGACGATTGACGCGCTCGTTTTGTGGAGCGGCTCAAAGGATTTGCTCGAAAATAATCCGCATCTCAATCGTATTTACCAAAAAAATCTCATCAAAGTGGGGAAATTGGAGGCGTTGCAATTTCTTTGGTCGCTGCGGAAAAATCGTTACGATGTTTCCATCAACACCCATCCGCAGAGCCGGATTCATTATCGCATCGCGGCGTGTCTGGCGGGCGCGCAAGTGCGCATCAGCCATGAATACGAGTGTTTCACCTGCCTTGACCGCCTGCTGGTCACCGGCACGCTGCCGCAGGATTATTCGCGGCATTCCATTGAAAATAATCTGGACGTTTTGCCGCTTATCGGCGCAAAGAAAAAACTGTCGTCGCACGAAATGGAAATTTTCCTGACGCCGGACGAGGGAAAATGGGCGGAGGATTTTCTCGCCAAAAATAAATTGGCCGGGCACAAAATTCTCGGCGTTCATGTCGGTTCCGGCGGCACAAAAAATCTGCCGCTCAAACGCTGGCCGTTGAAAAATTACGCAGGATTGATCCGGCGTTTGAACAAAGAGCGACCGGACATTCGCGTTTTGCTTTTCGGCGGGCCGGAAGAGGCGCAGGATCATCAAATCGTTCTCGCGCAGAGCAACCGCGATTTGACGCTGGAAGCGAAGACGCAAAATCTGCGCCAGACGGCGGCGTTGATGAAGCGTTGCGCCGCGTTTTTGAGCGTGGACACGGCGTTGATGCACATCGCCGCCGCCGTGAAAGTGCCGAACCAGATTGTGATTGAAGCGCCGACGTTAAACGCGACTAATTTGCCGTTCGGAAATAAATTCACGCTCGTGAAAAATCCGGCCGTCGCCGGACGCAATCTGGATTACTACCGTTACGATGGCGGCGACATCAAGGGCACACGCGAAGAATTGCTTGCGTGCATGGAATCGGTGAAAGTCACAGATGTTTTTACGACGCTGGCGAAATTGATTTGATCCGGAATTTTCCTGCGCCGCCGCGCAAGAAACAATGAGCATCAATTTACAAGTGCAACATATTTTGAAACACTGAATTATGTTAGCTGCTTTTGTTGAAGCAAAATCCAGACGAGTTTTATTGATGAACACTCACAAAAATAAATTGAAGCCGCGCGCATGAAAAAAAACTTGCGGATGAGCGGCTTGTTGCAGAGCGGCATCATTTTCTCGGCGGCAAGTTTTCTGACCGGCCTGGGCAATCTTGCTTTTCAAGGAGTCATGGGGCGGCACTTGAATGGCGTAGGTCAATACGGCGACGCCAACAGTGCGTTGGGCGGCTTGATGACGGCGCTCGGACTCTTGCCGGCAATGGCTACGTTTGCGGTCACGCATTACATTGCGCACTTCAATGCCAGCGGCGATCATGCGCGATTGCAGGGTTTGCTGTTGGGTTGCAGAAAATTCCTTTTTCACCTGACGATTGCCGGCTCGGCGCTGGCGATCATTTTGGTGAAACCGTTGAGCAATTTTTTCCATTACGACGAAAGTCTGATGCTAGTGACGCTCGGCTGCACTTTGTTTAGCTTGTGGGCGGCGTTCGCCACGGCGTTGTGCCAGGGACTGGCGTGGTTCAAACGGCTGGCGCTGATCGGTTTTCTGGGAATGTTGCTGCGGGTCGTCTTCGGCTGGCTGGTCACTTTCAAATGGCCGTCGGCGGAAACTGCGGTGCTGGCGACGGGCTTCGCGCTGCTGGCAAATTTTATCCTGCTTTTCTGGCGAAAGGATTTCATCCTGCACGGCCGACCGGTCTCGCCGTGGAATCATGAATTCACACAATACTTCATCGTCAGCGCGGCGTTCGTCGTCGGGAGCGCCTGTTTTTTTCAGGGCGATCTGTTGGTGGCCAATAAATTTTTCACCAAGGGGGAACTGGATGCCTACACTGCCGTCGGAATTTTGGCGCGCGCACTGCCGATGACCGTCTCGCCGATGCTGTCTGTTCTGTTCACCTCACGTTCTGGTGAGCGGTCGGGCAGTTTGTTGTCGGAACAACTTAAACTGGCGGCGCTGTCCGGTCTCGCTCTGGTTTTCGGCGCGATCTGCCTTTTCGTCTTGCGGACATTTTGCTTGAAGCTGCTAAACAAATATACGCCGGAAGCCGCCGCGATGGTCGGACAGTTCGCGATGACGATGGTATTCGTCGGCCTGCTCCAATCGCTCGCGCTCTGGGCACTCGCCAGCCGCTGGATGAAAATTTCTCTGCTTTACGGCGCATTGGGAATTGTCTATTGGGTCACGCTGCTGTGCACGGGCAAATCGCCGGCAAAGTTATTGCACACGATGCCCGTCGTGTCCGGGCTTGCATTGGGGACATTATTACTGGTCTGGTTCATCACGCTGCACCGTTCCAAATCCATTGCGCTAAAAAGTTGAGTTATGACGCTTTTCCTCATATTTTGACCGCCAGAAAAAATAAATAAATGAAAGTCGTGATTTTCTGCGGCGGTCTGGGAACGCGCTTGCGCGAAGAGACGGAGTTTCGCCCCAAGCCGATGGTGCCGGTCGGCGAACGGCCGATTCTCTGGCACATCATGAAAAGCTACGCGCATTACGGGCATAAGGAATTCATCCTTTGCCTCGGCTACAAGGGTGAGGCGATCAAGGAATATTTCCGCAACTATCATTGGAACACCAGCGACGTGACATTGAGCCTGGGCGCGAAACCAAAAATCAAATATCACAACCAACACGACGAAGAAGATTGGACAGTGACGATGGTTGACACCGGCCAGAACACGATGACCGGCGGACGCCTCAAGCGCGTGCTGCCTTATGTCAAGGACGACACGTTCCTGCTCACTTATGGCGACGGCGTCACAGACAGCGACATCAATACTTCCATCGCTTTTCACCGGAAGCAGAAAAAAATTCTCACGATGACGGCCGTGCAACCTCCCGGCCGATTTGGCGATATGGAGATTGCGGACGGCAAAGTCACCGCGTTTAAGGAAAAACCCGAAAAACAATCCGGCTACATCAACGGCGGATTCTTTGTTGTAGATCGGCGCATCGGTAAATATCTCGGCGACGACACCTGCGTGTTCGAAAACGAACCGCTGGCGAAACTCGCGGCGGAAAAACAAATCGTTGCCCACCAGCATCCCGGTTTCTGGCAGTGCATGGACACCTATCGCGAACAGCAACTGCTCACCGGCTTGTGGAACAGCGGCAAGGCGCCGTGGAAAGTCTGGTGATGTTCAGCGGCTACTACCAAAATCGTCGCGTGCTTGTGACCGGCCACACCGGATTCAAAGGCGCATGGCTTTCGCTCTGGCTGAAAAAATTGGGCGCGGAAGTCCACGGCTTGAGCCTGCCCGCGCCGACGAATCCCAACCTGCACGAAATCATCAGTGCCGCGACATTCACGACTGAAACCATTTGCGACATCCGCCAGCTCGAGCCACTTAAGGCAGCCATCAAGAAAATCCAGCCACAAGTCATCTTCCATCTCGCCGCGCAACCCATTGTCCGCCGTTCTTATGTCGAGCCGCTGGAAACTTTTGAGACCAACGCGCTCGGCACGGCGCACGTTCTCGAAGCGATTCGCAAACTGGAATTGAACTGCTTCACCGTCGTCGTCACGAGCGACAAATGCTACGACAATCGTGAATGGGAATATGCCTATCGCGAAAATGACGCGCTCGGCGGCCACGATATTTATTCGATGAGCAAGGGCGCGACCGAACTTGTCGCGCAATCGTGGTATCGTTCATTTTTCGCGCCGAACCCGAAGCTCGGCCCGGTCGTCACCGTCCGCGCCGGCAACGTCATCGGCGGGGGTGATTATGCGGCGGATCGCATCGTGCCGGACTCCATTCGCGCGCTCATTGAAAAACAACCCATCAACGTCCGTAACCCGCGAGCCATCCGCCCGTGGCAGCATGTGCTGGAATGTTTGAGTGGTTATCTCTGGCTCGCCGCGCGCATCAGCCAAGAACCGAAAACTTCAAAGCTCGTCAGCCCGTTCAACTTCGGCCCGGAACCCTCCGCGCGCCAGCCCGTGAGCCGGCTGGTGGAAGAAATTTTATATTCTTGGCCGGGCAAATGGACGGATAATTCCGAACCGAACGCTCCACACGAAGCCACGCTGCTTTCGTTGTCCATCGAAAAAGCCGGCGCGTTGCTCGGCTGGTATCCGGCGTGGGAATTTACCGAGGCCATTCGTCGCACCGTGACGTGGTATCGCGAGCGGCATGATTTGAAAAACCCCGATATGCTGCGGTTCAGCCAGTCGCAGATTGACGACTACATTCAAGCCGCGCGACAAATAAATCTGGCTTGGGCAAAATCCGCATGAGCTTCAGTTTGAAATGCCGTTCCTGCGGCAGCCCCGACGCCGCGCTGATTCTCGACCTCGGCCTGCAACCGTTGGCGAACAACCTCCTGACGGCCGCCGACCTCGCGAAGCCGGAGCCGAAATTTCCGCTGCGCCTCGCCGTCTGCAAATCCTGCTGGCTGCTGCAGATCACCGACCTCGTGCCGCCGGTCGAACTGTTTTCCGAATATCTTTATTTCTCGTCGTTCTCCGACCTCATGTTGCGCCACGCACGCGAAGCCGCTGAAAAATATATCGCTGAGTTCGGCCTGAATCCACAAAGCCTCGTCGTGGAAATCGCCAGCAATGACGGCTATCTGCTGCAAAATTTTGTCAAAGCAAAAATTCCCTGCCTTGGCATCGAGCCGGCGGCGAACATTGCCAAAGTCGC
This sequence comes from Verrucomicrobiia bacterium, assembly GCA_036268155.1. Lineage (GTDB taxonomy): Bacteria > Verrucomicrobiota > Verrucomicrobiia > Limisphaerales > UBA11358 > UBA11358. Next base: position 8,354 of record DATAUQ010000068.1, on the reverse strand, counting down.
GCGCGAAAAGGGCGTTGAAACCATTGAGGCTTTTTTCGGACGCAACATCGCCGCGAAACTTGCGGGCGAAAACCGGCAGGCCGACCTCATCCTCGGCAACAACGTTTTCGCCCACGCGCCGGATACGAACGATTTTGTGGCCGGACTGAAAAAAATGCTTAAACCGGACGGTCGCATCGCGCTGGAATTTCCGTATGGCGTCGAATTTATCGAGCACAATGAATTCGACACGATTTACCACGAGCACGTTTTTTATTTCACGCTCACGGCGCTCCAGCCGTTGTTCGCACGGCACGGACTGGAAATTTTTCGTGTCGAACGCCTGCCGATTCATGGCGGCTCGCTGCGCTTGTTCGCCGGTCATACCGGCGCGCACGCGGTCGAATCTTCCGTCACAAAACTGCTGGCCGATGAAAAACGAAAAGGCGTGGACTCGCTCGCCTGCTACGAAGGTTTCGCCAGTCAGGTTCACAGTATCAAGCGCGAACTTGCGGATTTGCTTGCCAAACTGAAGCGGGAAGGCAAACGCGTGGCCGCTTACGGTGCATCGGCCAAAGGCAGCACGCTGTTGAATTTTTTTGGCGTTGGCGGAGATGATTTGGATTTTGTCGTGGATCGCAGCACTTACAAACAGGGCCGACTCACGCCCGGCACGCATTTGCCGATCCTTCCGCCTGAAGAATTGCTCAAGCACCGGCCAGATTACACACTCTTGTTGACATGGAATTTTGCCGATGAAATTCTCGCGCAGCAAAAACCGTATCGTGATGCAGGCGGCAAGTTCATCATTCCAATCCCAAAAATTAAAATTGTTTGACCTGACATGAAATTTTCGCGCACCAAGCTGGCCGGACTCTGGCTCATTGATTTGGAATTGCGCGAGGACGAACGCGGTTTTCTAGCGCGGACTTTTTGCGAAAAAGAATTTGCGGAACATGATTTGAACACGCACTGGCCGCAATGCAATCTCACGCTCACAAAAAAACGCGGCGTGATTCGCGGAATGCATTTTCAGGCGGACCCAAAGCCGGAAATCAAACTCATCCGTTGTGCGGCGGGCGCGATTTTTGACGTGCTGGTGGACGTGCGCCGCGATTCGCCGACGTTCGGTCAGTGGGAAGGTTTTGAACTGACCGCGCAAAATCATCGCACACTTTACGTTCCCGGCGGTTTTGCCCACGGCTTTCAATGTTTGACGGACAATTGCGAAGTTTTTTATCAGATGTCTGAATTTTATCACGCCGATCTCGCGCGCGGTTTGCGCTGGAATGATCCGCGCGTGAACATCCGCTGGCCGATTGCGGAAGCTCAACTTTCCGAACGCGACCGTAATCTGCCTATGCTGGCCGGCTTGAAATGAAAATTTTCGTCACCGGCGCAACAGGATTTATCGGCTCGGCATTTTGCCAACTGGCATTAAGCCACGGCCACGAAATCGCGGGCTTGATCCAGCCAAAAAAAAATCCACCCGCCCAAATTCCGGCCGATGAGAAAATGACATGGCTTGAAGGGACACTGGCCGAATTGCCATGGAAAAATATCGAGCGATTTCGACCGGACGTGTGCGTTCATTTGGCATGGATTGCGACGCCGGGTATTTATCTCGAATCGCCGGAGAATGAAAAATATTTGCAATGGAGCCTGGACTTGGTGCATGGGTTGCGCGGCATCCGAGTCAATCATATCGTCGGCGCGGGCACGTGCATCGAATATCAGATTTCCGAATCGCCGTTGTCCGAAGATCGCACGCCGGTAAATCCCACGACACTGTATGCGCGCTGCAAAAATACATTGCGCGAGACATTGGCAGCCGAGGCGCAAAAGGACGGCTGGCAATTTTGCTGGGGTCGGGTGTTTTATCCTTACGGCGTGGGCGAACATCCGGCGCGGCTTTGCAGTTCGCTCGTCCAAAAATTGCTGCGCGGAGAAAAACTTCGGCTCAAAACGCCGGACAGCCGGAAGGATTACATTTACATCGAAGACCTGGCTGCCGCAATTTTGCTAACGGTCAAAAAAAATTTTACCGGCGCGATCAACTGGGGGACGGGCAATGGAATTTCCGTCCGCGAAATCGCGGACATCGCGGCGGCGATGTTGGGCCGTCCGGAATTGGTGCAGAATCAGGATCCGCCAATGCGAGACCCGTTTCCATTTGTCGTCGCTGATGCGGCGCGGTTAATGCATCTTGGCTGGCAGCCGCAGGTGAATTTGCAAACTGGATTGGCGCGATTGATCGGTGGTTTTCAAAAAGTGGCGAAGTTATGATTAGAACAGCAGCGAGGTTATTTCTTGTCAGAAATTCAGGCTCGGTAAATACTCCCAAATTCTATGGCGAAAAAAGCTTTGATTACCGGCATCACCGGACAGGATGGTTCGTATCTGGCCGAATTGTTATTGGGCAAGGGTTATGAGGTTCACGGAATTGTGCGCCGTGCCAGCACCTTCAATCGTGGCAGATTGGATGAGATTTACTCCGATCCGCAGTTGAGCGAGACGCATCTTTTTTTGCATTATGGCGATTTGACGGATGGTTCGCTGGTGCGTCTCCTCGACCGTTTGCAGCCGGAGGAAATTTACAACCTGGGCGCCCAGAGCCATGTGCGCGTCAGCTTCGACAATCCAGAATATACGGCGGATGTGAATGCGACTGGCACCGTCCGCCTGCTGGAAGCGATCCGCGAATCGGGCATCAAGCCTCGTTTTTATCAGGCTTCGTCAAGCGAAATGTATGGTCTGGTCCAGGAAGTGCCGCAATCGGAGAAAACGCCGTTTTATCCGCGCAGCCCCTACGCGGTTTCCAAGGTGTTTGCTTATTGGATGACTGTGAACTGCCGCGAAGCCTACGGAATGCACGCGACCAATGGCATTTTATTCAATCACGAATCGCCTCGCCGCGGCGAAGGATTCGTGACCCGCAAAATCACGCGCGCCGTGGCTCACATCAAAGCGGGTCTTCAGAATAAACTTTATTTGGGCAATCTGGACGCCAAGCGCGACTGGGGTTACGCCAAGGAATATGTTGAAGCCATGTGGCTGATGTTGCAAAAGGATCAGCCGGATGATTATGTTGTCGCCACCGGCGAAACCCATTCGGTGCGGGAATTCCTCGAAGAATCTTTCGCTTTTGCCGGACTGGACTGGACAAAATACGTTGAACTGGATCCTCGTTACCTGCGGCCTTCGGAAGTTGACCTGCTGATTGGCGACGCCAGCAAAGCCAAACGCCAGCTTAATTGGGAACCAAAAACAAAATTCAAGGAGCTGGTGCGATTGATGGTGGATGCTGACATTCAATTGCTCAAAGATCATCGTGAAGGCCGCATCAAAGTCACGAGCTGAAATTGGCGGAGGGACTTTTAATTCTTGTTCAGGCCAAAAAAATTTGATTCATTCCAACCATGTCGCAACTTGCATTTTCATCTATTTTAGTCACCCGGCAAACCTGCCGCCTTTGCGGAAGCCGCGCCCTGACTTCGGTGGTTTCGCTGGGCGACCAACATATCGGCGGCGCTTTTGCCAAGCCCGACTGCACGCCGCCGGTGCAACGGCGCATTCCGCTGGATCTCGTGCGTTGCGATCCGGCACTCGATCAGGACGCCTGCGGTCTGGTGCAAATGCGCCATTCCGTGCCGCCCAAGGTGCTTTATGCTTCCTATTGGTATCGTTCCGGCGTCAATCAAACCATGCGGGATCATCTGGCTGGCATCGCGCACATGGCCGAGCAGATTGCCGCGCTCAAAACGGGTGATCTGGTTTTGGACATCGGCTGCAATGACGGCACGCTGCTGAAATCCTACCGCACCGCGGGCATCAAGCGGCTGGGAATTGATCCATCGAACGTCGTCGCCCACGCGCGCGCGGCGGGCTTGCAAGTCGTGAATGATTTTTTCTCCGCCAACGCTTTGCGTTCAGCCTATCCTGAACAAAAACCCAAGGTCATCACCTCCATTGCGATGTTTTATGATCTGGAAAATCCCCACGCATTTGTCGCCGACATCAAGGACAGTTTGCATGAAGAAGGCGTTTGGGTTCTGGAATTAAGCTATCTGCCATCCATGCTGGAGATAAACAGTTTCGACACCATCTGCCATGAACACCTTGAATATTATTCCTTGGGACCGATGGAACGGCTGCTGGCGGAACACGGCTTGGAAGTGATGGATGTCACCCTCAATGACAGTAACGGCGGAAGTTTTCGGATTGCCGTCGGGCACGCCGGAAAAATAAAGCCGTCCGACGAAGCCCGCGAACGGGTTCAACAGATTCGGTTGCGGGAATTCGAGCAGTCCTTCGACACCGATGTTCCCTACGCACTTTTTCGAAAAAACATTGAAAAGATTCGCAAGGACATCCGCGCCTTCCTTAAAAAAGCCAAGGCGCAGAAAAAACTCGTTCACGGTTACGGCGCCTCCACGAAAGGCAACACGACATTGCAATTTTGCGGCGTCACGCCCGAGTTGTTGCCCGCCATCGCCGACCGCAACGAGGACAAATGGGGAACACGAACCGTCGGGACAAACATTCCGATCATTTCCGAAGAGGCGTCGCGAAAATTGAAGCCGGATTTTTACCTCGCGCTGCCGTGGCACTTCATCGAGGAATTCAAAAAACGCGAGCGCGAATTTCTCGGGCGCGGCGGCAAGTTCATAATTCCCATGCCGCAAGTCCATCTCATCGGCAAATAACCCGGCATGAAACGCGCGGCCATCACGGGAATCGCGGGACAGGACGGGACTTATCTGGCCCGCCAGCTAGTGCGGCAAGGCTACGAAGTTCATGGCTTGTTGCGCTCGCCCTTCGACCGTGAAGAATCGCGCCTGCTCCGGCGATTCGGAGCGGAAGACGCGGCGAAAATCCAATGGCACAACGGTTCGCTGGAAGACCCGTTTTCTCTCGTGCGTTTTTTCAAGGCTTCGCAGCCCGTTGAAATTTATCACCTCGCCGGTGTTACCGATTCACGCCAAAGTTTCAACGTTCCCGAGCAAAGCGTCACTGCCATCATCCTCGGCACATTGCGTCTGCTGGAAGCCGCCCGTGAAATTTGTGCCGGCGCGCGGATTTTTCTGGCGTCATCGTGCGAAATTTTTGGTGTGCCCGCACAGGTGCCGCAGGATGAAAACACCTTGAAACAACCCGTCACACCTTACGGCATCGCCAAACTGGCCGCCGACCAGTTCGCGCGCCTGCACCGTGAAAAATACGGCCAGTTTGTTTCCGTGGGAATTCTCTACAATCATGAATCGCCCCTTCGCCCGCCGAATTATTTGAGCAGCCGCGTCGCCCGCGCCGTCGCCGACATCAAGCAGGGCCGGGCGCGCGAATTGCAACTGGCCGATTTGAACGCGGAACGCGACTGGAGCGACGCCCGCGATTTTGTCCACGGCTTCTGGCTGGCGCTTCAGGCTAAAACGCCCGGCGATTATATTTTTGCTTCCGGCCAAAGCCATCGCGTCGGCGAACTGGTGGAATGCGCTTTCCGCGCCGCCGGACTCGATTACCGCGAATTTGTCAAAACGACCGACCGCACCAGCGCCGCCCAACAAGTGACTCTAGGACTTCGCGGCAACGCGCGCAAAGCGGAAACAGAGTTGCAATGGAAACGCCAATGGGATTTTCGCAAAACCATCGAGGACATGGTCCAGGCCGAACTGGAAAATCGTCTCGAAATTGAGCGAGCCAATCCGGTTCCGAATGGATAAGCTCCAGTCTGATTTGCCATGACGATTTTCGCCGTCATACCTGCCCGTCAGCGATGCGGCGTGAGTGATTACGCCGGCCATCTTTATTCGGGCGCACAATTTGAAACCGGCGGTATCCGGCTGAAAAAAGTTCCGCTCAATTTTTGGAACTGTCTCAAAATCCCCTTCGCGCACGCCGACATCGTTCATCTGCAACATGAGTATTCGATTTACGGATTCGCCGGCTGCTGGGGTTTTTTATTGTTCTGTTATCTGTTGTTGCTGCGGCTGACAGGCAGCAAGCTGGTCGTGACTCTTCACACGATTTACAATTGGGATCAAGCCGGTCAAATTTTTGCGCATCGCACCAAGTCCCGCCTGCTGATCCAGACGCTGCGTCTTTACGGAAAAATATATCACCGGCTCATTCTCTTGGCCGCCAGCCGCGTGATTTTTTTGAGCGAAGGTTCAAAAGCCGCCTTTGTCCGCATCGCGCCGTGGGCCGATCCTAAAAAACTCACAGTCATCCCCATCGGCGTTTACGATCTGCCGATTCGCGACCGCAATACCGCCGCGTTGGGGATGCGACATGGTATCAAGCCGGGTGAATATGTTTTCACCTTGTTTGGATTTGCGTTTCCGAACAAAGGTTATCATCTGGCCATCGAAGCGCTGAAAATCCTTCAAGCCGGGAATTCTGATTTGAAACTCCTGATCGTGAGCGGCGAGCCGGGCGAAGGCGGCGCTCAATATCTCGCGTCGCTAAAAGAAATGATGCAGCACTTTGGCCTGGAAAAAAAAGTGATCTTCACCGGCTTCATTCCTTTCGACGACCCGTTGCTGGATGAAATTTTGCTGCAAACAAATTGTTTCCTTTATCCCTACTTGAAAGAATCCGCCACGTCCGGCTCACTCGCCACGACGCTTGCGGCGCGGAAAATTTATATCACGAGCGATCTGGAAATGTTCCGCGACTTCACGCCCGGCATCAAATTTCGGGCGGGCGACGTTGGCGACCTGGCGGCAAAAATGTTGCAAGTCCGGCAGATGAATTCCGCCAACTTGACGGCTTGTCAGGACAAGCTTCAAATTTATTTGTCGGAAAACAATACCGAAGCCATGAGAAAAAGGCATTTGGATTGTTTTGTTCAATTACTGGAAAAGTCACCAAGCAAAAGTTTAAAAATCTATTAAAGAAATTCTTTGAGGCTTGCCAGCCTTCAACATCAAGTTAGAATCGAAGGACAAAAAATAGGCAGCCATGCTCCAAATTAGAGAAAGAATTGATTTATCTCCTTCTCAACTTGAATTCAGGTTCAAGAATCACCTGCTGCAATCGTTGCTTGGTAGTCTTCCGTTCTACTTCATTCGCCGGACGCTTTACAAGCACACTCCGTTGCGACAAATAATGAGCCGGCGGAATAGCTTGAATGAACGGGTCGCAGAGTATCCGTATGTATTCTCGCAATTGGCGAAGCATCCAGAAATTAAAACTGTATTGGACATCGGCAGTGCTTTCTCGTTGCTACCAATACAGCTTGCTACTTTAGGTTATCAAGTGACAGGACTGGATATCATTGATTCAGGAGATACTTATCATCCTAATTTTGTTCAGATCGTTTCGGATTTATTCGACAACAAATTGCCGGACAATTCTTTTGACGCCGTGATTTCCATTTCGACGATTGAACATATGGGATTCGGAGTGTTCGGCGACAAAGTCATTCCTGACGCCGACGTGCGAGCCTTTGAGATTGTTCATCGCTTGCTTAAATCCGGTGGTATTGCGATCATTACTGTGCCAGTGGTGGATGCCACAAATCCGTGGTATAAAAAAACCACTTATTTTTCCAAAGAACGAATCGCTTTAGTCACCAAAACATTTCAAGTTCTGGAACATCGGCTGTTGAGCAGAACCAGCCATTGGCAAACCGACGCAGAGATTGATTACTTTTCATCTGCAAGTGAAATTGGAATTTACAATGTTCACCTCTTGACTCTTCAAAAGCGGTAATTCACTGACGCTAATTTACAGCCTTTTTATCTTGTAATATAGTTTGTAGTATGCCAATCTTTGGCAAATTCAGCTTCAGAAAAAGGAACTTTATGAAATTGCGTTCACTCATCATCGCGATGGCCCTGTTGATAATTTCTCTTGCCGTTGCCACGGCTCAAACCTTCATCACCAACGGTCTCGTTGCTTATTATCCGTTCAATGGCAATGCCAATGACGCAAGTGGCAACGGGAATAATCCGAATAACATTCAAGCCACGCTATGTGCCGACCGATTTGGAATCGCTAATTCAGCTTATACTTTTAACGGGATCAATAATTTCATTGGTTTTGCGAGTGTGCCGATGAATCAAGTTGATAATTGGACGATGACCGCTTGGGTTAAGCCGGCATCAACTAATCAAGACCAAACCATTGCGGTGGCTTTGGGCTTTGATAATGGCAATACTGGCAACGGATATTCTTTAGGAATTTATTTAGGACAATTACGCGCGGTTTTTGGTGGTGTTGGAGACATTATCGGCGGCTTCGCTTTTCTATCTACCAATCAATGGTATCAAGTTATAATGTCACGCAAGTCAGGCACAACTTCATTTTATGTGAATGGAATGGTCGCACCTGGCAGCACTACGGCGACACCACAAACGCCAACCGCCTTCACA
>DATAUQ010000067.1:0-11820 GCA_036268155.1 Verrucomicrobiia bacterium | reverse complement strand
GTTTCTTCGTGCTCCATAATTTTTGGAATGAGTTTTGGTTGAGCGGATGCCAGTTAATCCGATTTCATAACCCGCTCTTCGGACAGAATTAACTCAATTTACGGATTCCGGCAACATTCAGATGCAACCGCCTATGCGGCTATGCCACCTTCAATCCTTCGACTGAAGGTGCGCTTCGACCATCCACAAAAATTTGTCCGCGCCGCGAAAACCCTTCGTAAACAAGTCTGCCGTGTCCGCTTCACCAGCTTTTCCTGCCATATCCATGGCCGCACGGGTTGTTGCACCAAACTTTGCCAGCGCATTCGACAATGCAGTAACGTGTCCCTTGGCCGGATGCCAAGTCCAGCGGACAGGCCGTCAGTCTGGAATTCTTTGATCCCGTTATTCGGGACATTCGCAGCTAATCTGTTTGACTCCATTTTATTTGAACGTGCAATCTCCCGTGCATGGTTGCGCCCAATCCCTGGATGATTTTGCCGTTTGCGCTGTTGCTCGGTGCAATCGCGCTTGCTCCATTGCTCGCACCGGATTGGTGGTCGCGGCACTATGCAAAAGTTGCGTTCGGCCTCGGCGCAATCACGCTTTGCTATTATGTTTTTGTTCTGCGAAACACCGGGCGCACACTGCATGCCGCCCAGGAGTATGTCGGTTTCATCGCGCTGGTCAGTTCGCTGTTCGTTGTTTCGGGAGGCATTCACATCACCGTCAAGGGCGAAGCCACGCCATTCGCGAATGTCATTTTTTTGTTCGTTGGCGCAATCGCCGCCAACTTGTTGGGGACAACCGGCGCGGCGATGCTCTTAATCCGTCCATGGATTCGGATGAATCAATATCGCGTCACGGCACATCACATCGTCTTTTTTATTTTCATCGTCGCCAATGTCGGCGGCTGCCTCACGCCCATCGGCGACCCGCCTTTGTTCCTCGGCTATCTGCAAGGCGTGCCGTTTTGGTGGGTCGCCAAAAATGGCTGGCCGATATGGGTGGTTGGCGTCTGCATTTTACTCGCTGTATTTTATGTCCTGGATCGGATCAATTTCCACCGTGCGCCGCGCGCCGTGCGTGAAAAAGAGACGGCGCACGAAACGTGGAAATTCGACGGCCTGCCGAATCTGTTTTTTCTGGCCGTCATCCTCGGCGCGGTGTTTGTGGGCAAACCAATTTTTTTGCGCGAGGTAATCATGCTTGCCGCCGCGCTTGGTTCTTATTTCACAACCAAAAAATCCGTGCATGAGGCCAATCACTTCAATTTCCATCCCATCCGCGAGGTCGCGATTTTATTCGCTGGAATTTTCGCCACGATGATGCCCGCGCTCGACTGGCTCAACGCCAACGCGCGCGAACTGCTCGGCGCAAATCCTGCGCCGGGAATTTTCTTCTGGAGCGCGGGCGGCCTGTCCAGCGTGTTGGACAACGCGCCGACGTATCTCGGATTTTTGAGCGCGCTTTCCGGCATGACCGGTGCAAAAGACCTTTCCGGCCTCCTCGCGCAAAATTCACCGCACCTTCTGGCCATCAGTTTCGGCGCGGTGTTTTTCGGCGCGGCGACCTACATCGGCAACGGGCCGAACTTCATGGTCAAGGCCATCGCCGACCACAAAAAAATCCCCATGCCGACCTTTCTCGGCTTCGTTTTCAAATTCACCCTGCCATTTCTGCTGCCGATGCTTATTATTGTCTGGTGGCTGTTTTTCAGAAATTAAATCCGCGCGTCCGCGCGAAATTTATATTTCCGAAAAGCGTTGCAGCAAAATTTGATGAAGCCGGATGCCATTTTCCAATTGTGCGAGCGGAAACGTTTCATGCGACGCGTGGGCGTTGCAATCCGGCAGGCCGAGGCCGATGAGCAATACCTCTTTTTTCAAGATGCGCTGAAATAAACTGACGATTGGGATGCTCAACCCCTCCCGGACCAAGACCGGCGCGCGGCTGAAAACTTCTTTCAACGCAGATTGAGCGGCGCGATTGAAGGCGGAATTGGCATCCGCATAAAAAGGTTCGCCGCCATGGTCGTAGAAAATTTCCAAGCGGACAGTGTCGGGACAAATGGAATTCAAAAAATCGCGGACGCGCGTGGCGATCACGTCTGGGTTTTGATTCGGAACGAGCCGGAAACTTAATTTTGCGGAGGCTTCACGCGGAATGATGGTTTTGCTGCCCGCGCCTTGATAGCCGGAAGTAAGGCCATTGATTTCCGCCGTGGGACGAATCCAGAGGCGTTCCAACGCGGTGAAATTTTCTTTGCCGGACAATTTTGAAACACCGGTGGCTTCAAGGATGGCCTTGTCGTCGAAAGGAATATTCCGCCAGCTTGCGCGTTCGGTTTCACTAACTGGAATCACATCATCATAAAATCCGGGCACGGCAATCTCGCCGTCCGCATTATGTAGTTTTGCGAGCAAGCGAACCAGTTCCGTCGCCGGATTGGCGATCGCGCCACCGAATATCCCGGAATGCAGATCGGTTTTTGGCCCGGTGACTTTTACTTCGAGGCAGGCGATGCCGCGAAGTCCGCAGGTTATCGCCGGAAAATCCGGCGCGACCATGCTCGTGTCCGAAATGACAATCGCGTCGCACGCCAATTCTTCGCGGTGACTTTCCAGAAATTTTCCCAAGTGCGGGCTGCCGATTTCTTCTTCGCCTTCAATTAGAAAAATCAGATTCACCGGCAGTTCGCCGTGCGTTTTCAAAATCGCTTCCGCGCCGAGAATGTGACAAATCGTCTGGCCCTTGTTGTCCGTCGCGCCGCGAGCGATGACAAATCCGTTTTCAACAAATGGCTCGAATGGATTTTGTTTCCAAAGAGAAATCGGGTCAACCGGCTGGACGTCATAATGTCCGTAAATCAAAATTGTTTTTTTGTCTGCCGAGAACTTTGATTTGGCTAAAACCACTGGTGCGCCATCGATTTTGTGGATTGTTGCCGAAAAGCCAAAACTCGAAATTTTTCGCGCGAGCCAGTTCGCGCAATCGGCCATTGCAGATTTTTGGTTTGGGTCGGCGGAAATGCTGGGGAATCGCAGATACGAAAAGAAATCGTCGAGTTGCGATTGGGCAATCATACGGGTTTCAATTTCAGCGAATAATGGCGGCTGGCAAAAACCATCTTTTGTTTTTCGTAAAAAAAATGCGCCTCGGTTCGCTGCACGCCGGAGTCCAGATGCAATTCCTGACAGCCGGAAGTTTCGGCCTGCTTGATGAGCCAATCCAAAAGTTTTTGGCCGTGGTGTTTCCGGCGGGCGGCGGCGAGCGTCACCAGATCGTCAACGTAAAGAAATTTTTCGCGCGCCAGATGTTCGCTGAAACGATAACCGGTGACGGCGGCAACTTCGCCGCCGGCTTCGAGCATGACGAGAAAATAACCTTCGCCTTGAAATCGCCGGATGGTTGGGAGAAAAGTTTCCAGTTGCAGATGTGGACGCAGTTCGCGCAGGACGGGAAAACAGCGGAGAATGTCTTGGTCGGTTTCCGCAGGCTGGATGGAAATAGTTTGCACGAGAAAAATTTAAGCGGTTGCCGTGAACCGCGAAAGTTGAAACGGACTCAAATCGAACTTGGACGAGCCGGTCGTAACGAGGTCAGTCATCACTTCGCCGATGGCGCTGGAAAATTTGAAGCCGTGGCCGCTGAAACCGCCGCAAATCCAGACGCCTTGTTCACCGGGCAATTTGTCTATGATCGGCGCGCGGTCGGGGGAATTTTCAAAGAAACAGGTTTCCATCGAGAGGACTGGGCCGTTCGCGTCGGGGAAAAATTTTCTGACGAAGCTTCGCATATCGGTTTCGTCTTCAAAATCCGGCTCGCGTCGCGGTAAATCGGGATCAATGGCGGGCGACGGAATTTCGCGCAGGCGGCCGAGCTTGAAGCCGGGAACTCCGAAAATCGGAAAACCGTAGAAATGTCCGACTTCCGGCGAGTCAACGATCCAGATGGGCAGCCGGTTGTGCTGGAAATTTTGGTAGTTTGCCTTCGGCGAAAACCAGCCGAGCACGGTGCGTTCGGGCACAACGGGAATTTTTTGTTCGGCGAGCAATTTGCCAATCCATGCGCCGGCGGAAAAAATGATCTGCTTCGCTTCGTAAGCCGAGCGGTCGGTGCGGATGAAATATTTGTCGCCGCGCGATTCCCAGATCATCAAGCGTTCGTGCCCGTGGATTTCCGCGCCCGCTTCCAACGCGACGTTCACATGGGCGGTGATGGCGAGTTCAGGCAGCACGAAACCTGAACCGGGTTGATAGACGGCCATCATGTCTTTTGACGGCTTGATCGCTGGAAAACGGCGATGCGTCTCTTTGGCGTCGAGGATTTCGTGCTTGATGCCAAATTTTTCGCACGCGGCCTTTGAGCCTTTGAAAATGCGCGCCTCGGGCGGCGAGACATCCAGCCCGCCGTAATTGTGAAAAATCGGCGAACCGATTTTATCTTCGAGGTCGTGCCAGAGTTCCACTGCGCGCAAGACCAGCGGCACATACGTCGGGCCTTCGTGCAGGCCGATCCGCAAAATGCGCGTCGCGCCGTGCGAACTGCCGCGCATGTTCGGAATGGAAAACTGTTCGAGGCCGAGCACCTTGAGTTTTCGCGCGGCGGCATGCGCGACGATGGCGCTGCCCATGCCGCCAACGCCGATGACCGCAAGATCGTAGGTTTCCATTGGGAAAAATTTCTCGCGCTAAAACAACGTCAAATAATATTCCGTTTCCCAGCGCGAAATCTGGCGGTGATATTCGTTCCACTCCTGCCATTTGAGTTTGAGAAATTCATTTTGAATCGGGCCAAGCGCGCTCAAAACAACTTTGTCGGATTCCAACGCGACGAGCGCCTCCTTGAGCGATTGCGGCAACGTGGTCAGGCCTTTTTTATAAATCTCGTCGCGGGTCAGGTTGTAAAGATTGCCGAGATTCGGTTCGCCGGGTTCGATTTGATTTTCAATTCCATCAAGTCCGGCGGTGACGTAAGCGGCGAAAACTAAATACGGATTGCAACCCGAAGAAACGGAACGATCCTCGATGTGTCCCGGTCCGCACACGCGCAACATTTGCGTGCGGTTGTTGTCGCCGTAGCTGATGAACGCGGGCGTCCACGTGAAACCGGAACGGGAACTGTGCAGTCCGGGGCCGACGAGGAGGCGCTTGTAACAATTGGCGGTCGGCGAATTGATCGCGCACAAAGCGGGCGCGTGTTTCAAAATTCCACCAAGAAAATGATACGCCATTTTTGAAAGGCCGAAGCCGTGCTTGTCCTCTGTGTCGGTGAATTTATTTTCGCCGGTTGCGGCGTCCGCGAGATGATAATGAATGTGCGCGCCGCTGCCGGTGCGGTTGCTGAACGGCTTGGGCATGTGCGTGGCGATCGCGCCGTATTTCGCGGCAACCTGGCTGGTCATCATCTTGAAAAACGTGAAGCGGTCGGCAGTGGTCAGCGCGTCGCTGTATTTGAAATTCACCTCGTATTGGCCGTTGGCGTCCTCGTGGTCGGTTTGATAAACGCCCCAGCCAAGCTGGTTGCAGAACGTCGTGATGTCCTGAAGATACGCGAGCGCGGGCGAAATGCCTTTGTAGTCGTAGCACGGCTTGGAAAGATTGTCCACGCGCGCCGGATCCCACGGCGAAATGCCGCCGTCGGGATTTTTGACGACAAGAAAATGTTCCGGCTCGATGCCGACGTTAAAAATAAATCCTTTTTCGCGAACCATTTTCAGCACGCGCTTGAAATTCACACGCGGACAGAACGGATACGGCTTTTCGTCAACGTAAAGATCGCTCGCGAACCGCGCGGTGCCGGGTTGCCAGGCGACGGGCGTGTAAGTGTCGAGGTCAATGCGCCCCATCATGTCGTGCGAGTGCGGGCCTTGCCCCATGCCCCAAACGGCGGCGCCGGCGAATCCCGCGCCTTCGTCAATCAGCATATCGAGCGATTCCACCGGCGACATCTTCACCTTGGCGGAGCCGTGGATGTCCACGAATTGCGCGAGGATGAAACGGATCTTGTCCTGTTCAAACTGTTGTCGAAGCTGTTCGCGATTGGCCATAAGTTTCTCCTTGCCGTCAATTATTTTAAGCAATTTGAGTTGCATTAAATGCAACACGGCATACACTATAAGCCAATTGAAATTTTTGTGAAGCAGAAAAATTAGCCATGCAAGGAGTTTATGTGCGGCATCGTCGGCCTCTTTTTTAAGAAAAAATCACTGCAACCGCGCCTCGGCGAATGGTTCGGCGGGATGCTCGGCTGCATGAGCAGCCGCGGGCCGGACAGCGCGGGCTTTGCCATTTACAGAAACTCCGTCCCCGCCGGATGCCTCAAGCTGACATTGCAGCACGCGGACGAAAATTTTTCGTGGGAGCAATTGGCGAAAGATTTCGAGCACAAGTTCAAAGCTAAAATTCCGTTCACCGTCAATTCGACTCATGCGATTTTCGTCGTTGCGGCGAAGGAAGCGGCCATCCGCCGTTTTCTGCATGAAGAATTTCCTGAAGTGAAGATCATGAGCATCGGCCATCGGATTGAAATCATGAAGGAAGTCGGCACGCCCGGTTCCGTGATTGCGCGTTTTCACGTCGGCAAGATGCGCGGCAGCCACGCCATCGGTCACACGCGCATGGCGACCGAGAGCGCGGTGACGACGGCGGGTTCGCATCCGTTTTCCACCGGACAGGATTTGTGCCTCGTCCACAACGGCTCGTTGAGCAACCACAACCGCCTGCGCGAAAATTTGAGGCGCGAAGGAATCGAATTTCAGACTGACAACGATTCGGAAGTCGCCGCCGGTTATCTGACGTGGCGGTTGAGAAAGGGCGACTCGCTTTCGCAGGCGTTGAAACACGCGCTCAAGGATTTGGACGGCTTTTACACGTTCGCCGTTGGCACGCGCGACGGTTTCGCCGTCCTGCGCGATCCGATCGCCTGCAAACCGGCAGTGATGGCGGAGACGCCGGACTACGTCGCGATGGCTTCGGAATATCGTTCGCTCACGTCGCTGCCGGGGATTGAAAAGGCGAAGTTGTGGGAGCCTGAACCCGCGACGGTCTACAGTTGGAGCGCGCAAGCCCGTGAATAAAAATTCCAAAAAAATTGATTTGTCCAAGGTGACGGTAAGGAAACTCAACCAAACCTTGCATGATCTTTCGGCGCAGACGAAACAAACGCACTGGCGAATCCTCGAACCGCGCGGCGCGCACGCCATCGCCTGCGGATTGAACGTGCCGGTCACGGTCGAGATTGACGGACACGCCGGATATTATTGCGCGGGTATGAATCAATTGGCGTCGGTCATCATCCACGGCAACACCGGCGTCGGCGTGGCCGAAAACATGATGTCCGGCTTCGTCCATGTCAAAGGCAACGCGAGCCAATCCGCCGGCGCGACCGGACACGGCGGGCTGCTCGTCATTGACGGCGACGCTTCGGCGCGCTGCGGCATTTCCATGAAAGGCGTGGACATCGTGGTCAAAGGTTCGGTCGGCCACATGAGCGCGTTCATGGCGCAGGCGGGAAATCTCGTCGTATGCGGCGATGCGGGAGAAGCGCTGGGCGATTCGATTTACGAAGCGCGGATTTTTGTGCGCGGCAAGGTGAAGGATTTGGGCTCGGATTGCGTGGAAAAGGAAATGCGCCCCGAACATCTGGAATTGTTGGAAAAATTATTGGAGCGTGGAAAAATAAAATTCAGGCCGAAGGAATTCCGCCGCTACGGTTCCGCGCGCCAGCTTTACAATTTCCATGTGGATCACGTCGGCAAGTATTGAATTTGACCATGAGCACCGAAATAAAACCCGGAATGCGCGAGTCGGCGAGCTTTGACCGCAATGTAATCCACGAAATCCAGCGCGCCGCCGAGACGGGCATTTATGACATCCGCGGCTGGGGCGCGAAACGCCATCTGCCGCACTTCGACGATTTGGTTTTTCTCGGCGCGAGCATGTCGCGCTATCCGCTTGAAGGTTATCGCGAAAAATGTTCGACGGATATTCAACTCGGAACGCGCTTTGCCAAAAAACCAATCCATCTGAAAATTCCCGTCACGATTGCAGGCATGAGTTTCGGCGCGTTGTCCGCGCAAGCCAAAGAAGCTTTGGGACGCGGCGCGACGGAAGTTGGAACTTCGACGACAACCGGCGACGGCGGCATGACAGCGGAAGAACGGCAACATTCCAAAATTTTGGTTTATCAATACTTGCCGTCTCGCTACGGAATGAATCCTGACGATTTGCGGAAAGCGGACGCGATTGAAATTGTTCTCGGCCAGGGCGCGAAACCCGGCGGCGGCGGAATGTTGCTCGGCCGGAAAATCAGCGACCGCGTCGCGGCGATGCGCACATTACCGAAGGGAATTGACCAGCGCAGCGCGTGCCGTCATCCCGACTGGACCGGCCCGGACGATTTGACGATTAAAATTGAAGAACTGCGCGAAATCACCGACTGGCAAAAACCGATTTATGTAAAAGTCGGCGCGTCTCGGACTTATTACGACACGGCGCTCGCGGTGAAGGCCGGCGCGGACGTGATTGTCGTGGACGGAATGCAAGGCGGCACGGGCGCGACGCAGGACGTTTTCATCGAGCACGTCGGCATCCCGACTTTGCCCGCGCTGCGACAGGCGGTCGAGGCGTTGAAAGAATTGGGAATGCACCGGAAAGTGCAGTTGATCATTTCCGGCGGCATCCGTTCCGGTGCGGATGTCGCGAAGGCGCTGGCGATGGGCGCGGATGCGGTTTCCATCGGCACCGCCGCGCTGATTGCGCTCGGCTGCAATTCTCCGAAATGGCAGAAAGATTATGAAAAACTCGGCACGGCCGCCGGTTTTTATGACGATTATCAGGACGGCAAAGACCCGGCGGGAATCACGACGCAGGACGAGGAACTGGCGAAGCGGCTTGACCCGGTTGAAGGCGGGAGAAAACTCGCGAACTATCTTCGCGTCCTGACGATGGAAGCGCAGACCATCGCGCGCGCCTGCGGCAAATCGCACGTGTTGAATCTAGAACCGGAAGACCTCGTCGCGTTGACCATCGAGGCGGCGGCGATGGCAAAAATTCCGCTCGCGGGCACGAACTGGATTCCCGGCGTGAACGGCGACCTGTAAAATTTTCAACTCTTGGCGTTGCTGATGATGCTCAAAAATTCCACGGGCGGCTGATATACGCGCGTCGGGCCGTGCTCGATATTGCCATCGAAAAATAAGCTGTCGCCCGGCTCCAAATGATAAACCTGTCCGGCATGGCGGTAATCCATTTTGCCTTTGAGCATGAAGAGCAGTTCGTGTCCGGGATGGCGGAAGACATTTTTCTCCGGCTTGATGTTCCGTTCTTCAATCCGCATTAAATAAGGCTCGAAATCCTTTTCAAATGGCAATCCATAGGCGAGCGATTCGTAGCTGTGGCCGAGCTTCGTGCCGCGCCCGACGATGACTTTGCGCTCGGATTTGCGGACCATGATTGCGCGCGGCGTGCTGCCGTTGCTGTTCTGGAAAAAATACCCCGGCTCGACCGCGAGCGCGACGGCGATGCGCGTCAGCGTGGAGACCGGCGACGAAACTTTTCCGTTTTCAATCTTGGAGACCTGCCCCTTGGTCAATTTCACTTCGCTCGCCAGTTGATCCAGCGTCACATTGCGCTCTGCGCGCAGGGCGCGGATTTTTTGACCGATTTGTAGTTCAATTGTCACCGCTTCGGTTTTTTTCATAAAATTAAATCGTTCGTTGCTCAACTCATATCCCCTGCGGTCACCAGAGTCCAGTCCGCCGCGTTCAAGTTTCGGAAATGATGCCGGCTGGCCAGTTTTAATCCGGCTGCATAAATCCTGACAGCCGCCACATTTGTCCGGGGATGTTAATAACATTTTTATTGAAGGAAACCATTGTTTCTTTTGGAGAAATCGCAAGCCACCGCTTCTCATAAAAAAGCTGGCGCGGCTTTTGCTTGTGTTTGGTTCAGTGAGAAACATTTGTTGCTCTAAAAGAAACAAAATCTGCAAACGGAGGATTTAATGGACGCGACCAACATGATGGACATGACCAACGCGGTTGCAAGCGCGACCAATGCCGTCGCCGCAGCCGGCGCACCCACGATGACCATGATCACGACGGATCAGGCCAAAGGGCTGGTGGCGCTTCCGTATTTGAAAACATTCACTTCCGAGGCTTTCTTTTTCATCTCCGCCGTCCTGATGATTTTGATCCATGCCGGATTTCTAGCCTATGAAGGCGGCGCGTCGCGGTCGAAAAATCTTCTGGCGACGATGCTTAAAAATCTTATGACGCTGGCCACGGTGGGTCTGACGTTCTTTTTCTTCGGGTGGTGGGTCTATAATGGTTTTGCATTTTTTCCGGGCACCGGTCCTTTGCTGGGGCCGTGGACAAATGGCGACCATCTTTCGGACGCGGTGAAGGCGGGCTTCCCGGCGGTGCAATCTTCCTATCCGTGGAGCGACTCGATGACGCCGACCAAGAGCGACGAATTGACCGGCGTTTTCTGGATGGTATTTGCGCTGTTTGCAATGACAACGGCTTCAATCCTGTCTGGCGCGTGCATTGAACGAATCAAGGTCGGCGCTTATTATTTGTGTTCGATTCTATTGGGAAGTTTTCTATGGGTAGTGGCAGCCGCTTGGGGTTGGAATTTCTTCGGCTGGATGACGACACTCTGGGGCTTTCACGATTTTGGCTGCGCTGTTGTCGTGCATTGCGTTTCTGGTTGGTTCACTTTGGGTGTGCTTATAAATCTTGGGCCGCGCATCGGCAGATTTGACAAGAATGGAAAGGCCAAGCCGATTTTGCCGCACAACATCGGACTTACGATGGTCGGTCTCATGCTGATTTTTGTCGGGTTCTATTTCTTCCTCGCCTGCTGTGAAGTTTATTTGCCGGACACGGGCGGCATGGTGAACATTTACGGCGCGCCGGCGACGCTGGCAATGCTCGCGGTCAACACCACCCTTGCACTCGCCGCCGGATTGATCGGAGCCTATGTGTCATCCAAAGCCGATCCGTTTCTGACAATTTCCGGCGGCCTGACGGGAATCATCGCCGTGGCTGCGGGCATGGATTTATATCATCCGGCTTTGATCATCGTCATCGCCTTCGCTTGCGCGTGGATCATGCCGAAAACAACTTTGCTGTTGGAAAAGTTCGGAATTGACGATGCTGTCGGCGCATTTCCAGTCCATGGAATCACCGGAACCATCAGCGGCATTTTGCCGGGCATTTTTGCGCTTGGCTACATTGCGCAGCCGGGACAGGCGCCGATTAATTTCTTCGGCCAGCTTGGCGGCGTGCTGATTTGCGGCATAGGACTAGGATTCATTCCGGGCTACGCCTTTAGCTGGCTGTTGAAAAAGTTCAACCTACTCCGCGTCTCCGCTGAAGTGGAAGAAAAAGGCTTGGATCTTTCTGAATTGGGAATTGAAGCCTATCCTGAAAGAGCGACCGTGTTCACCGCTTCACAGAGCAGCGAAGCTACGACGATGAAAACACAACTGACACCCTCAACCGATAAAGGCGCATATGGGCAGCCCATTTAAGACCGCAGACGCATACGATAACGCGACTGGAACGCTCCACAGTTTCACCGGCCATCCGGCGTTGACTGCGATTACCTTGGCAATCTCCGTCGCGCTCACCGTTTATTTTCTTTACAAATCCTTCAATATGCGCTGACAAAGCGACCCAGGCGAAATTTGTGGGATTATGCACATTACAGACAATCTGGGTAGGGCGCGTCACTCCGTGCGCGCCGCCCCTTGTCAATCCACGCATTCGGCGGGCAAGGGACTGCCCGCCCTACCAGTTTTGTCCCATTGTCTCTCTTGTGCATAATCCCA
>DATAUQ010000066.1:0-1598 GCA_036268155.1 Verrucomicrobiia bacterium | reverse complement strand
CGGCGAATTTGCCTGCGCATTTTCGATGTTTCCAACGAGCATCGAAGATTTGATGAATATCGCGGACGCGGGCGGAATCATGCCGCCGAAAAGCACCTGGTTCGAGCCGAAGTTGCGCGACGGAATGTTTTGTCACATGATTTGAATGCGCTTTCGCGTTTCATTCTGTTTCAAATCCGTTTAATTTCTGCGCGTGGCAAAAGACAGACTCCAACGCGGTTTGCGCGCGACCTTTTTAGGAATCGCGGTGAACGTCGTTTTGGGCGCGGCAAAATTTCTCGCGGGAATTTTCGGCCATTCGCACGCGCTCATCGCGGATGCGACGGAATCGTTCGCGGATATTTTCAATTCCATCATCGTTTGGCGCGGAATCGTTGTCGCCGCCGCGCCGCCTGACAAGGAACATCCTTACGGCCACAGCAAGGCCGAGCCGCTGGCGGCGGCTTTTGGCGCGGTGATGCTGATGCTCGCGGCGTTGTGGATTTGCATCAAAGGCGGCGTGGATATTTACGACTGGCTGCATCCGCATGCGGGAAATTTCCGGGAACAACCGAAATGGTTCACGCTCGTCGCGTTGGGCGTCGTGGTTCTGGTCAAGGAATGTTTGTTCCGTTTCGTCGCCAGCGAAGGCGCGGACACAGACAATTCGGCGGTGAAAACCGATGCGTGGCATCATCGCGCGGATGCGATCACTTCCGTCGCGGCAGCGATTGGAATCACCATCGCGCTCATCGGCGGGCCGAAATTTGTTTGCGCGGACGATGCGGCGGCAATTTTTGCAGCATTCATCATCGGTTGGAGCGGCTGGCTCTTGTTACATCCCGCGTTGAGCGAATTGATGGACAAAGCGCCCGACCCAAAAATTATTGAACACATCCGCCGAATCGCATCGAACACAACCGGCGTCGAGCGCGTGGAAAAATGTTTTGCGCGCAAAGCCGGCCATCTTTTTTTTGTGGAGATGCACGTGGAAGTTGATCCGCAAATGACGGTGTTGCGCTCGCACGAAATCGCGCACGACGTGAAGGACAAAATCCGCGAAAAAATGCCGGAAGTCAGCGACGTGCTGGTCCACATCGAGCCGCTCGGAATTCCTGCGCACCAAAAGAAAAAATAATTTTGTTCCCTTTTCCCGTTCAGCGGACATTTATAAATAGATGGCCGAACTGGAAGACAACGAACTGCTGCGACAATACGCGGAAGCGAATTCTGGAATTGCGTTTGCCCAAATCGTCACGCGGCATTTGAATTTGGTTTATTCCGTTGCGTTGCGAAATGTTGGCAACGTTCACGCGGCACAGGAAATTTCGCAGGCAGTCTTCATCATTTTGGCACGCAAAGCCAAAAATCTTTCGTCAAAAACCATTCTTTCAGGTTGGCTGCATCAGACGACGCGATTGACGGCGGCGAATTATTTGAGAACGGAACTGCGTCGGCAAAACCGAGAACAGGAGGCATTCATGCAATCCACTTTGAACGAATCTGAATCCGAAGCATGGACACAAATCGCGCCGATTTTGGACGAGGCAATTTCCAAACTCGGCGCGCGCGACCGTGACGCGATTGTGCTGAGGTTTTTTGAGAACAAATCTGCGCGT
>DATAUQ010000065.1:0-3107 GCA_036268155.1 Verrucomicrobiia bacterium | reverse complement strand
GATCGGCATCGTCGAATACGCCGACTGGAAACGGCTCACGGTCTGCGACGTGCCGGGCCTGATCGAAGGCGCGCACAAAAACGTCGGCCTCGGCCACAAATTTCTGCGCCACATCCAGCGCTGCAAAATCCTCGTGCTGCTCCTCGACATGGCCGGCACGGACAACCGCAAGCCGTGGGACGATTACAAACAACTGTTGAGCGAGCTGGAACTTTACGACCCCGCGCTGCTCGAAAAGCCGCGCCTCATCGTCGCCAACAAAATGGACGAAGCCGTCGCCGAGAAAAACTTGAAGGAGTTCAAAAAGAAGATGAAAAAAGTTTCGCTGCTGCCAATTTCTGCGGCGTTTGATCAGGGCATGGAGAAATTCCGCGAGACGATTCGCAAAGAGGTTGAGGAAGCGGAGGAATAATTTGGTGGGGCGAACGTCCCCGCGAGCCGAAATAAAAATGGTAGCACACCCCCAACCCTCTCCTCGTTCGGCGAGGAGAGGGAGAATTATTTTGGGGGACGTTTTCCCGGCGTAGTCCGATTGCATCGGCCAACACCGGGCTAATTTCCGTTACGCCTTCAGCGTAGCCGAAGCTCGGCCTGCCAACTCATTCACGTCAATTCGTGCAATTCGTGTCAGAACCTTTGCGTCTTTGCGTTAAAATAAAGGAGGTCAGTCCTGGTTTGCAATATTGCTGTGAAGATTTTCCAAAAACCGCATCACGGTGTCGCCGTGCTTGAGCATTTTGACTTCCGCCCACGGCGCGACTTTAATTTCAGCGCAATGTGGCCAGCAATTCCTGCCGTTCCACGTCTTTGTGCCGGCTGACTGCGCGGATGATGCTGTTCAAAGTGCCGACGCGGACGGGATTATGATTTGGAACGGACAACCGTTGATGCGACGGTTCTTCCGTTTGCAAAATAATGTGGCTGCCTTCCTGATGCACCGCGCGATAGCCCCAATCGCGACACAAAACTTTCACCAGTTGCGCGCCGCTTAAATCGCGCGGGATTTTCATGCACCGGCGAGAATTTCATCGCGCACCAGATGCAACCGGATGCGCCGCGAGGTTTGAGGCTGGTCGAAAAAATAACCGCGCACGGCTTCCTGGACATTTTTGCGCATATTGTCCCAAGTGTCGCCCTGGGTGAAGATGTTTTCCGTCAGGCATTCGGCGCAAAAACCGCCGTCCTCTTCCTGCGTCACTTCAAACACCAATTCTTTCATGGCTTCAAATTACGTTGGCTGGTTTGATATCGCAAGAATTGAAATAACGGCCACCGCAATTTTGTGAAATGATTACAATTCCAAAAACCGCATCACGGTGTCGCCGTGCTTGAGCATTTTTACTTCCGTCCACGGCGCGACGATTTCCAGCGTGTCGCGTTTCGTGTGGCCGAGGACAAATCTTCCGCCAGCCGCGAGCAGCTTCGGCAGATTTTTATCGTCGAGCAATTGCTGCGCGAATGAAGTCGAGCGGCGGTTCACATTTTTTTCACCGTAAGGCGGATCGGCCAGAATCAAATCAAATTGCCGTCCGCTTTCCGCCAATTGGTTCATCACCGGAAAAACATCCTGCGTCCGCACTTCAAGAATTTCTCCATAACCCGCCGCCGTCGCATTGCTGCGGATAAATTCCGCGTGCCGATGCGATTTCTCAACGCACATCACCGCTGCCGCGCCGCGGCTCAAACATTCCAAACTCAACGCGCCGCTGCCCGCGAACAATTCCAAAACCTTCGCGCCGACAACCCGTGTGCCGAGCGAATTAAAAACCGCCTGCTTGACCAAATCCGGCGTCGGGCGGACGTCGAGTCCCTTGGGAACTTTGAGAATCCGCCGAGCCGCGTTGCCACCTGTGATGCGCATGAGTTTTTAAGCCACAGATTTTCACAGATGACAGACGGAAAATTCCCTTTCAAATCTGTGTTTCATCTGTGTCCATCTGTGGCAAAGAAAAGTTCAATTAAAAATTTCCGCGAAGAATTGTTTCATCGCTTCCCACGAACGCTTGTCGGCCTTTTCATTGTATTTCGCGCCGGCATTGACGAAGCCGGGATTGGGCTGCGTGAAGGCGTGGACCGCGCCGCCATAAAAAGTGATTTCCCAATCCACCTTCGCGTCGCGCATTTCATTTTCAAACGCGGCCAGATCGTTCGGATTTTGAAACGGATCATCCGCGCCGGCCAGCGCGAGCACTTTGCATTTGATGTTTTTGGCGTCCGCCGGATTCGGCGCATCCAGCCCGCCGTGAAAGCTGACCACCCCGGCGATGTCCGCGCCGCTCAAGGCGAGTTCGATCACCGTCGTGCCGCCGAAACAATAGCCGATGGCGGCGACGCGTTTGGTATCCACGAGCGGATTTTTCTCCAACACGTCGAGTCCGGCATTCACGCGGGCGCGCAAAAGCTGCCGGTCGGATTTGAATTTACCGGCCTCGGCACCGGCCTCCTGGACGTTTTTGGGACGGGCGTCTTTGCCGTAAATGTCGGCGCAGAACGCGACGTAGCCGAGTTGCGCGAGTTGCGTGGCGCGACGCTTTTCGTAATCGGTCAGGCCGAACCATTGATGCACGACGAGGATGCCGGGGCGTTTGCCGGAAATGGAATCGTTGTAGGCGAGAAATCCTTCGAGCGTTGTGTCGCCCTGCTTGTAATCAACTGTTTCGGTGTGAATGGCGGCTTGCGTTTTCATCACGCAAAATAGGACGAGAATCGCAGAAAGCAAATTTTTCATAATGCAAGACCGATAAACTTTTTTGCGGCAAAAAGCCAGCGCGTTTCGAGAACTAAAATTAGTGCGGCGCGTTTGTGCGGGCGAAATTTTTATTGGTCGCGGCTGGCCAGCAATCCCACCACACCGCTATAATTTTCATGCGTGAAAGCAAAACCAATTCTCGAAATTTCAAATCTGCGGATTGAGCGCGGCGGCATAAAAATTCTCGCCGGCATTTCCTGGCGCGTGGAACGCGGACAGCATTGGGCGATTCTCGGCGCGAACGGGTCGGGTAAAACCTCGTTGTTGAGCGCGCTCACCGGCTATTTGATGCCGACGGCGGGAGAAATTTTTTTGCTCGGAAAAATTTACGGCCAGTCCGACTGGCGCGAGTTGCGAA
>DATAUQ010000064.1:0-12367 GCA_036268155.1 Verrucomicrobiia bacterium | reverse complement strand
GCCAGCCTGCGTGAAGCCGGCCAGTGCGGCTCGCACCTTTCGCCGGACAAAGCCAAGACGTTGCACCCTATCCCTGCGCAGGCAGAGGAAGCTACCGTAAATCGTCCAGGCCGTTCACGCATTGCCGCGTTGACTCCGGCGAAAACTTTAACCACATGAGCAAACTCGCACGCCCAAATTGGAAGACGCCTTACGAAACCAATGGTGTCGCAACCATCGTTTATCTCCATGAGAATGAACGTGACGATCAGGTGATGATTGTCGCCCATTCAAAAGCAGCGGTAAAACGCGCCATGAAAAAGTTCGGACTTCACGAACGCCCAAGAAAAGATGAAGGCCGTTTTCGTCATTTTCCAAAAATAGCCATCAAGGAATTATGAGCAAGGTCATCAAATCATCACTCGCAAAAACGGCGAAGTTTGACCACAGGGCACACGCCGATAAGTTGGAAGAGTTGAACACGCAAGCTCAATCTGCGCGACGTGTTGACGTTGCTCTTGGATTGTTCTGTTTCGAGTTAAAGGAAATTCATTTGCAATATGGTCAGTTTGGGAAATGGCTTGCTGAACACAGACCAAATCTTGCACGACAGGATAAAGAAGGAAATTGGAAACCTTCAGGCTCACTCGAAAGCGCGATGTGGATGGCCAAGTCTGCTTTGGAGGTTTGCGGATACAAAATTGGCGATTACATCGAGCTTGTGCAAAAACAGTTTCCATGCGCGCATGGAAACTGCGATGCCAGCCAGTTAATGTTGCTTCCGGCTGCGAAACTACCCCAAGAATTTAAGAAGTTGCGCGATGAGATTTTTGAACTGGTGGATGGAAAATCGCAACGACAACTACGTCAAGAGTTCAAACAGGTTGACTCAAACGGAAATCCAAAACGAGGACGAGTGAAGGGTTCAAATGGCAACCCCAAGCATATTCGCGATGCCGGCATTTCCGCGAACGAGCGGCACGAGTTGGAAATTCTTAAATTAAAAACTGACGAGGTCACGGATTTTCTTATTGCCAACATCAACTTCGAGAAGATTGCGAAGCTGGATGAAATCGCCGGTGGGGCTGCGTCGCTGAAAAAGTTTTGCGATGCGATTGATCATTCTCATCAGTTTTTAACGTCACTTCAAAAAGGCCGCGAATAATTTATGGAAACCACGCTCGCCGTCCAAACCCCGTTGCCGCAAGTGCCGCTGGCCGTCGTTCTGTTCGGCGACATCCCGCCGATGATCCAGCCCGTCGCCGACGTTCGCGCATATCTGCTCACGCGCAAGCCGGTGCTGAACTGCCATGACGAGGAGCCGCTGCGCCTCGCGCTGCCGTCCGACGTGCGCGCCGAGGCGACGGCGCTGTGCGTGGCGTGCCTTCATGTGCGCGAGCGCGTGAATAAATTTTCCATTTCCGTGCAGGCGGCGTGCAAAATTGTCATCGCCTGGTTCAAGGACTGGCACTGGAAGCTGGGCACGTTTCGCGGCCTCTACGACAAATGGATCAAGACGCGCGACTGGCTGGTGCTGGTCAACCGTGCGCGCGCGGGCGCGGCGTGGATCGAGCGGCAGTTCGGATTGTCGAACGAGTTTTTGGATTTCGTCGCGGGTCGTTGCGGCGAGTTCAAACGGCGCGACGCGTTGCCGGAGGCCATCCGCTCGATCCATCGCCAGTGGAAATTCGGCGTGAACCATCGCGGCGAAGCGCAAGCCATCGCCGGTTACGAAAAAAATTGGGAGACGCGCAATCGCGAGATTGTTCCCGACGGATGGACGATTGGCAATTTGCGGACGCAACTCAAGGCGCGCTCGAAATTTTTGAAAGTTCAAAAAGCGCTGCTGCACGAAGGCATCGCGGCGGCGCGCAAATTCATTCCGCAAGTGCGTTCCACGCGCGAAGGATTGCGCTTCATGGAGGAGGTCCAGTTCGACGACGTGAAATGCGATTTCCGCGTGTTCGACACCGCGACCGGAAAGCCCGTTGACCTCTGGCTGCTCGTGGCGCACGACCGCGCGACGGCGATGCTGCTCGGCTTCGGGATGCGCCCGGCCACGGTGCGCGACGACGGCACGCAGCAGCATTTGAAATTGCAGGACATGAAGCAGGCATTCGGCTGGCTGCTGGAACGCTACGGGCTTCCGCCGTATCAGATGACGGCCAAGGTGGAAAATGGCGCGGCCACGTTCACGGACGGCACGGCGGCGGCAATCGAGGAAATGCTGGGCGGCAGGGTCAAGGTTTCGTTCGCGCAGATGATCGGCGGAAAATCGCCAAGCGGTTATCTCGAACGCGCGCTCGGAAATTCCAAGGGCAAGGCGTCGCTCGAATCCCACAACCGGCAGCAGCACCTCATCGGCGCGGGACTGCCCGGACAGACCGGCCCGCATTACGGCGTTCGTCCGAAAGACCTGGCCGCGCGCGAGCGCGAGTGTGAAACCATCTGGCACGCCGCCGATGAATTTCCCGACGGCCTGCGCGGGCGGCTCGTGAATGAATTTGGTTATCCGCTCCTCACGCTCCAGCAGGCCCGGCACGAGCTGTCGAAAATTTTCAACATCCGCAACACGCGCACGGATCACAAACTCGA
Source organism: Verrucomicrobiia bacterium (assembly GCA_036268155.1). Lineage (GTDB taxonomy): Bacteria > Verrucomicrobiota > Verrucomicrobiia > Limisphaerales > UBA11358 > UBA11358. The sequence continues at coordinate 9,793 of DATAUQ010000064.1, read as the reverse complement.
AGGCTTCGAGAAAATTCTCGTGAACGAAGGCGGGCGCATCGTGCAGCGCATGGAAATGCCCGCCGAGCGGATGATGAAATTGCGCCACGGCCTGAAGTTTGATTCCGTCTCGCCGGAAATCATCTGCGCGATGCTCGAACACACTGCGCGCAACGTGACCGTGAACGACGCGGGCGAGATTGAGTTCAGCCACGAGGGGAAACTTTTCACCTTCGCGCATCCCGCGCGCGACTCGCGGCTGGAGCCGGGACGGAAAGCCGTCGGATATTTTCACCCGGACGAACCACGGCTTTTGTATCTGACGACCGGCCACGGCGCGATGCTCGGAACATGGCTGCGCCGCGCGCTCGTGAAAAACGGCGACAGTGCCGCGCTGAACGACGCCATCGAATACGCAAACTCCGCGCTCAAAACGCACAAGGAATTTGCCGCGCAGTTGAATCGCGGAGAGACGGCACGCCTCACCGAAATGCGCGAGCGCAACAATCAACTGCTCGAATCAAACACGTTCGTTGACGTGGGCGGCGCGGACGTGGCAACGCGTTCGGAAATTTCTTCCGCCCTCGCGCACGCGCTGACGGTCACGCCCAAAGAAATCAAACGGCGCGTAAAAGCGGATGCTGATGAGCAAATGCAACAACGTCGCACGGCGCGCGAGGCGTTAAGAAATTTGTCCGTTTAACCAACCAAAAACATCGGAGGAAAAAATGAGCATTCAACAATCACATCCAGAAAAAGAAGAACGCGAAACAAAAATACCACGCACGATCTACAAGTGCGACATCGCCCTGCGGAACAAGCTGGCCGAGCAGCGTGAGCTGCCCGGCTGGAGCAACAACGTCATCGCCCGCAAGCTCGGCATCAACGTCGCCATCATCAGCCAATACCTGAACGACGACGGCTGCGTTTATCCCGGAGACATCCCCAAGCTGGAACGCGGCATCAACGACCTCCTCGAAAACGAATCGCGACGCCGCGCCAGCGGCATCGAGACCACGTCGTCCGATATGGCCACGCAAATCCGTGACGCATTCGAGTTCATCCGCAAGACCAACGACATCGGTGTCGTGCTCGCCGAGTCGGGCGACGGCAAATCGCGCGGCATTGATTTCTACGTCAAGGGCGACAAGGACGGCAACGGGAGCCATCCGACCGCGATCCATTACCGCACGTTCACCTGGTCGAAGGGTGTCGAGAGCGTCGAGTCCGAGATGTTCGACGTGGCGGGCAAAAAAAATTACGACGGCAAAACGAAGCGCGTGCTGAACACCGTCAAAAACCTGCGCGGCAGCGACCGGCTCATCATCGTGGACGACGCACACAAGCTCACGCGCATGGCGCTGCAATGGTGGTTTGATTTTTACGAGGCCACGCAATGTCCCATCGCGTTTGTCGGCACGTTCGAGCTGCTTGACCGGCTGGAAGACGACGCGCAACGGTTCAGCCGCGTCGGGCTGCACTACGAGATAACCAGCGAAGACGGAAAAATTGACCGCGACCTGATCAGGCATCTCATCCGGCAGATCGTGCCGAACCTCAACGGCGAACTTGAGGAGGTCACCGACCTCTGCGAGCAGGTCGCCAAGGAGCACGGCCACTATCGCAGCGTCCACAAGCAGTTGAAGGTCGCCGTCGAGATCAAGGGCCAGAAAAACCGCCTGCCATTCGCCGAGGCGTTCAAGTCCGCGCACACGATGCTCATCCGCAATTACAAGCTCAATTAACCGGCGGTTAAACGTCACACCAAATATGGACAAACTGCAACACCTTCAGCAACGCATCGAAAGATTTCAGACCGAGAAATTCACCGGCCAGTTGCTTTCCGCAAAGCTGAAGCATCTCGAAAAGGAAATCGGCGAACTTCAAACCGATCCCGACGACCTGATGGAATGGGCAGACGTTTTCATCCTGCTGCTCGGCTCTGCTGCGGAATACGGCTTGAACACCGACGAACTGATCGCACTCGCCCACAAGAAAATGAACATCAACGACTCGCGCACATGGGGCGCGCCGGACGCCGAGGGCGTCTGTCACCACATCGAATAATTTTATGAAAGCCGAACTCGAAACAGCCCACCGCGAACGCATCCAGTTGTTGAACCAACGCTACGACTGCGCCATCGGCGACGACGGCCAGAACAAGATTCAGGAATTGATAGATGCCGAGAATCTCCGCTGGAAAATCTACACCGACAGCCAACCACAACCGAAATAAAATCATGAATGCCACACAAGAAATTGAGATGCACTGCAAGGGTCTCGCCAACGCGCGCGCCGATCTGCGACGCCGTCACGAGGCCAAGCAAAAAGAACAACGCGCGCTCGACGCTAAACACAACGACGGGCTGCGCCAATCGCAGCAGGTCTGCAACGACCTTCGCACGACGATTGAAGGATTGGTCAATGCGAACCGGGCCGAGTTCACAAAACCAAAGACGCGAGAATTCCACACCATCACCGTCGGCTTCGAGAAAACGCGCGACTCCATAACCATGCCGGATGAAAAAATCCTCATCAAACGCATCGAAGAGTTGCTGCCGGCCAAACAGGGCGAAACCGTCCTCGACCGCACGGTGACGATCATCAAGACGGCGTTCAAGAAACTGCCGCGTGAGATTCTGCAAAAACTCGGCTGCGCGGTCGTGAGCGGCGCGGACAAGCCCGTCGTGCGCGCCAACGACGACGACATCGAGGCGCTCGTGACCAAAACCCTCGGCGATGCAACGCCGGAGGCAAAATAATTTCAACCATCAACCAATAAAAAAACTAACTATGAAAATCGAAATCAAAAATCGTTGGACGGAAAGCATTATATTTTCCGTCACTGCCGACAGCATGAAGCTGGCGGTCAAACTCGCACTTGAACAAAAGACCGACCTGCGCGGTGCCGACCTGCGCGGTGCCGACCTGAGCGATGCCGTCCTGCCGTTCATTCCTAAAATTGAAGACCTCGACGGAAAAATACTGGCCGCAATCGGAAAAGAAGGCTGTGCCTTGGACATGGAGAGTTGGCACGTTTGCGAAACCACCCATTGTCGCGCCGGTTGGGCAATTCATCTCTCCGGTGACGTTGGAAAAACACTTGAGTCCATCTACGGGCCGTCTGCTGCCGGGGCATTGATTTATGCGACGTGTTATCCGAAATTGAAAATCCCGGATTTCACCGCGTCAAACGAGGATGCGCTCGCCGACATGAAACAACGCGCCAAGCTCGCCAAATGATTCGTTTCGCGTCATGGACGAAAAGCAATACGCGTCGCGCTGCGCGGCCATCGCCGACCTCCTGTTCAAACGGAGCGGCGTGGCCGGCGCAGTTCGCCGGATCGTCTCCGGCTGGCGCGGACGTTTCTCCAGCGCACAGATCAGCATCGCGCTCCAGCGCCGCTGGCCGCTGCTCGTGCCGGGCAAACATCAGGTCGGCGACTGTCTCGACTGGATGCAGCAGCATCGGCTGATCGAATGCGTCCTGAACAAACACTCGAAAATTTATGCCGCAAGTAGGATTCAAAAAACAGTTCGTGCCAAAGGTGATGACGGAAGAAAAGCCGTTCACGCTCCGCGCGCTCCGCAAGGATGGCCGCGACACGAAGGCCGGGCAGACACTTTATATGTTCACCGGACTGCGGACAAAACAATGCCGGAAATTCGCCGAGAAGCCCTGCCGGTTCGCGGTGACGGTCAACCTGTCCTGGCGCTCAATTTTGATTCCGACCATCGGCTCGTTAAAAACGCCTGCACTGTTGGAATCGTTTTCACGGCTCGACGGATTTGAAAGCTACGCCGCATTTTGCGAGTTCCACAAAATCACGGAAGGAATGACGGCCAAGCCGATGCGCCTCGTCGCGTGGATCACCCGCGACGAACTGGCAAAATTGCTTTCGCTATGATTGACTCCGTTTCAGATTCAGCCGGAGCAGCAGCGGACTTGAAAAAAGCCCGTCGTCGCAAATCCGCGATGGCCGACGCAATCAAACTCGACCGCCTGCCGCCATATTCAGAGCAGGCCGAGATGGGCGTTCTCGGCTGCTGCCTGTTGTCACCGAACGAATGCCTCGGCGAGTGCATCGAGAAATTACGTGACAACGGCGCGGAGTATTTTTACGACCTTCGCCATCAGACCATTTACGAAACGCTCGCAGCCATGTTCAACGAGCGCACTGCGATTGACATCATCACGGTGCAACAGAGTTTGAAGGACAAACAGATTTTAGAGCAGGTTGGCGGCATCGCTTACTTGTCGCAGTTGCAAGACGCCGTGCCGAGCGCGGCCAACCTTTCCTACTACCTTGATTTCATCCGCGAAAAATATCTGCTGCGGAAAATGATTCAGACCTGCACGGAAGTCGTCGGGCGCGTTTATGATTACGAGGGTGAAGTGGACGCGCTGATGGATGAAATCGAGCGCGACGTGCTACAGATCAGCGCATCGCGTGTGCAAGGCAGCATGACGACAATAAAGGACTTGGTTGTCGGCGCGACGCATCTCATCGAGCGGATGTTCGAGCGCAAAGGCGAGTTGAGCGGCATCGCCACCGGCTACGCCGACCTCGACCGCATGACGGACGGTTTGCACGGCTCGGAGATGATCGTCATCGCCGCGAGGCCGAGCATGGGCAAAACGTCGCTCGCCATGAACATCGTCGAACACGTTGTCATCGAGCAAAAATTGCCGTGCGCCGTTTTTTCTCTGGAGATGTCAGCCGAATCACTCGTGCTGCGGATGATGTGTTCGCTCGCCCGTGTGAACCTCCGCACGATCCGCGACGGTTTCATGTCGCAGGCTGATTTCCAGAAGCTCACCAGCGCAGCCAGCAAGTTGAGCAACGCGCCACTTTACATTGACGACACCGCAGCTCTTTCCATTTTACAACTCCGGGCAAAGGCGCGGCGGCTTTATCAGCAGCACGGCATAAAACTGATCGTCGTGGATTATCTGCAATTGCTCCATGCGTCGGGCCGTCGGGCGCAGGAAAATCGTCAGCAGGAGATCGCGGACATTTCCAGCGGCCTCAAGGCTTTGGCGAAAGAATTGAAAGTGCCGGTGCTGGTGTTGAGCCAGTTGAACCGCGAACTCGAAAAGGACAAAAGCCGCAAACCGCGCCTTTCCGACCTGCGCGAGTCCGGCGCGATTGAACAGGACGCCGATCTCGTCGGCCTGCTCTACAAACCGAACACCGGGGATGATGACGATGGTGCAGCCGTCGAGGAAGCCGATGGCATCCCGATCAACCTGCTCATCGCCAAGCAGCGCAACGGGCCGACCGGCGACGTGAACATGACCTTCCTGAAAAATTACACGCGCTTCGAGGCGGCGGCAAAAATCAGCGACGAGGACGTGCCGGAATGATTGCGCTTTCACAACTTGGCTTGTCGCCCGATCAAGTGCGCCGTTCATTCGCGCGCTCCGTGAAGAAAATGTCGTGCGGGCGCGGCGGATTGCCCGACCACGTCGTAAGCCTGATGTGGGATGATTACAAACGCCTGAACTCGCTCGCAAAAGTCGGCGCGTTGCACAACCGCACACGGCAGAGCGTTTTTAGTTTGTTCGTCGGGCGCGGCTTTGAGCTGAACAAAAAGAAATTCCAGTCCGCCGTCATTTACAACGGACGCAAATATACGCCGTCCAAAAACGGCTATCTGCGCGACACGGTTTATCGCGGCGGCGTGAAGGGCGAGGAAAAACAACTGCACCGCATCATGTGGGCTGACCTGCACGGACCAATTCCAGCCGGCCATCAGGTTTCGTTAAAGGACGGCGACAAAACTAATGTCACGCCTCAAAATCTTTTCTGTCTGCCAATCCGCGAAGTGACGCTGTTTCATTATCGGCGGCGTTTCGGCGGCCGCGCAGCGCTCACGCCGGAACAGCGGTATGAATGGTGGAAGGCTTTCTACCGCCGCTACGCCGCGAACCGCTCGGCGGCGTTCAAGGCGCGCGGCCTTCGCTGCGATGGAAAGCAGTTGCGACGGAACAAAAACGGGGCGTTGAATCCCGCCAGAAAGTCCGAATGGAAGTTCAATTATTTTCCGCCCGTCATTGTCAGCGAGAACCAGAATCAAAAAGTGCTGCGTCGCAAAGTCGCCAGCTTCTCCGCAGAAAAATCCCGGTTCGACCTCGATTACGAAAAATTCCGCTCCGAGATGCAGTCTGAAAAACCCCAGGACATTTACGCATGAAAAAATTCCTGACCATGCTGTTCGTTTGCACAGTATCCGTCCGCTTGCTGGCGATGGATCGTTTCGCCGCTTTGAGCCAGGTCGAGTCCGGCGACAACGACCGGGCCATCGGGCGCGCGGGAGAAATTTCACGCTATCAAATCCGGCGTGACCTGTGGATCGGCGGCAACCCGCGCGACGCGCACATGGCGCTCGTCAACGCGCAGTCCATCATGGCCGTGCGTGTGGCCGGATTCGCGCAGCGCACGCACCGCGCGCCGACCGACCTTGAATTTTACGTCCTCTGGAACGCCCCCGCGCAGATCAACCGCCCGCACGCCGTCGTCGCCGCGCGCGCCCAACGCTTCGCCAACCTTTGCGAGAAATGAACACGAGCGTTGAAATGCCGAAACGATTTAAGGAAGCGTGCTACTACGCTGTGCGCGAATCGGTCAACACCTATATCGGCAGCAAGCCAAACCCAAATCATGTTGATCAGAAAATGGATTTCCTGATTCGCGCGGGAATTATTTATTTCGAGCAGACGCCGGATGGCAAACGCCCGCCGTTGTGTTTGGTCGAGATAGAGGCTTTGGCCGATGCAGCAATTCGACGCGGCATTCACGGAAAATTTTATGGGAAAAGAAACTAACATCCAGTGGTGCGATTCATCCGTCAACCCGACCGGCTTTCAATGTGACGGCTGCGAACTTTGGCAGCCGAAGGCGAAAGTCCCGGTGAAGAAATGTTATGCGGGGCGTTGGGCCGAGCGCGTCGGCGGGATCGGCGCGTTCGACAAGCCGATTGAGCTGAAGCCTGGTCGCATGGCCGAGGCCGCGAAATGGAAAGATTTGCGCGGCGTCGAGCGCAAAGACAAGCCGTGGATTCCCGCCGCCATGCCGCGCCTCGTTTTCATCGGCGACATGGCCGACACGTTCTCGACCGGCGTGCCGTTCGAGTATTTGAAAAAGGAAGTCGTGGACGTGGTGCGCGGCTGGCCGCACATCGGCTTGTGGCTCACGAAACGGCCAAATGTAATGAAGCAATTTTCTCGCTGGATTTTTGAACAGTTTGGAGCGGAGTGGCCGAAAAATCTCTGGGTCGGCACCAGCGTAACGTCGCCAGATAAAATTCACAGGATAGATCAGCTTTACGAAGTTGGCGACGACTCGACGAAGCGTTTTATTTCTTTTGAGCCGTTGCTCGGCGAAACGGACTTTGCAGAACTCAAACGCAAACTCCGCAACTGGCAGATGGCAAAACTTTTTGATTGGGCGATTATCGGTGGCGATAGCGATCCCAAGCCGGAAGCATTCGACATGATCGGCGCTGCCGACTTGATCAACATTTTGACCGAGGGCGGCATTGAGGTTTTCGTCAAACAATTCGGCAAACTGCCCGTCTGTGGAAACGCAAATGTTTTTGATTGGCACGATGAAGAAATGCTCGCTGCTTACGGCGAAGGTTTCGCGAGCGTTAGGTTAATGACGCGTGATCCAAAGGGCGGCGACTGGTCGGAGTGGCCGAAGCAATTTCAACGCCGGGAATTTCCAAAGCCATGAGCCGACGCCCCGACAAACTCGCCGTCACGAAATCGCAGATTGCCGTTTTGCTTTTCGGTTATTTTGACCGGCACAACGGCCATCGCGTCCCCGGCCTCTGGCCCGCCGCCTGCACCGCGATGGGCTGGGACAAAAACGACAAAGCGTTCCGCCTGCAAAAAATCGGCGAGATTATTGAGCGCGAAATCAGCAGCACAAAGGAGATCGGTCGCATCAAGGAATTCACCGCCGTCAAAGGCCGGTTGCTCGCATGGTCGCAACCGGCGAACCTCGCCGCGCAGATGAACATCGTCGAGCAGCCATTGATCGTGCTGCGGTTTGGAATCCGCAAGATGGCCGATGAAGCCTACTGGAAAAAAATCGCGCGCGACCAGTTCGGCACGGACGACCTGGACTCGCTGGCCGAATGGAAACTGGTCTGGCTGCGGAACACGCTTGCCGAGCGCGCCGTCGGCGAAATCGCCGTCGAGCCGGAATCCGATCTGGCCGGCGAGGAAGAACACGAGCCAACGCCCGAAGAGGAAGGAGTGCCGTTTTGAAAAAACTTGGCGTTCATGGCGACTTTGTGGTTAAACGTCCAAAGCAAATCACGTCGCAGGAATTGAAAGACGATCTGCTCGCCTTCATCAAGCGCAAGTTCTACGAAGGCGATTCCCGCGAGTTCTCACAGGATTATTCGCGGCTGTTGAAGTGGGTCGTTTTGTGGCCTGCAAAATGGCTGAATGAGCGCGGCGTCACGTTGCCCGGTGAACGCTACAAAAAGATTTTGACCGACATTCTGATGACTTCGTTGCAGCAGCGCATGACGAGCAAAATCCGTTATCGCCCGGCGTATCTGATGCAGGTCGTCCAAAGTCACTTTGCCGTCCACGGCGAGGAGTATTACAACGAGGCAAAGTCGGCCCGGTCGCTCGCGGAGAATGCCCTGCTCGTCGTTGGCAGGGCCGTAGGCGCGCAGCAGCCCGATCCCGTGAAAGAACTTGCCACCGCGCACGCTCTTTTGGCGCGCTCAAAACCGAAGCGTTTAACGGCTGTGAAAAAGGTCATTAACCTCGAATTAAATTTGTCATGAAAACCGACGCGAAGAGAGGTCAAACCATTTCAATAACCGCCTTTTTGACCACAGAGCTTCTGAAACCACCCGTTCCGGCTCGCTCCCTGCAAAAACCCTTTGTATTCCGCCTCTTTCTGGCTCTATCCGTTTAATTCCGGCTTCTGAAACCACGCGCGCAGATTCACCGTCCTGAAGGAACGGCGGAAAATTGATTTCACGTCCTCCCTCACCCAACCCTCTCCCCAAGGAGAGGGCTTTCACATTTCCCGCACTTCCAAAAAACCCGCGACTGGATTTGCCGGACGGTCAACCGAAAGAAAGGAAACGCACGCTGGCTATTCCCTCTCCTCGGGGGAGAGGGTCAGGGTGAGGGCGAGCGTTAAAACTAAATCCATCCCGGCATCCCTTACGGGACTCAAAAAATTATTTTCGCGGAATCATTCCAGCCACTTCGTAGCTGGCTAATTTCCATCCGTCGCTCCGCGACTTCGCGGCGTTTTCAAAACCGCAATAATTTTCACTCCACCGTCACGCTCTTCGCCAGATTTCTCGGCTTGTCCACGTCGCAGCCGCGCGCGACGGCGATGTGATACGCGAAGAGTTGCAGCGGCACGGTCGCTAGGATCGGATAAATTGGTTCGAGCGCGCGCGGCAGATAAATCACGTCGTCGGCCACTTTTTTGATCGCCTTGTCGCCTTCGGTCGCCAGCGCGATGATCGGGCCTTGGCGCGCGCGGATCATCGCGAGGTTCGCCATCGTCTTGTCATACATCGAATCCTGGGGCACGAGAAAAACCGTCGGCGTCTTTTTATCAATCAACGCGATCGGCCCGTGCTTCATCTCCGCCGCCGAATAACCTTCGGCGTGGATGTAGGAAATTTCCGTCAGCTTCAGCGCGCCGTCGAGTGCGATGGGAAACGTGTAGCCGCGTCCGAGAAAAAAGAAATCGTCCGCCTTCGCATATTTCTTCGCGATTTTTTTCAACGAATCATTTTGCGCCAGCAGTTTCTCGATCTGTTT